>NZ_JAMBPS010000005.1:0-291378 GCF_024206515.1 Paraburkholderia sp. CNPSo 3281 | reverse complement strand
GCCAAAAACCGACTCGACCAACGGGTAATGAAGCGCGAGTCACATCGCAGCCGCTGCATGATCGCCTCACGTGCTTCGCCTTCATCAAGCATCAAGATCAGCCGTGCACGCCGCGCGTCCGCTGCGCGCACCGTTTGGCTACGAGTTGCTGACAGCAATTGTTTGCGCTCAAGCGTGGTCAAATTCATCTTTTCCATGCGTTTCATTGAATACCAAATAAGGTGCTTTTTCAATGACGCAATGGACTAGTGGTAACCCCATCGTTATTGAGTCATAGCCCACTACCGTGAACGAGCCATTGAACCAGATACTCTATCCATGCGGAGCAGCCGTGATAAATGTACTGGTTCTGCTTTGGTCACCTGGCCGACGGCGGCCCGTGCTGCATGCGGTACTAAAATGTGCCCTATTCGTGCTTCTGACAGTGTCGATGCTTCGATATGGCATCGTCCCCACCCAAGCCGCGCATCGATTTTCGGACCCAGCCGTTCACTTTCTTCACGGAGTCCTTGAAACGGGATGGTGGCTGTTAGCAGCCGCGACGATTATGGCCGTAGTGCGAACCTACTACGTTGTTGGCTATCGACTACGTCAGAACCGGTTCACGCTGGACGTAATCGCAGCCCTGCTCTATCTTGGAGCAGTGATCGCGATTGTCGCCGATGTGTTCGACATCCCGCTCAAGGGAGTCCTGGCAACCTCTGGCGCTTTAGCCATCGTCCTTGGCCTCGCTCTCCAAAGCACCCTTTCGGACCTTTTTTCCGGTTTGTTGATTAACGCTACGTCTCCCTATCGTGTCGGAGATTCCGTAACGTTAGATGAGGTAGCGGACGGTGAAGTTGTTGAAGTTACCTGGCGCGCGACCCACATAGCCAAAGCAAACCGCGATATGGTCGTCGTGCCAAACAGTGTCATCGCCAAATCGCGAATCGTAAACCACAGCTTCCCTCTCGGTCCTCACGCAATAGTCGCCAAGTTTGAGACCACGACGCAGCTTCGACCGTCTGATGTTGTGCACGCCCTCGAACTCGCCCTGCAGACCTGTGTTGGCATCTCCAAAGATCCTAAGCCGAGCGTGGCTACGATCTCGATCGGCCGAAAAACAACCACGTACGAAGCCACCTTTTTCAGAACAGGTGAGCGATCAGAAGTAGAGGTGCTGAACAAATTCTATGACGCAGCTCATCGTCATCTGGAGTCGTTTGCCGCTCAACTGGAAAACGAGAACGAATTCGCCGACATCCCAGGCGGAACACTCGCATATCGACTAACTGAAGCTATTGGTGTATTCGGGATGCTATCTAAAGACCAACGGATTCAACTAGCCAAATCTCTGGTTCGGCGCGAATACGCACCTGGACAAGTGCTGCTTAACGCCGGAGCATGCTCGCAATCCATTTCAATTGTCGGGTATGGAGTCGTCGCGGCATCCTCAATGGAAGACTCTGGTGGCCAGAGCGACGTCGTCCGTCTTGGTCCTCGAGAATACTTCGGCGAGAGCGGACCAATCGCGGGTGTTGCTTCAATGGTTACGTTCGTCGCACGGACCTACGTGATCGTCTATGAATTACCCGACCACGCCGTTGTGAATCTCCTTAAACAACATACCGACGTCGCACACGCTTTCGCTGCAAAGCTTGAGGCACGCGAACGAAAAGGACAAGCCCTGATGCATATGTCTCCAGAGGTCCACACGGCAGAGAATGGACTGATGCAGTGGCTACATCGCTGTATCGAGGCAATCCATCACAAGTTAGCATGATTTGACGCCTTCCCCGTCCTCAACTCAAGGCTGCCGCGCAAGGCGCGAGGAGTACGTCAAACGATGCAAAGCCAGGCCATCTCCTTGCAGTGTGTGGCTCGACTACTCAGATATGGAGCGTCCCCCGCATTTCTCGATTGGTCCACCATCTGGCACGCAGTGTACCGACTATCGTTCGCCACGCCGAGCGGCAGATGCCAAGTGCGCTTACTGGTGAGCGACTCCGTTTGCTTAGGACCATGGCCCAACTAGTTGCCAAATTCGATTGCGTGTCCCGTAGTATTCATGTAGTTCTGTGAGAAAATGAGCAATAGTAGAAAAAAAACGTGATGTATGCACTTCCGATTTCAAACTGAAATCTCTGTCTTCCGTCGTGGCAATCGCTACTTTGGCAGGTATTTTTCTCGTTGGAGCAGAAACGTACTGTTTGACCAGGGCAATATTCTTTAATCTTCCCGTTGATCTCTTTGAGGCACTACACGTAGTCGCTAGCGAACTCTGACGTCCTCCCCGTCCTTCCCGCGCCTTGCGCGGCAACCGTAGGCTGAGGGCACGAGGTGATTCTCACCTCAGCTGTCGTTATGTTTGAGGTTGTAAGTCAGTTCTAGCCCAACTGCGCAGTGATGATTGGCCCCGATCGCGATTATGCAGCGTGGTCAGACGCGCTTGTCCACTATCATGAGATAGGAGCGCGGCGCCTTTGGTGCTGCCAGAACGAAAGAAGGCGTCCGTCGCTGTAGTACCGCGACGGACGCCTTCCTGTTTTCAGCACGACTGGAGGGTTACTTTTCGTCTAGCGAGAATCGCCCCGAGCCCGAGACTGCGAGGAGAAGCAGGCCATCGATGATGCTGGTGTTCTTATAGAAATTAGTCATATTCGCGTACTGCTCCATACCGGTCATCGTCCAGTAGTGGTGCCGATGAGCGCGGTGCCGAGCGTGTAGATGCCGAGCAGCAGCGCGAGCGGCCGCGTGTAGAAACCCACGACGGTGAGCAACCCGACAACAAGTATGCAAAACGCACTTTACTGGAAATGTGAAGCATAATCGCGCTATTAGGATACGTATTCGAAACGGCTTCCGATTCAGGACATGCTTGCCGGCGAACGTAGCTACTGCGACAGCGGCATCGAAATCGAGATTCAGCCCCTGGCACCCTCGTTTTCCCATAGTCTCTCCAAGGACACTATGGGTCGCAATAAAGCATAAATACTACACTTCGCCTCATTAGCCTAAGCCTTCCCGACCGAAGCGCCTTCAGTTGGGCGACTTTACTGTGAAGAAAAGTACGTCGCGACAAATGCTTCGACACCTTGGCGCCGACCATCAGAGGGTGTTGGCGTTCTTGCTTTCGTCACAGGACAGTCGATTGCCGGATCAACCTTCCGGCGCCAGGAGGTGCCCGGCCACATCAGCTTCGTGCTGCCTGTGCGCAGCGGCCGGAAGGCGCGAGAAGTGAGGCAGGAACCGCGTAGTCAGGGTGTCAGCATCCAGACTGCAGGACTTCGATAAGCGACGCCAGGATCGCGTGAGCTCTCGATCTATGCGGCGGTGTGAGGGCCCAGTCAGAAAGACGTAGCTCTCGGCATTTGCGCAAACCGCGCGAGGACCCTCGCGTCTTCGAACTGCGTGCGCGTCACCTGAGAGGCAACCGTTCAACGGCTGCCTCTCAGCGCGCTCGTTCGCGGATGCGCTGTCGATGCTCGGCGCCCTGTTCCGCTGGCGCGTCGAGCAGCACTACGTGCTTGCCAATCCGCTCGCTGGCGCGAAGGTGCGATACGCGATCGGGCTTCGCGCGAGTGAACCGGTTGGAGTGACGCTAGAAAGTGTCGAGACCGACGCACGCGGTGATCACTGGCTGCGCGCAACGGGCAAAGGCGGCAAGGTCGCGCGCGTCGCGCGGATACGCCGCTCATCATTTCGAGCTTAACGAGCAACCTGCAGCACAAGACACGCAGTGTTCATCCGCCATGGCGCGCCGAATCCGGTTCGGTCACGAAGCCGACCTTCGCGAGTCCCGCGGCGCTCGCCGCCGAGAGGAGCTTCGCGACGCGCCCGTACGGCGTGGCGCGATCGGCCGAAAGCCGGATTTCGGGCTGCGGCGTGAGCCGCGCGGCTTCTGCCAGTCGTTCCGATAGACCGGACTCTTGAACAGGCTGCGCGTTCCAGCTCATATGGCCAAGCGCATCGACGACGATATCGACGTGCGGCGCAACCAGATCCTCGCGCTGACTGCTCGCGCGCGGCAACGCCAGCTTCGCGGTATGGTGCAATACCGGCAACGTCACCATGAAGATGACGAGCAGCACCAGCATCACGTCGATCAGCGGCGTCATGTTGATGTCGGCCGCCGGCATCGCTTCGTATTCCAGATCGCGATCGTCATTCATACCCGTTCCTTCATCGTCGCACACGGCGCTGGCGCGCTACCTGTGAGCAACTGCGCGTGCACGCCGTATGCGAAGCGGTTGAGCTGCGCGACGATATCGCGCGAGACACGCGCGAGCGCGTGATAGCCAAGCACGGCGGGAATCGCCACGCACAGGCCGAGCGCCGTCATGATGAGCGCTTCGCCAACCGGCCCCGCGACGTGTTCGAGACTGGCGTCGCCACTCGCGCCGAGTGCGAGCAGCGCATGGTAGATGCCCCACACGGTGCCGAGCAGGCCGACGAACGGCGCCGTGCTGCCGATCGAGGCAAGCAGGCCGAGACCGCGCTGAAGACGCGTCGAGCTGTCGCTCACCGAAGCCCTGAGGCTGCGCAGCAGCCACTCGCTCAAGTCGACGCGCCCCCGGTGCCTGGCGCCACTCGCCTCGTGGTGCGCCAGCGCGTGCTGCCCTGCGCTGGCCAATTCGAAGAACGGTGTGCCGGGGCGGCCCAACGCGTCGACGTCTTCGTCAGGTTCGCATGCATCCCGGAAGCGTCTTTGCGCGGAGCCTGCATGGCGGCGCAGACGCGCAAACTCGACCGTCTTCAACACGATCACTGACCACGACACGACCGACATCGCTACGAGCAGCGCCGCAACGAAGCGCGTCATCGGATCGCCCTGGGCCCACAGGTGCGCGATTCCATAGGTTGGCATAAGGTCCTCCGTTTCATTCGCTGAGGGTGAACGTGAACGGCACGTCGGCGCGTGCCGGCGCCGGCTTGCCGTCCTCGACATACGGCTGGCAGCGGCTCGCAAGCGCCGCGTCGCGCGCCGCTTCGTCGAGCCTGGTGTAGCCGCTGGTCGTCGCTACGCGCGCGGCGACCACGTGGCCGTCCGCTGCGGTATCGAGTTCGATGATGGCCGTGCCCGCCTCGGCGCGGCGCAAGGACTGCGCCGGGTAGTCGGGCTTCGTGAGCATGCAATCCAGATGGGCAACGCGGCGCGGCGTGTCGATAGCAGGCGCCTTGGCGACGGGCGCGGGTTGCGGCTGCGGCCCGGCTATGTGTTCCGTTGGCATCGCGGCTTCGGGTGCAGCATCTGCGGCCGGTGGTGCCGCTCGCGGCGGGGTCGTGCGTGTGACGTCTTGCGCATGCACACGCGCCGCTGGACGTGTTCGAGCCGGCTGCACAACATCATTTCGTACGGCTTCATGAATCGATCGGCTCGCCAACGACGTTTGCGCAGGCTCTTCGCTCTTATGCGGCACCAGCGGGATCGGCGCAATCAGCACGGCGTCTACGATCCTCACGCGCGTCGGCGCGGCGTGCGATGCTGGCGTCTCCCACCGCGCCACGGTAATCAGCGCGGCATGCAGCGCGACCACGCCTGCAACCACACCGGCGATTGCGGCACGTCGCCCGAACGCGTGGTGGCCGAATACCGCTCGCTCACCACGATCGAAGCGCGCAACGACCGTCGCCATGTCGATTCTCCACTCAAAGCGCGAGCGAGTTCTGCTTGCTGCGGAACACGATTGGCCGCTCGTCGTCGCGTGTTGGCCGTCTTGCGAATTCCACGGCCTGCACGATGCGGTCGTGATGCGGCGACTTCGCGCACACGGGATCGGCCGCAGCAGCGTTGCCGGTCAAGAGGTAGGCCTGACAGCGGCAGCCGCCATGATCGGCGTGACGCTCGTCGCAACTGCGGCAGGGCTCGTGCATCCAGCCATCGCCGCGAAACGCGTTGAACGCTTCGCTCTCATACCAGATCTGCCGCAGCGGCACGTCGCGCACGTTCGGCAACACGAGGCCCGGCAGCGAACGCGCCGCGTGGCAAGGCAAAGCTGCGCCGTCTGGCGCCACGCCGAGAAACACGCTCCCCCAGCCGCTCATGCACGCTTTCGGCCGTTGTTCGAAGTAATCGGGCACGACGAACAGAATGCGGCACCGCTCGCCAATTCGGGCGCGATACCGGTTCACGGTCTCCTCGGCTTCGCGAAGCTGTTCGGCGGTGGGCATCAACTGATCGCGGTTGAGCATGGCCCAGCCGTAATACTGCGTGTTCGCAAGCTCCAGGTAATCGGCGCCCAGTTCAAGCGCCATATCGATAATCTGCGCGATGTGCGGCAGGTTGAAGCGATGCAGCACGCAGTTGAGAACCATGGGATAGCCATGCGCCTTCACGAGCCGCGCAACGTTGCGCTTGAGTTCGAACGTGCGCGTGCTCGTGAGAAAGTCGTTGAGTTCGCGCGTGGAATCCTGCATCGACACCTGAATATGATCGAGCCCAGCCGCCTTGAGCCGCTCGATGCGCTCGACGTTCAAGCCGATTCCCGACGTGATCAGGTTCGTATAGAAGCCAAGCTGGCGCGCATGCGCGACGAGCGCTTCCAGATCATCGCGCAGCAGCGGCTCGCCGCCAGAAAAGCCGATCTGCGCGGCGCCCAGTTCGCGAGCGGCGCTGATGGTTGCGCGCCATGCGTCGGTGTCGAGTTCTTCGCCGTGCCGCGCAAAGTCCACCGGGTTGTAGCAGAACGCGCAATGCAGCGGGCAACGGTAAGTCAGCTCGGCGAGCAGCCAGAGCGGCTTGGGCGGGAGAGCGGTATCGGTCGCCATGTCAGTCGAGCCAGCCGCGCAGCCGCGCGTGATCGAGAAAGCGATAGACGTCGGGAGCCAGCTCCGAGGTGCTGAAAAGCCGCTCCAGCTCGCCAATGATCTCGTCGAGTTCGTGCGCGCCGTCACACCGCGCGAGTATCTCGCCCGCGCTCGAATTGAGCTGCACCATCCCTTCGGGATAGAGCAGCACATACGCGTCCTGGGCGGCCTCCCACTGCAAGCGGTACATGCCGCGCAAACACGGGCGCAGCGGCACGCCGCTGCCTGCATCGGGCACTATCGGGTTCATATGGGCCATGCCTTTTCGACCGCATCGAGGATCGACCAGAGAATATCGAGCTTGAACTGCAGAATCTCCACCGCACGCTGCTGTTCGGCGGCCGTGCGGAAATGGCTCAGCGTCACTTCGAGCCCGTGTTCGACGTCGCGCTGCGCGAGCGGCACGCGGCTGCGAAAATACTGAAGACCTCGCGGCTCGATCCACGGGTAATGTGAAGGCCAGCCCGCGAGCCGGTCCAGATGAATTTGCGGCGCGAACATCTCGGTGAGCGACGAACACACGCCTTCTTGCCACGGCGCGCGGCGTGCGAAATTCACGTAGGCGTCCACCGCGAAGCGCACGCCGGGCAGCACGAGTCGTTGCGACCACATCGTTTCCCGATCGACGCCAACGGCTTCGCCCAGCCGCACCCAGGCTTCGATGCCGCCTTCGTCCCCGCCTTGCCCATCGTGGTCGGTGAGGCGCTGGATCCAGCGGCGGCGCGTGGCGCGATCGGGGCAGTTCGAAAGGATCGCTGCATCCTTGAGCGGAATGTTGATCTGATAGTAAAAGCGGTTCGCGACCCACCCACGGATCTGCGCGGGCGAACAACGCCCGCCGTTGAGCATCCGGTTGAACGGATGGTGGATGTGATAGCGCGATTCGAGCGCACGAAGATGCGATTCGAATTCATTCGCAGTCCATGGTATTACGTGCGTGTCCGGCAACGTGTGAGGTGCGTTCATCGTCATACCTGAAACTGCATGCCGTCGTGGGCCACGTCGATACCGTGTGCGCGCAGTTGCGCGTGTTCGACGGAATGCGGGTCGAGAATCGGGTTCGTGTTGTTGATATGCGTAAGCACCTTGCGCGTGCCGCGCGGCAACGTGTCGAGCCAGTCGATCATGCCCGGCCGGCCGTCGCCGCCGCGCTGCGCGAGATGCCCCATGTCGGCCGCGTGCTTCGTCGAGAGGCCGAGGTCGATCATCTCGGTGGTGGTCCAGAACGTGCCGTCCACGAGCACGAGGTCGGCGTGGCGCATGGTGCCGAGCACGTCGGTGCTCATCTGCGCGAGACCGGGGGCATAGAACGCGCGCGTTCCCGCCACGATATCCTCGATAAGGAGTGCGATATTGTCTCCCGGCGCGGATTCCTCGCGGCGCGGCGAATATGGCGGAGGCTTGCTCTCCACAGGCAGTGCGGTAAAGCGCAGGCCGGCGCAACCGGCAATCGTGAACGGCTCGCCCGGCGCGACCGTATGTGCCTCCACGCCGCAGTAATAGCCAAGCAGCGGCACGAGCGGCAACCCGCTCGACAGATCGCCGAGCACCGGCGCGCAAGCATAGAGCGGCAGCGGCGACGTGCGTTCGCGCAGCATCAGCAGGCCCGTCACGTGGTCGATCTGCGCGTCGGTCAGCACGACGGCCGTGAGCGCACTATCGCGCGTTGCGCGCGCGGGCTGCAGATCGGGATGCGAGCGCAACTGCGCAAGCAGATCCGGCGACGCGTTGACGAGCACCCAGTCCACGCCGTTGCCGCTCACCGCGATCGACGACTGCGTGCGCGGCAGCACATCGCCGCCCGCGTGCCGCGCGCGGCGGCAATTCGCGCAGTTGCAGTTCCATTGCGGCAGGCCACCGCCTGCACCTGAACCCAGTATCCTGATCTTCATGATCGTTCTCGCGGCATGCCGCCCGCCACGCCTCGATGGTCGCGCGGACGGCACACTGCCGTGCGCTCAGCGGTTGGCGATATACATCGTGATTTCGAAGCCGAAACGCAGATCGGTATAAGCGGGGGTGGTCCACTGCATGACATGTCTCCTTGTTTGAGATTGAGGCTGCATACCGCATCGAATGTGCGGCCAGTCTCTTCAAAGCAAGGGGCATGCCGGTGTGAGCCAGCGCTCGCCCGATGCGGCCAGTGCTGCCGGCGTGGGAAAGGGTGTTGCGTTTCGGAACACGGGTGCTACAGGATGCAACACCCGTGGGACAGCGGAGGAGAAAGGAAGTGACCTGGCCGCGCGCGCGAACGGCACTTCAGGCGTCGCCCGAACCGCGCCCGGAATCGGCAGCGGGCATCTTGCGGTAGATGGTATTGCGCGACACGCCCAACGCCCGCGCAGCAGCCGACACGTTGCCGCCATGGCGCGCGAGCGTGGCCGCGATGGTCGAGGCAGTCACGTCTTCGAGGCGCGCGTCCTCCGGCACCAACGGCTCCGCGTGGGCAAGCGCTGGGGGCAATACCTGGGTCTGGCCGCAGCAACGCAGATCGTCGAAGAAGTCGTCGGGCAGGTGCTCGCGCCGGATCTGGCCGTCGTCGTCGACCATGGCCGCTGCCGTGCGCAGCAGGTTGCCGAGCTGCCGGAAGTTGCCGGGCCACGCACAGCGCTCGAACAGCGCCATCACGTCCGCTGCGACGCTGAGCGGCTGCCGGTCCGCACGCCCGTGCGATTCGCGGTGCAAGAGCTTCTGGATCACGACCGCGAGATCCGTGCGGTCGCGCAGCGGCGGCAAGCGGACCACGAGGCCATTGAGCCGGTAATACAGGTCCTCGCGGAAGCGGTTCTGCGCGATCATCTCGCGCAAATCGCGGTGCGTCGCACAGATGATCGCGATATCGACGGGGATGGTCTTCGTCGAACCGAGCGGATTGACCATGCGCTCCTGCAGCACGCGCAAGAGGCGCACTTGCAGCGGATACGGCATGTCGCCGATCTCGTCGAGAAACAGTGTGCCGCCGTTCGCCTGCAACAGCTTGCCCGCCGCGCCCTTGCGCCGTGCGCCGGTAAACGCGCCCTCCTCGTAGCCGAACAGCTCCGATTCAATCAGCGTTTCCGGAATCGACGCGCAATTCACCGCCACGAACGGCTGGTCGCGGCGCGGCGAATCGTTGTGAATGGCCTGGGCGAGCAACTCCTTGCCCGTGCCGGTTTCGCCGGTGACGAGAATCGGGATGTCCTTGCCGATCACCTTGCGCACCTTCGCGATCACGAGCGCCACTTGCGGATCGCCCGTATCGAGGTAGCCCAGGCGCGAGAGGCCCATCGAAGGCGGCTGCGCCACCGCACGGGCGGCCGGCTGCGAAGCAGCGCCATGCACCACAACCGGTCGGGCGCCTTCGGCCAGCGTTGCGCGCCTGAACTGCACGCGCGCGCAAACCACCGCCCCGCTGGCGAGATTGAGCATGAGGTGCGACTCCAGGCCCGCGCGCATGCGGTCTATGAGTTGCGCACTCGTGGTCTGAAATAGCGACGAGAGCGTATGGGCACGTAGCGCAGCGAGCGAAAGGCCGAGCTGAAATTGCGCGCTGCGGTTGGCCGAGAGAAAACGCCCATCGCACGTGAAGGCGGCGATGCCCTCCATGAGCGTGCCGAGGAACTCCGGGCGGCCATGAAACGAGACCTGCAGCGTCTCCTGAAAAGTCGTCGCGAACAAATGATTCTCAATCATCTGCACGGACATGCGCGCAAGCGCCATGGTGTGCTGGTGATAGCTTCGATGGTCGCCCGTCACGTCCAGCACACCGATCACGTCGCCGTATGGGTCGAAGATCGGCACGCTCGAGCAGGTGAGGAAGCGGTTCGCCGCGAGGTAATGCTGATCGCCATGGACGACCATCGCACAGCGCTCGGCGAGCGCGGTGCCGATCGCATTGGTGCCCTGGCGGTCCTCGGCCCAGTTGGCGCCGGGCCGCAGCGCGACCTTTTCGGCGCGCTGGAGGAAATCGTCGTCGCCGATCGAATGCAGGATCAAGCCTTCGGCATTGGTCAGCACGATCATGCTTTGCGTGTTGACGATCTGCTCGTGCAGCGTCTCCATGACCGGCGTGGCATGCATGCACAGCACGCGATTCTGCTCGCGCTTGAGCTCAAGCCCTGCACCCGAAAGCACATCGTAATCCGGTCTCGCCTTCGCGCGCAGACCGAAGGTCTCCGACCGCTCGTGCGCCTTCTGAATGGCTGGCGCGGGCCAGCCATTGGACACCAGGACCGCTTGCCCCGCGGCCATATGTACGTCGTCGCGCATGCTCTCCTCCACGATTGGCCGGTACCTTGCCGGACACTTTGGTATTTCTCGGTGTCCTCTATTAGCAAGCTCCGGGCCATCCGGCCATCGATTCTACGCAGCCGGTTTGCGCCAAACGCGCACGCGAAGCGCAACACAGTGTGTAAGCGAACCGTATGCAAGGCAGCGAGCGTCGATCGAAACACGCGCCGCGGCGATTCGCCAGCCTGTGTATTACCGCAAATGGCCTGCGTGGAGGAATGCGGACTCACCCCGATGCGCGCATATGCAGCACCTGCCTTCAATCCCAGGCGTAATGAAGCCCCACCCAAAAACCGCGCGGCGCGCCTGGTCCGACGAATTGCTCGTTCACCGGATTCGCGCCGTCGAACGTGTGGCCGGGCCCGTTGAAGAAGTTCTGGCCCAGCACACCGAAGCTCGCATAGCGCTTGTCGAACAGGTTCGTCACGTTTGCGTAGACCTCCAGCCGTTTCGTGACGTGATAGCGCGTGTCGAGATCCACGAGCACATAGCCCGCGATCTTTCCATTGGCATCCTGATTGTTTTCGTCGCCTTGCGCATACACGCCGCTGCGCCACATGATGTTGGTGCCGATGCTCCACTTCGCCGTGGCCGCGTAGTCGAGCCGCAGCTTGACGGCATGCGCCGGAATGCCGGGCACGTGGTCGCCCGGCCGAACCGTGACGACGCCGTTCGCATCCGCCGAGGAATTCGCGGGGCTTTGCTCAGTCCATGCCGAGCGGTAGGTCGCGTCCACATAGCTGTAGTTCAGGCTGATGCCAACGGGGCCAAACGCCGTGTGACCCGCCAGTTCGACACCCTGGCGGCGCGTCTTGCCGACGTTCTGAAAATAGCCCTGCGTACTGCCCGCCGCGCTCACGAACTCGATGTCGCTGGAGAGCGTGGTGCTGAACGCGGCGGCGCTCCAACTGGTCTGCGCGCCGATACGACCGCGCGCACCTGCCTCGAACGTCTTCGAGACCACGGGTTGCAGCGCCGGATCGGCCACGAAGTCGTTCGGCAGCGAGCACGGCGCAGCCGGGTCCGCGCACGCAAGCTCGATTGCGGTTGGCGCCCGCATGCCTTCGTTGTAGGTCGCGTAGACGGTGACGGCAGGCAGCGGATTCCAGTTGAGTCCCACGGCCGGATTGAAGCGCGAGAACGTGTGATAGCCGTTGAGCAGCGGCTGCACGCCGCTTTCGTCTGCAATGCGCGCGGTCGCCCAGTCGTAGCGCCCCGACAACGTGAGCGTCCATTGCGGCGTGAACGTGAGCGTTTCGTTCAGGTAGACGCCATAGTTCGCGTTGCGCGTTTTTGCATCGGTCTGCTGAACGAAATCGCCGATGCCGACCGTCGCGCGATTGAGCGTGAAGGCGGCGTCCTGCGAAGACGAAACGTAGCGCGAGTTCGCGAAGTCCGCCGCCACGCCCGCAACGAGCTGGCTCCCCATCCCGCCTAGCTTGCCGAGCAGCGTAAGCTGCAGGCTCGCGCCGAAACTGTCCGTTGTGACGATGGAGTCGACATTGGTGCCCTCCAGCGTGTCGACGTTGCCGTCTGCGTCGATCGAACCGTAGTCCGTGTTGTTGTTGCTGCTCACGTTCTCGTTGCGCAGATGGCGATAGTAGGCGTTGCCGCTCAGCTCCACGTTGTCGTTGAAGAAATGCTCGCCCGTGAGCGTGAGATAGCCCACGCTGTTGCGGTTCAGGTCCGGAAACGTGTAGGCCTGTTTCGGGTTGTCCAGGAACGAGCGCGGAATCGTCTGGCTGCCGTAAAACTGGTTGTCCGCGCCGCCCCCTGAGATCGACAGCGTCGTGTCGTCGTCGCTGTAGCGCAGCTTGCCGAATGCCTGGCGCACGCGGCTTGCGTTGTGGTCGGCCCAGCCGTTGTCGTTCGCGACATTCGCGTTCGCGTAGTAGTCGACGTGCGGCCCGAACGTGCCGCCCTGCTCGAACTGCGCGCTCTTGCGCCCCCAAGAGCCGCCCGAGAGATCGATGTCGCCGCCGGGGCTCGTGCGCCCGTTCTTCGTCGTGATCGCGATGGCGCCGCCCAGCGTGTTGAGGCCGTAGACAGGATTCGAGCCCGGAATGAGCTGGATCTTGTCGATCGCCCCAGTCGGTATCAGGTCCCAGTTCACGACGTCGCCGAATGGCTCGTTCACGCGCACGCCGTCGACGAACACCGACAATCCTTGAGGGGTGCCAAGCACTGGCGAAGCCGTGAAGCCGCGATAATTCAGGTTCATCTGGAAAGGATTGCCCTCGGCGTCGGTCACGCTCACACCCGGCAGGTTCGCGGCGAAGAAGTCGGTCAACGTTTCGCGGTGCTGTGTCGCGATGTCCTGCGCGCTCACGGTCTGCACGTTGGCCGGTACCTTCGCGAGCGGCGTACCGATGCCGAGCAGCGGCGTCGTGCCGACCACCACGACAGCGGGCAGCACGGGCGGGCTCGGCGTTTGACTCAGCGCGCTTTTATCCGTGCTTGTATCCGCGCTCTTCTCCGCTACGCTCTGTGCTTGCGCGATGGCCGGCGTGGAAGTACCGGCGCAAAGCGCGCCGAGCGCGAGGCTCGTGCCAAGCGTCGCATACGCGCGCCTCGCGCTGCCTCGGCTCGCGCCCACCGCCTTCTCTGGGATCAACTTTCGTCTCCATCTGTTTTATGCGGTCGCGCGAGCTCAACGCCGAAGCGACGAGCGCCGACCGGTGCGCACACAACCGTCTCCTCTTTGCCGTGATCTAGCCAGGAACGTGCCAGCGTGCACGGCGGCGCGCTTTGCTTTGCTGCGCTGGTGTATCGGCACGCGCGTTACCGCGCAGCGCCCTTTTGCGCGACCGGCCCACTGTCACGTTCGCCAACACTTTTCTCCGCGGCCTGTACCGGAATGCAACAGATCGGCCACACGCGGGGCACCTCGGCGGTATGTCGCTCAACGGACTGCATCGCCCGCCGCGCAATGCTTCGCGGCGAATGGCATACGACTTGCAAGAACGCCATTGCACCCGGACCGGCCCCATCCCCGCGCATCCAGCCTGACCGCTTCCCGGCCGTGCATGGACAAATATTCAGGAGACGAAGATGAAGAGACGCTCGGCTGCGGCAAGCCGGCTTGCGACCTGTGCAATGGCCATCGCAGCGGCGATGTCCTTGAACGCGGGCCCAGTGGATGCCGCCTCGGACTATCCGCCCGTGACCTACGACCGCCTGACCCGCGCACAAAGCGACCCAGGCTGGCTCACGTACTACCGGAGCTACAACGGCCAGTCGCATTCGCCGCTCAAGCAGATCGACGCGTCGAACGTCGGTGAGTTGAAACAGGCGTGGAGCTACCAGTTTCCGGCCGAATTGAAGCAGGGCTTCGAGGCGACGCCCATCGTCAATGGCGACTATCTCTTCGTCAGCACGCCGAAAGATAACGTCTACGCCTTCGATGCAAAGACCGGCGCGCAGCTCTGGAAATACGAGCCGAAGCTCGGTGCGGAGTCGTTCAAGACCGCGTGCTGCGACGTGGTGAACCGCGGCGTGGCACTCTACGGCAAGAACGTCTACATCGCCATGCTGAGCGGCGAAATCGCCGCGCTCGACGCGAAGACCGGCGACGTGGTCTGGAAGAAGCAGATGTTCGAGCCGGGCCTCGGCTACGCGTTCTCGCTCGCGCCGCTCGCGCTCGACGGCTCGATCATCGTCGGCACCTCGGGCGGCGAGTACGGCATTCGCGGCTACATCGCCGCGCTGAACCCCGACGACGGCGCGATCGTGTGGAAGCGCTACACCATTCCGGGCTCCGGCGAAAAAGGCGCGGAGACCTGGCCCGACGGTATGCAGGCGCATGGCGGCGGCGCTGCGTGGCTCACCGGCACCTACGACGCCGCGAGCCGCACGCTGTACTGGGGCGTGGGCAACCCCGGCCCGTGGCTCGCCGCGCTGCGCCCAGGAGACAATCTGTACTCCGATTCACTTCTCGCGCTCGACCCGAAGAACGGCAAGCTCAAATGGCATTACCAGTACACGAGCAACGACACGTGGGATTATGACGGCGTCAACACGCCGGTCCTCGCGAATATCCAGTACAAGGGCAAGGATTACGACGCCATCATCCACGCCGACCGCAACGGCTTCTTCCACGCTATCGACCGTCAAACGGGCAAGCTGATCTACGCGGAGCCATTCGTGAAGGCGACGTCCGTCACGGGCTACACGGACGACGGCAAGCCGGTTCAGGACCCATCGAAGTACCCGAAGGCCGGCACGACCATCGACACTTGCCCGAGCTTTCTGGGCGGCAAGAACTGGTGGTCGGTGTCCTACGATCCGGCGCGGCACATTGCCGTGGTGCCCGCGCTGCACGCCTGCATGAGCCTCTCGGGCAAGTCGGTGAGCTACATGGAAGGCCTGCCCTATCTCGGCGAGGGCTTCGAAATCAAGCCTGAACCGGGCAGCGAAGGCTACGGCGAACTGCAGGCCATCGACGTGAACACCGGCAAGAAGCTCTGGGGCCACTGGAGCAAGATGCCCTGGAACGGCGGCGTAGCGACCACGGCAAGCGGCCTTGCGTTCAGCGGCTCGCTCGACGGCCATCTCTATGCATTCGACGTCGCCACCGGCAAGGTGCTCTGGGAAAGCCCGCAACTCGCGAGCGGCATCATTGCGCAGCCTTCCGTGTTCGAAGTCGACGGCAAGGAGTACGTTGCCGTGCTTGCGGGCTACGGCGGCGCAAATCCGATCTGGGGCGGCCCGATGGCCGATGTGGCAAAAGATGTCCCGCGCGGCGGCACGCTCTACGTGTTCGCACTGAACCGGGGCTGAACCAGGGCCGAACGAGACTCTCGCCTTCCGCCGCACGCACACGCGCAAGCCCCCCGCGCGTGCGTGCGGCCCCGACTTCACTGGAACACACGATCATGAACATCCGGATCACCTGGCTCGCCGTGGCCGCCGCGCTCGCGGCAGGCGGCGCGCACACCAGCGCATATGCAGCGGCGAACATCGTGCGTGTTTGCACGCTGCCGGGCAGCCCCACGGCCGCGCTCGACCAGGCCGTCGCGCGCGCCGTGCTAAAAGCCGCTGGCGTGGCCGCAACGTTCGTCACACACGGCATCGACGATGATGGCGGCGACGACGGCATCTCGGCGCACGAACTCGCCAGCGCGCTGGGCCGCGAATGCGACCTCGTTGCGGGCTTTCCGCGCTCGAGCATCGCCGACGCATCGGGCTCGCAGATGATTTTCTCGCAATGCTACTTACGCTCAGGCTATGTCAGCGTCACGTTACGTCATCCGCGCGCCGCCGTACCGGCCGACGGCAAGGAAACGGTCGCGGCAACCTGGTCCAGCCCGTCGCAACTCATCGCCGTGCAGCAGAAGAACGCGCGCTTCGACCTGGAGAACACCTCCGAACTGACGGTCGATGCGCTCGCGAAAGGGCGCGCGCAGCGCGCGATCGTCTGGTATCCGGCCGTCGTGGCGTACCAGCGCGCGCATCCGCAGCATCAATTCGCGGTCGCGGCGACAACCTCGCCGTATGCGGACTGGCATCTCGTGTTCGCTTCGGGGCCTGGCATGCGTGCGCTGCAAGCGCGCATTGACGACGCCCTTGCGCGCATGAATGACGACGGCCGTCTCGCGGCACTCACGCGTGGCTGGACGCTGCCGGCCAGCGCCGCAAGCGAGGCGCGCTCGAATGCACCCGCGCTCGAAAGCACGAAGGCGTCTTATCAGCGCGCCGCCATGCACACCCCAGGCGCCTTCATCAAGGTCTCTGCAACGACTGGCGGCAATGCGCCCGCATTTGACCACGAACAGGTCGAGCACGGCCAGCATCTTTATTCGGAATCCTGTGCAAAATGCCACGGCGCGCAACTCGAAGGCATCACCGCGCCCGCGCTGAGCGGCCCGGCCTTCGCTCCGGCTGCGAATTCGCATCTGACCATAGGCGGCATCTACCAGTACATGTCGACCAACATGCCAGCCGACCGCCCCGGCAAGATGACCGATCAGGAATACGCCGACTTGATGGCATTCCTCCTCTACACGAACGGCTACGACGCGGGCAACGCGAAACTCACCGCGGAAACCGCGCAGTCGTCGAACACACCGCTCAATGCCGGACCCCGGCACTAGTCGGTCTTGCTATCCGATTACCTCGCACTATCAGCTATTTGAATCAGGAAACCAGCATGATCACCCGCAATCGCAGAACCTTCATACTTAACGCCGCCGGCCTTTGTGCCACGCTTGCCATCGCCGGACGCTCGCTCGCCGCGCCGGCCCTCGTCGACGATAACGACACGACAGCAAAGTCGCTTGGATATCGCAGCAATGCAAGTAGCGTCGACGCCAGCAAGTTTCCGAAGTACGCCGCAGGCCAGCGCTGCGCAAATTGCCGCTTCTTTGCGGGCGCGCGCAGCGACGCAACGGGCACCTGCCCGATGTTCCCCGGCAAGGTTGTTGCGGCCGAAGGCTGGTGCAATGTCTACGCAATGCGCGCATGATACGGCACTGACAGCACCGTGCGGCCGTCGATGGCAAGGCTGGCGCGCACGGAGTCTGCCACGTTGGTCACGCGTAGATCCAGGCTTGGCAGTTCATAACAGTAGACAGCACCCCCGCGGTGGCCGTCTATGCTAGCCCGGCATCGTCTTGCAGCTCTCTTTCATTGAGCAGCGACTCTGCGCTCCCGGCGCACGCCTTGGGCGCCTTTCCCTTACTTCAGACGATCTTGGGTCGCAAGGGCGCTCGCGGTAAGTGGCCCGATGCCGGGACTCATGCGAGCCGTCGACCCGTGTCGTCATTGCGGTGACGTGGCCTGAATCTGCGCTCGAGTTCCCGAACCCGCCTGTCGATCTCCTTCAGACTGTCCATGAGGCGCTGGATGAGCAATCGAAACGAGTCTGTCAGTTCGTTCTCTGCATCTTCGATCAGTTCAGGTACCCTGACGCATCGAGATGCCTGACTCCCTTGGGAATAGCGATCCCGAAATCGGCGAGGAGTCCGCAAATCTGGTTGGCTTGCGCTGTCCGAGGCTGGACAAAAACCCAGGCGCACGCGATGCAGCGACGATACCGATTGCGGCTCGACGGTCTTGCGTGGCACGAAGCGCAGTTCGCCCGCGAGACTGCCGCGCAGATTGCTTCGGCATCCTTTTCATCGTATTGAGATGATCCTCCCCACCTACCCGTGGGTTACGCTAAATGCTTCTCGAAGTGGCTGTCGTTCGGCGGCGACGTGATCGCCGAGAACGAACCAGAGGAGCAGCAGAAACGACTACGCTACAACGACCTGGTCGCGTCGGCCGCGGCTTTCTATACCCACCCCCAGACTATCGAGGATATCGAGGATCATTCCTTGGGGCGGGCGCTTGACTGTTTCGGACTCGAGATGCCGGACATGCTCCGCTGGAGCGGGCCAGAGATCCGACGCGAAGCCGTCGGCGATCGGAGGCTGGAGGTCCCGTCCGGTACGCAGGATCGGACTTACGCGATCCCATAGCGCCCGGGACTGCAAGGCGGCGATAAGGCGTATGAGGCGCTTTTCACGGTTGACGGTGAAAGCCACAATGACCGGAAGCATGATCAACCCTTATGATGCGAGCGGCCCGGGGAGCGGTTTAGCACAAACGTTTTTTTGATTACCGATCTCGGATTGGCCTCGCTTAGCCTGTTCAGGCGTCTGCGGCCGCGATCGCTAACCGAAAAAACCTCTGCATTATGCCCTGCAGCGCATAAGTGCTTACCTTGTTCGCCCCCGGGTAACGCTGGCTCTCGCATGAACGGTCTCGAACCTCTTCGAGGCGATGGAAGAAGACCGCCTTCGTCAACGAGTTGCGGGCGCCTCGTCCTTGTTGAGCCCGATCGACACGCGGCGGCACAGCGCGAGCTCCTGCGGCCATTTCA
The DNA here is from genome assembly GCF_024206515.1 of Paraburkholderia sp. CNPSo 3281. Classification (NCBI taxonomy): domain Bacteria; kingdom Pseudomonadati; phylum Pseudomonadota; class Betaproteobacteria; order Burkholderiales; family Burkholderiaceae; genus Paraburkholderia; species Paraburkholderia sp. CNPSo 3281. Next base: position 272,459 of record NZ_JAMBPS010000005.1, on the reverse strand, counting down.
GCGTGAACAGCGCCCTGCCGGCACAGATGCGTGCATACTCGCGTGATCCGCCTGCTTAGATATGAAACGCGATGACCCCTACCCCTTCCCCGTCGCCAGTCACGCAGATCGCTGCCCACGTTGCTTCTCAACGGGACACGCTCGCGGCGCAGTGGCTACGCACGGTGCACGCCGACGCCGACATCGATGCATCCGACCGTCTGACCCATGCGCAACTGATTGATCATCTGCCGGTGCTGTTTGACGAGCTCTGCCGTTTCCTGCGCGGCCGGGATGCGGCGCTGCTTGCCGGTGACGTCCGGGACGATGCGCAGGAGCATGGGCACCATCGATGGGAACAGGGATACCGGCTTGAAGAGCTGTTGCGCGAGCTCGATGTGCTGCGCCGGATTGTCCTCGCGGCCGTCAGCGACGCCTTACCCGAACTGGACCCGGAGATTGCCAGGAGCGGGGAAAGCACAGCGAGGACATTGATCGAAGAGTTTTTCAGCGTCGTTTCCCGCAGTTCCGTGCAGCAGTTCGTCACTGAGCAGAACGAGAAAACCACCGCCTATCTGGAGCAGCTGGAGGAGTCGAACCGGCAGCTTCAGCTCAGCGGCGGGCGACTCGCCGAACTTGCCGCCTCGCGCGCGCAGCTGCTGCATTCCATCGCGCGCGAGATACAGCACATTGGCAACCCGCTCGCCGTCAGCGTCGCCACGTCCGAATGCGACGGCCATCCCAATTTGCAGCTCGTTGCCAATCACCATGTCGCCGAGCTGAACGCACTCGTCGATCAGCTGGAGCAATACGGGAGGCTTCTTGCCGACCGGGCCGCTCCGGCGTCCGAACGCTTTGCCTTGCGGCCCTTGTTTGACGAGACGGTGCACGCGTTTGCCGTCATCGCCGAACAGCGAGGACTCGCCCTGGCGGCGGATTTCGACGAGACGCTCGCGGACGTCACCGGTGACCGCTCGTATATCCGACAGATTCTCCACAACCTGCTACTGCACGCACTGCGGCATACGGATCGCTATGAACTGCGAATGTCTTTCTCGCAGGCCGATATGCAACGATGGGTGATTGAAGTGTCGGGTACAGGCATGCACATTGCTCGCAGTCGTCAGGTGGCCGAGGAGCCCGGAACGGATCTGACACCCGGCGAGGCGTTCGGTATAGCACTTGTCAAGGAAATGGTCACGCGTCTGGGGGGCAGCGTCCGAACCATTGCGACGGAAGACACAAACAGCCTGTGCGCCGTGACGCTGCCGTTCCGGCTGGGCTCCGCGCCATGACCTGCCGGTCTCCGTGACGAACCTGACGGAACAGATCTTTCGGGCTTTCATGGAGAGAAGCGACGGAACAGATCGATGACGCTGTTGCGGGCGCATTGGGGAGTTATTACATGATGTCTGGAAAACGACAGAAGTCCGTGCGTCCGAAGTCTCAGTCGCGCGCGGAATTCCTGTCGCTCCTCGCGCATGAACTGCGCAATCCGCTGGGGCCGATTCGCCATTCATCGACGTTTCTGCGCATGGTGGCAACGGACGAAAAGCAGGGTCACGCGCTCGACATCATTGACCGGCAGGTCACACACCTTGCCCATCTGATCGACGACCTGGTCGACGGTGCGCGGCTCGAACGCGGACTGGTCACGCTCAGCAGGCAATGGGTCGATATCGCTGGCATCGCCCGGCACGCGCTCGAGGCGATCCAGGCGCGTGTCGACGCGCAGGCGCTGCATCTCGAAGCCCGGCTGCCCACTGGTGACGTGCAGATGGAATGCGACCCGGTGCGCGTGAGGCAGACGATTGATAACCTGCTGGATAACGCGGTGACGTACACGCCCGCGGGCGGCACCATTGAACTGGCGATTGAGGTGCGCAATGACCGGCTCAGTATTCGCGTAAGCGACAATGGCATGGGCATTCCGAGCGGGTCCCTGCCGCATGTCTTCAACCTGTTTTCAGCCGTCAGACGCGGCGACCAGGAACGCGCCAGTCGGCTCGGTATCGGCCTGGCGATCGCCCGGAGTATCGCTGAACTGCATGGCGGCACCCTTGAGGCGCAAAGCGCCGGCGTCGGACGGGGTAGCACCTTCACCTTGACCTTGCCGGTGACGGGCCAACCCGGCTCGCCCGGCAGTCACGAAACACCGGTCGCCAACGCCATGCCGCCCACGCTGCGCATCCTGATTGTCGAGGATAACGTGGATGCAGCGGAAAGCCTTGCAACATTGCTGACCCTGGCGGGGCACAGGGTGGAGCAGGCGCATACCGCTCGCGCGGCCCTGGCGGTCATTGCGGGTTTTCGGCCCGCCGTTGTCCTGCTCGACATCGAGTTGCCGGACCTGAGCGGCTATGAGGTGGCCGAATGCATTCGTGCGCAGCAGGAACTCAGGGATCTGCGACTCGTTGCGCTGACGGCATACGGTTCGGCCGAAGCGCGCGTACGGGCACAGAAAGCGGGTTTCGACGGCTATCTGGTCAAGCCTGTTGATTTCGGCTCACTCAACGACATCATGGCCAGGCTCGTCGCGGATGACGGCATTCGACCTGCCGACGGTTGAAGGACAGGGCCCGCCCGCATACCCAAACCAGGTCAAAGCGACAGGCGTTACTTCCTGTGCAGTTGCTGCATGCCCCCCGGCCGCCAATTTTGTGTCGGTCGCCTTCATGACCGGACTCGGTCCCATGGCGAGCATCCGCAGGCGACTCACGGCCCTGGTTAGCAGGCAATTGTCAGATTAAAGCATCCTTCAACCGGACGTCAGGGCGTCGCGCAAAACGCGTCAAATGAGAGTCGTTTTCGCCATTGGTTGACGCCTCCGAATCAACGTCTCAGGCCCAAATCTGACGGTTTCGTCGTTGGTCAGGGTGCGCTCAGGTTTCGGACGAAAACGTACGATCGGCGCGCCGCAGAATCAGATAAATGAAACGCTTCGCACCATTATTCGGGGTTGAACCAGGATACGCACTCCGGATCCAGAGCGCACCCCGGAAGGGCAATACTGAAGCGCGTGTTGCATGCAACCGGGATGTCTGCTGTCAGCATTTCACGTAACGCGGTGCTACTGCACCCGCTGGTAACGTAACGTTCCCCATCGGTGCGGCCCGCCGTGCGCCCGTGCCTGAAGGTGCCGGACGCCGTAACCTCATCGCTGACCCGGGCCATACAGCATTCCCGCATCCGCGGAAAAACCGATGAGATGGCAAAGCGGCTCGCGTCAGCTGACACACCGACCCCGGTGACGGCCCAGCCTGTACAGATGGCGTCGGAAAATCCACGAAAATAGCCGAGCAGCCGAGGCACCACGCCGGGGGATAACGGACTGCCGTGAAGCCCGGAACACGCGATCGTGCGGGCCGCCAGGGTCGCGACGATGGCGCCCACCTTGCGCGCCGTCGCGGCTTCGGGCGATTCATCCGCGACCCGGCCGGGTCGAAACAGGCGTTCGGTCATCGTCACCCCCTGACGGTTTCTCTTGTGCTGCGACAGGCTGACGCGGCGTCAATTGAGTCTGATTCGTCTTCGGGAGGAAATCTGTGCGGCGCTGAACACCTGGTCACCGGGTGTCCGCGGCAGGCGTTGGCGGGTGTCGCGTAACATGGTGACGAAATGCCGCCTGCATGACACGGATCAAGAAAGGGAACGAATTGCCGATAACGCATGGGTGAAGCAGTAGAACATCCGGCGCATTCAACGGCCGGATCAGGAATCCCTGATCCCGGCATATGACTTCGCCACCGGCCGGCTTCGTGCACATACACATGCGGCCGGATTTCCGGAACGAGGTGGGGGCACGGTGGAGACGGTAACAAGAAAGAACACGGGGCTTCTGCTGTCCTTTGCCGGCCGCCTGTGGCGCGGTCGCCTCGAGCCACAGGCGATCATCTGGGGCGGGATTTTTATCGCGCTGGTCATGGTCTTCCTGTGCGCGACGGTGCTGTACGAAGGGCGTCTGGACGCAATGGAGCGGGCCCGCGAAACTTCGCGCAACCTTGCCCTGATCGCCGAACGGGACATCGAACGGAATTTCGAGCTGTACGCCCTGTCGCTGCAGGCAGTCGTCGATGGCATGCGCGATCCTGACGTACTGGCTTTGCCGCCCCACATGCGGCGTCAGGTGCTGTTCGATCGCGCGGCGACCGCGAAATATCTCGGCGCGATGCTGGTGCTGGATGCATCGGGCAACATCGTGATCGATTCGAACGGCGATATTCCACGTCAGGGCAACTTCGCCGATCGCCGGTATTTCACCGTCCAGCGCGACAATCCGGATGTGGGTCTCTACATCAGCGATCCCTTTCGCTCGCGGTTGCGCAACGGCTCGCCCAGCATTGCCCTGACCCGGCGGCTCTCCCATCCGGACGGCTCGTTTGCCGGCATCGTACTGATCGCCGTCAATCTCGAGTATTTCCACACGCTGTTCGCCGGACTGTCGCTCGGGCCGCACGGATCGGTGGCCCTGATCGGCCGGGACGGCGTCATGGTCATGCGCCAGCCGTATGACCTGCGTACCATCGGGCGCAACATCAGCAACGCCAGCACGTTCCATCATTTCAGGTCGGCCCCGGAAGGCAGCTTCAGCGACACCGCATCGATCGACGGCGTGCGGCGACTGTACCTGTTCAGGAATTTTCCGGATCTGCCGCTGATCATCATGGTGGCCGAGGCCGAGCGGGACATCTTTGCCGGCTGGCGGCAGCGTGCGCTGACGATCGGCTCGCTGATGGTCGCCTTCGGCCTGGGGTTCATCGCGCTTGCGTTCCTGCTGGGCGCCCAGTTGCGGCGCCGGATGCGCGCGGAATCGGAGTTACAGATGCTCGCGAGGACCGACGGCCTCACGGGACTGAACAACCGCCGTACGCTGGGCGAGATTCTCGACCAGGAGTGGCGCCGGGCCCGCCGTACGCGCAGCATGTTTTCGCTGCTGTTCGTCGACATTGACCGGTTCAAGGCTTACAACGACGCCTACGGCCACCAGGCCGGTGACGATGCGCTGGCTGCCGTTGCACGATGCATCGGCGAGAACATCCGGCGACCCGCGGACAGCGCCGCGCGCTACGGCGGGGAGGAATTCGTGGTGGTGCTGCCTGATACCCCGCCGGCAGGGGCCGAGTTGATCGCCGAGCAGATTCGCGAAGCGATCAGCGATCTGGCCATCGAGCACGCGGGCAGCGAATACGGCCGCGTCACCGCCAGCATCGGCACGGCCTGCTGGATGCCGGAGCAGGACAGTGATGTAAGCGCCGTGATCAGGGCTGCCGACGAGGCGCTGTACACCGCCAAGGCTACCGGTCGCAATAAGGTTTCGACGTTCTCGTCGGCGTGAACGGGCTCCAGCCAGCATCAGCGGGCAGCCATCGGCAGGTAGCTTTCACAGAGGGCTAAAATCGCGACACGCCTCCGGTTGACGGGCATCCCCTCGCCAGACAGTCTGCGGCAGGGATGCTGCGGTGATTCCCGCCCGGACGGCGCGCGCCGGTGGGAAGCCGCGTCAGGTACACACAGCGTGAGCCGGTCATCCTGAGAGCCTGTTCCCCGCACCGTAGCCTGATCTTGAATTGGCGCCTGGAGATGGCTTGCCGCGGCTGACGCACGAACGGCCATCTGCCTCTGCCACGCAATAGCCGGGTGCAACTGCGAATGCGGTTGTCGTTCGCATATGCGGGTTGCGCACTCAGGTTTTTCCCTGATCTGCCGATATCGAGGTATCGCCCTGGGCTGTTCATCGAACGTCCGGCCGCGCGACAAACAGAGACGGCAGCGGAAATCCCTCACATGTTGCGCAACATCAAAACCTTCGCGATCGCGGTATGCCTGCTGGGCGCCTCCACGTCGCACGGATCGTCAACACCACTGGCCCCTATCCAGGTCAGCCTGGTCATCCAGGAGAGCTGCGTGATCCAGTCCGCGGCCGATGCGGTGCCCACCACGATGCCCGGCGTCTCCTGTCTGCATGGCACGCCTTACAGTGTGGCGCTTGCGCCGCGCGAACCCACGCAGCTCCTCTCCACCCTGCAACTTGCGGATCGCACCACGCAACGCGCCGTCTGGATGGTGGCATTCTGATTGCGGGCAGACATAGTCGACGGCACAGCGTCAGAAGCTGATCGTCGCGGTGATGGTGTCGCTGTAGCTACCGGGCGCTGGTGTGGTCTGCTCCGGAACGACGCCGTAGACGCTGATCACCTGCTGGTTGCCGGAACCCGTGCCGGTTTCCATTGTGGTGCCCGCCGTGCCGTCACCCCATGCGGTGGTATGGGCGGAATCGGTATACAGCTGGTAATTCACCACACCGCCGCCGCCCGAACGCTGCATCTGCCGGGCTGCCACGTTGCCGCTCGTGCCGCCGTTCAGCGCAATGCGGTAGGCATCGCCATTCGTGCATTGCGCGGTGATCGATCCTGCGGCGCTCAGTGCGTTCGTCAGCACGCTCGACGTCGCAAAACTGACGTTCGTCGCCGTAATGTTGCAGTTGTTAACGATGGTGGCCGACACGCTGAACGGGAAACTGCCCCCGGCGGCGGTGAGCGATGCACAGGCCGGTTCGCCGAACAGATAGAAGCCGTAGTTGATCGACGTCGTGGTGCCGCCGAAGCTCTGGGTATAGGTCGTGCTGCTGTTGCCGACGGTCGGCACCGTCGGCTGGCTACCCGCGATCAGGCCATAGATGGTGACGGACTGTGTGGCGGTCGTCCCGGCCGCTGGTTTGGTCAGCGTGAGCGGGATCGGCGTCGTGCCATAGTAGATCGAGCCCCACGCGAGCGAATGGGCCGAGTCCTGATACAGGTCATACTGCATCTGGTTCGAGCCGTTCACGAGGCCGCGCGGGCTGGTGCCGCCCAGGTTCAGGCACACGCGAACGTTGGGCGTGAACGTGATCGCCGGCCACGTACACGTCACGCTGACCGTGCCGGTTGCGCTGACCGCGCTGCGGCTGATCGGGCTGACTGAACCGAAACTGACCGCCGAGGCGCTCGCCGAGCACGTCTGCGCGCTTACGCGGCCGGGCAGGCCGAGCATCAGGCCCAGGACCAGCAGAACGAAGGTGATCCGCTTCATGGGTGGTCTCCGGACACCGGGTCGCAGATCAGTGGCCCGATCGTCGGCAGTGCGCCGTTGCTGGGGCGGGTATAGGGAAATTCCACCGCGCAATGCAGCGTGCCACTATCGATCACGAGACGGTTGTCGCGCTGCAGGCTGTCGATGAAGGCCAGGCCGTCATAGCCGACGATCGTGTCTTTGCCGCTTTCCACGTGATGCACGCTCGCGCCAGGCGGCAACGCCTTGCCGTCCGGACCGTGAAGAGTGACGGACGCGGCGCTGTAGCGCGTCACGCCGAAATGGGCGAGCACACCCGATTGCGTCTTCGGCACGAGATCCATCGATGTGGCGGCGATCCGCGCATCGGCCGGCAGCTTCATGCTGTCGATGCTGACCTCGTTGTTCTGATACGCATTGAGATCCGGCACCAGCAGATGACCGGACCCATCGGTCGAGCCGATCAGGCGGTTTTCGTGCAGCACCGGGATGCCCGCGACGCCGTCAGTCGACACCAGCGCAAAGCCGTCATCGATGCGGCGCGAGAGCTGGGCGCTGCCATCCATCAGCACAAGTGCGCCGGCCACGTCCAGCGACGCACTGGAACGCCCGCCAAGATTCTGCCCGACCGCGGTGACCTCGCCGTACCGCCCGAGATATTGCGCCTGTGCCTGGCGGTATTGCATCGCGCCCGTGCCGCCCGCCTGCACCCCCCAGCCCCAACCACCGCCGTAGTCGGGCGGACGGATCGCATTGACGTTGTAGTCCGACTGGCCATTCTGTTTGCCGACCGTGGCGTTGACCGACGTGTTATGCCCGAGTCCGAAGCTCACGCTCAGAAACATGCCGCGCGAGTCGTGCTGTTTGAAGTCCCGGTAGGCACTGAGATTGAGCGTGGCCAGATCGCCCAGATTGAGCGTGTACGACACAGAGCCGATCCTTGAGGCCGGCCCTTGCGGCAACCTGAAGCCGATGTAGCTGACGGAAAACGTCTGGTGACGCAGGAATGGCAGCGCGAGCGTCACCTGGTCAGTCGCACTCGGCACCGGCGTGCCGTCGCGTGCGGCGAGGTCGCCGTAGTTGCCGAACGCCCGGATGGTCTGCGCGTCGATGGAAAAGCGCGGCTCGATCAGCTGGTAGCCGAGACTCGCCTGCGTGCCGGCAAGACGCCCTGTGCTCGCCGAGAACGACCCGTTGACGACGCCACCCATGCCGAGGCGTATCAGGGCGCCCGCGCCTGCGTTATAGAGGCCGCCTGTGGCCTCCGCATGACCTTCGACGGTTATCGAATCGCTCAGGCCGCGGCGAACCGATCCGCTTACCGCGGGGCGCGGATCGTAGTCGAACGATTCGAGCCCATACGCGCGGCGCAGGAAGCCCGCTTCAAACGAATAGCTGGACAGTCCTGGCGCCAGCAGCCGCGTGTCGACGTAAAGCGGCACCGAGGTGGTGATCGTGCGTCCGAGTGCGTCGCGCGTGATGACGGTCGCCTGGCCGGCCCCGGTGATGCCGGGCACGTCGCTGACAATGAACGGCCCGCTTGGCACGTTCCCGCTGAACTGCCGGACATTGTTGATGTACAGGTCGACTGCCGACGGCACGACAGCCGAGCCCGCCAGCGCCGGCACGGGGAACGTGACCAGGTCCGGACGCAACGCGAAATTGCTGCGCCACTGGAACCCGCCGATGCGGATCGAGCGCGACCACGCAAGCGACGACGAAATGGTGTCGCCGAACTGCGTCGTGCCCAGCGTGGCCGGATCGGACCGACTCCACGATGTGTCGTAGCGCGTGTAGCGCTGATCGTTGCGGTACAGGTACGCGATGCCCGTATTGCTGAAGACACCCGCCGGATCGAAGTAACGCTCCTCGGTGTACAGGGCGAGTTGCTCATCGGTGTTCGTCTGCGCGAACGCGTCATAGTTGATCACCAGTCCACGCGACGAGCTCGCGGGCGCCGTCCTGGGTAGTGAGCGACTGTCGAACGTGTAGGGTTTGCGCATGCTGTCGGGGATCTGCAGGTCGACGGCCTGACGTGCCGCGTCATAGGTGTAGTGCAGGCCGGAAATCGAATCCAGCTGCACTTCCGCGGTATCGGCAATGCCAAGGGCAGCAGTGGCCAGTCCGATATCGCTCAGGTCCCTGCCGGTCGCGGCGAGGTGGCCATTCAGCTCACGGAAATGGGCAAGCAGCGAGGTGCGCTGGCCGTTCAGGTCCACTTCGAGGATCACGTCATGGGGCGAATTCGCGCTGGCATCCGCCATCTGCAGAGCGCCCTGCCCGTAGACCCGCGTGCATCCCAGGGCGAGCAGCCCCAGCGCGGCGAGAACTGCGTGAAGCCGGCGCACGGGAAATCGATGCTGTCGCATGTTTCGCATGGGTCGGGCGGCAGCGCATGGTGGCAACTCCAGGCAGTACACAGGCAAGCGATGAACGAATGGCGGCCGGGTCAGCTGGACGGTTCCACCGTCACGGCGGCTTCGACCGGCAGCGAATTGACGGTAGCCCGAACCTTCAGGGTGCCGCCCAGGTCCGCATCCGCCGGCAGCGGCACCGGCCACTGCCCCACACGTCCCGCCAGTGCATAGCCGAGCAGTCCCTTGTTGATCACGTAGACTTTGCCGGCGCCATTCACCAGTTGAACCGCCGCGATCTGCGCGCGTCGCGTGCCGGTGTTTCCGATGCGCATTGCCCACCTCTGGCTGGTCCGCACCAGATGCCAGGCAAGCCTGGGCTGGCCGGCCGCACCGGCCGGTTCGACGAAGACCGGCACTGAGTAGCGTAGCCGGATCGTCACGCCGTTTGTCGGCGCGGCCCCTGGCTGCGGCAGTTCATCGATGAGGACACGAAAACACTGTTCGGCGGCGACGGGGGCAGGCGTGGCGCGCACCAGCCGGACCAGCTGGTCGGTCTGCGCCGCAATCTGGATCAGTGGCGGGCTGGCGATCAGGTCCTGTGTCGGCGTCAATGCGTCTTCACCATTAACCTGATCCCAGCGGAACACCCGCACCTGTCCGTAGAGCGGGCTGTCACCCGGGTTGCGCAACGTGATCCCGGTTGCGTTCTCGTCTGCCTGCAGGTCGACCATCACCGGCGAGATCTGCAGCGTGGCGGCGAGTGTCGCCAGCGGCCACGGCAGCAGGGCGGCGGCCAGCAGGATGGCCAGATAGCGGCTGGATCCGGCCATACGATCCCGGCGGGCGGTCAGAAGTAGACCGTCGCAGTAACGCTGGTCTGATAGGTATCCGGCTTCGGTGTGGTTTGCGCCGGCACCTGGCCGTAGAGGGGAATCGACTGCGCCGACCCGGTGCCGGTGCCCGCTACCGTATTCGTGCCCTGCGTGTTACCCCAGACCGTCGTGCGGCCGGCGTCCTGATAGAGCTGGAAGGCCACTGTCGTGCCGGTATTGCCGGTGGCGGTGCCCGCCATCAAACGGCTCGTCACGGTCGAACCGGCCACCGTGCCGGCATCAAGGCCGACGTTGTACGGCGTGGTGTTGGTGCAGGTCACCGCGACCGAGGTCTGCTGGTTCAACGCGGTGGCCAGCACGCCGTTTGTGCCGAAGTTCAGCGGCGTCGCCGAGATCGAACAGTTGGCCTGCAGCGTCAGGGTGACGTTGAAGGTCGCCGTAGCCGTGCCGTTACTGTAGGTCGCGGCCTGCGCGACTGGCTGGACCGGTCCGAATGCCAGGGCAACGGCGAGCGCTGATGAGAGAATCTGCAGTTTCATTGATCGGTCCTCCGGCGGTGGCACGGTGAAGTATTGGTGATGGCCGCTACGGCTTCACAATCGCGCTGGCGCGCGATTGCCGGAGATGTTCATACGAAAGCATCCGTTTATCAATTAAATAAATTCCGCATTAACAAAAAGTTACAATAACTTCCCCATGAGAGGTAAGGGATTGTGTGGTTCTTGTCTGGCCGGCGAGGCGCTGCGCGGGGCGATGGCGAGAATCGATTGATCCATATGATTCTGCGGCGCGGCTATCGTACGTTCTCGTCCGAATCTTGAGTTCACCCTTAGCCGATCGGTACTGGCTAGTTCTGCTCTGGCCGGATGGGGAAGAACGCCGGATCAACGCCCGCCCGTTCGGCGGCCGCGAGCCACCCTGGTTTCTCCCCTTCGCCGTCCCATTTGTTGCCGTGCGCGTCGTGGAAAAGCGGCGGATGTTCGCGGTCATGCTCGATCGCCGCCGCGAGTGCTTCGGGCGTGACGCCGAATTCCGTCATGCGCCGACGCAGCCAGATAATCAGGCGCTCACGCGCCTCCTCATCGACGATTTTTCCTTTGCTCATATGCCTGCTTATACTCGACCCATATTCACCTCGCGGATGGCTGCACGCACGTGACGCCGGACGGCATAGACTTCACTGACGAGTTCGCCAGTCATGATGATCGCTTCATTCCCAGCCTCCGTCGCCTCTCGGAGGCGGCTAAGAGCGGGGGTGCTCCCGCCATCTTGCAGATCTTCCACGCTGGCAACAAAGCCTTGCCACACCTCGTGCCGGATGGCCGCGTTGTCAGTGCCAGTGCGCTAAAGGTGCCGCCCAGCCCGTTCAATGACGCGGAAGTGACCAGCCACGCGCTGAGCGGGGAAGAAATTGAAGAGATCATCATGGCTTTCGGCGAAGCGACTCGCCGCGCCATCGAGGCGGGCTTCGATGGCATCGAGCTGCATGGCGCTCATGGCTTTCTCATCCAGAATTTCTTCTCGCCCATGTTGCGATGATGAGTGGGGTGGCTCTCTCGAAAACCGCATGCGCTTCCCCTTGGCCGTGGTGCGCGAAGCGCAGCGGGTAATAGCCGGACACGCCAAGCGGCCTTTCCTGCTTGGCTACCGCATATCACCGGAAGAGGCTGGCGAGGGAGCGCTGCGTATCGGCGATAGCTACGCGCTGATCGACCGGCTGATTGAAGCTGGCGTCGATTACCTCCATGCGTCACTCTTTGACATTCCGAATGCCAGACCTGCGGACTATACCGGCGAGCACACGACCGCCGAGCTGCTTGTTGAACACGTTGGTGACCGCATTCCTTTACTTGCGGGGGGCCTTATCCGGACACCGCGGGATGCCGAAAAAGCATTAACCACCGGCCTGTCGCTGGTCGCAATCGGACAGGGCTTGGTGATGAACCCAACGTGGGTCGAGATCGCCGGTGATGGCCGAGAAACAGAAATTACCACGATGCTCGATTCTGACCGCGTACCGCTACTGGCGATCCCCGACAAGTTATGGGGCGCCATTCAAGCGGCGAAAGGCTGGTTTAAGCTCGCTAAGGAAGTGGTTGTTGTGGAGTAATCCGCTCGCGCGAGGGCGCAACATTCCTGCCCAGCCGGCCCCACGCACTTCAAACACCATCCGCTCGCTCCGTGCGCGGCAAATGCTTCTCGAACAGAAAGCCCGGCGGCGCGTCTTCGCCAAAGTCATGCGCCGAAAGTAACGTGTAGCCGCTCGTGCGATAAAGCGCGATGGCTTCCGGCTGCCGCGGTCCTGTGCCGAGGTATACGCGCGTATAGCCCTGGCGCGCCGCCTGTGCCTCCAGTTCGACGAGCACGCGCCGTGCGAGCCCTCGACGGCGGCAGTGCCGGCTCGCCCAGATGCGCTTGAATTCGGCGGTGCCGGGATCGGCGTGACGCATGAACGCCCCACCCGCCACGGCCACGCCGTCGCGCAACAGCAGCACGAACGCGCCATGCGGAGACGCGAACGCATCGTCGGGATAGCGCCTCATTTCCGCGCGCAACGCTTCGGCCGGAATCACATCGGCATAGCGCGAGCCGTATTCGCCGGTCAGTTCGTCGAAAAGCGGACGCGCACGCGGATCGTGCACCGACACGTAGACAAAGCGCTCGTCCACCCCAGTGGAAGGCAAAACCGCAGCCATGTGTCAGCCCTCCACGCGCGCAAGACGGGGCAGCAAGAAACGTCCCGCGCATGAACGCAGCCGCGGCGAGGCCTGCGGAAGCAAGAGTCGTGTCATTTGGATGTTCAGGAAGAAAGCGTGCTCAGGCGTGTGGCATCGGACGCCGCGTTTACCGCCTTCATGCGGTTTCGCCCGTGCCGGACTCCAGCCCCTGGATGAGCCGCTGGAGAAAACGTTCGCCGCTCGCAAGCTGTTCGAGCGAAACATATTCATTGGCGCGATGCGCCTGTTCGATGTGGCCGGGCCCGCAGACCACCGTCGGAATGCCCGCCTGCGCGAACAGGCCCGCTTCGGTGCCGTAGGCCACCTTGCGCCGCTGCGGATCGCCGGTCAGCGCTCGCACAAGCTGCGTGATGGCCGCCTCTTCGGCCGCGTCGAGCCCCGGTGACGATGACATCCGCCGGAACTCGATGGCCGCGTCCGGATGCTCGGCGCGCATCTTTGGCAGCACGTTTTCGCGCGCCCAGCTTTCGATGCGATCGAAGACCGCCTCAGGCGCCACACTCGGCAGATTGCGGAATTCGAACGAGAAGCGGCATTCGGCGGGCACTGTGTTGATCGCATTGCCGCCTTCGATAAGACTCGTCTGCGCGGTCGTGTACGGCACGTCGAAGAGATCGTCGAAGGGGCCCTGCGCGCGAAACTGGTCGGCGAGATCGCGGATGTGGCAGATGAGCCGCGCCGCATACTCGATGGCGTTCAGACCATTCGGTGTCAGCGACGAATGGGCTGCGTGACCGCGCACGCAGCACTGATAGGTGTGGATGCCCTTGTGCGCGATCACCGGCCGCATTCCCGTCGGTTCACCGACGATGCAGCCGGCGGGACGCAGCCCTCTCCGCCCAAGCTCGGCGATCAGGTGCGGCGCGCCCACGCAGCCGAGTTCTTCGTCATACGAGAGCGCGAAGTGCACGGGCTGCGAGAGCCGCGCCGCGCGGATCTGCGGCAACAGGGCAAGCGCCGTCCCGATGAAACCTTTCATGTCGCAGGTGCCGCGTCCGTACAGACGATCGTCGCGCACGACTGGCTGAAACGGGTCGCTGTCCCACTGCTGCCCGGCCACAGGCACGACATCGGTGTGCCCCGAGAGGACAATGCCGCCGTCGAGAGCGCCGTCATGTGCGGGCACGGTGGCGAAGAGGTTCGCCCATCCTTCGCGCCGGTCGTGGATCAGCGTCGCTTCGACGCCCTCGCGCGCCAGCGCGTCCCTCACGGTCTCGATTAGCCCCAGGTTTGGCACATGGCTGGTGGTATCGATCGCGACGAGTGTGCGGACCCAATCGAGTGTCGCCTGCGAAGGCGCGTTCGCCGCGTGCGTACGCGCGGCTGCGTGAACGGACATGAAAGATCCCTGCGGATAGTGAAGACGGAAAACGGATGCAGACGGCAGCGCCTCACCGGCGCCAGAAGCGGGGGAAACTCAGTGCACCCTGGGAAAGCCGTGGCGTTGCGCGAGCAGCGCAAGGATGCGCTTCGGGTCATTCACGAAGTGCCGCTCGCCGAGTGTTTGTGGATCCTCGGGCAACGGGTACTCGTCACCCAGTACGAGTACCGGCAGTCCCTGATGCGCTTCGTCGAGCACGGCGACGACTTCCGCCCGCGGGCGAGGAAACGCCACGCGCTTGACGTCAAGCCGCGCGACTCGCACAGGATCGCTCGCCAGCAGCCCTTCGATAAGCGCACAATGCGGACAGACGAACCGTTCGCCCGGATGAGCCGGGTCAGTAAAACCAGGTTCCAGCAACAACAGCAGATCTCGAGTCATGGTGAACGAATACTCCGTCTCGTAGTTCAGTAGAGCAAAGGATTGTCGCGCTCTACCCTGAAACCGGCTACGAACAAATCGCGCCAACCATTTCTGCGCTGCTGCTAAGCTGCGACCGCCCTGCGGCTCTGCGCGCGTTGCCAGCCGAGTTCAGGCGCGATGCGTGTGGCGAAATCGTCGAGAATCTGGCGGTAGTACGTGAAAGGGAGGTCCCGGATCGACGTCGAAGAGCCGTTAGCCCAGCAGTGGGCCGTGCGCCGGCGCACCCGCACTGAGCCTCACGAGCAGCCGCCCGTTCGAGAGCACGTCGACGGTTGCGAGGTCCTCGGCAACACGGAACGGATTTTCGTAGCCCATCTGGATGACCGCGGCGCCGAGCCCGATGTGCGTCGTGCGCTGGCTCGCCGCCGCCAGAAACGTCGCAGCCGACGAAACCGCATGCTCGAGGTGGCGCTGCCTCACCCAGGCGCTGTCGTAACCCAGTGACTCGCCGAAGCGGAACAGCTCCAGTGAATGCTCGAAGCTCGCCCGCGGCGCTTCGCCGTCGTAGTTTGCGGGCGTCAGAAATGCGATGTGATCGATCTGGACAGCGCCCATGCGTAGTCTCCCAGGTTCCGTTCGTAATCAGGCGTCGCGCAGGCCGGGCGGATTGGTCTCGGAGCGCGCCACCGCTTCGGCCTCCAGCCCCCAGCGCGTGAGCGATGCACGATACTGGCCGCCGCGTATCAGACCGTTGGTCGCCGTGTTCAACCCGGACGCGCCGCTACTGTACGCGGCGCGTCCGGGTTGAACACGGCATCCACGCGTTTTGACAGCAGCGCGAGACGGATCGAGGCAAAATCGTCGTAGTACGAAATTTCTGCGCCCTTGAGCCCCTTTGCCTCATTTTGCCGGTTCCACTCGAGCAGGATGCGCTCCTGGATCGTCCCCGTATCGGTGGCAATGCGCAGGCCCGCAATATCGCGCGGCTCGCGGATCGAACGAATCGCGCTTTCGTTCGCGACATAGAACGCGTGCAGGCCGAGCCGGTAGGTCGTGAAGTCGAACTTGCGCTTGCGCTGCTCGGTCACGCCGACGTTCGAGATGACCGCATCGTACTTGCCGCTGCTGAGCCCCAGCGGCCAGTCGGCCCACGCAATCGGCAGGAGCTGGAGCGTGAGCGCGAGCACGTCGGCCAGGAGCCAGGCGTAGTCGGCATCGGACCCGACCACCGTGCGCGCGTCGGTGGCATAACTCGCGATCGGCGCGCCGAACGGCGCGATGGCCACGGTGAACGCGCCGGGCTCCAGGAGCCGCAAGCCGCCAAGGGCACCCGCGGCCTGCAGATCTTTCGACGCGCGCACGCGTGCCGCCTGCTGCGGACTGAAATCGAATGATGGCGTTGCGGCGCCGCGCGATCAGGACGTGCATTGGCAGCCTTCATCACAACACCTTCGAAAGAAATTCGCGCGTGCGTGGGTGCGCCGGATTGCCGAGCACCTGCGTGGGCGGACCCGACTCGACGACCCTTCCGCCGTCCATGTACACGATCGTGTCCGCCACTTCGCGCGCAAAGCCGATTTCGTGCGTGACGATGACGAGCGTCGTCCCCGAGCGCGCCAGTTGCCGGATCACGTCGAGCACTTCGTTCACGAGTTCGGGATCGAGCGCGGAGGTCGGCTCGTCGAACAACAGCACCTTGGGCTTGAGCGCAAGCGCGCGCGCAATCGCCACGCGCTGCTGCTGGCCGCCGGAAAGCTGGCGCGGCCACGCGTCCGCCTTGCCAGCGAGCCCCACGCGCGCGAGCAGCGCACGCGCCTGCGCCTCGGCCTCGGCGCGCGGCACGCCAGCGGCGAGTGGCGCTTCGACCACGTTTTCGAGAACGGTCAGATGCGGGAACAGGTTGAAGCTCTGGAATACCATCCCCACTTCGGCGCGCCGCCGCAGAATGTCCTTTTCCTTCAGCTCGTAGAGCGTGCGGCCCTCGCGCCGGTAACCGACGAGTTCGCTGTCGATGTCGATAAAGCCGTCGTCCACGCTTTCGAGGTGATTGATCGAGCGCAGCAGCGTCGACTTGCCCGATCCCGACTGGCCGAGGATCACCGTCACGCTGCCCGAGGGAACCGTGAGCGAGACGTTGTCGAGCACCTTCAGCGTCCCGAAGCTCTTCGAAACGTTATGGATGCCCACCCTGCCGCCCACGCGCCGCTGCGCCCAGCCTGCGTCGGCAGCAGGGGTTTCGGCCGCGTCAGCTTCGGCCGCGGATGCAGCGCCGGAATGCGCCCGGCGCGCAGCGCGCAATCGGGTGACCAGTGCGCCAAGCGTCGAACGCCTGGTCTGCGCGCGCGTCGCGCCGCGCGCATAGTGACGCTCGACGTGCACCTGGATCGCCGAAAGCGCGGTCAGGATGACGAGGTACCAGATCGTCGCCACCATCAGCAGCGGAATCACTTCCAGATTGCGGTGATAAATGATCTGCACCGTATAGAACAGATCCGGCATCGCGAGGATATAGACGACCGACGTGCCCTTCGCCAGCCCGATCACGTCGTTGAACGCGGTCGGCAACACGGCGCGCATCGCCTGCGGCAGCACGATGCGCAAAGTCTGGCGCGCGCGCGGCAAGCCCAGCGCCGCTGCGGCCTCGCGCTGGCCGTGATCGACCGAGAGGATGCCGCCGCGAATCGCTTCGGCGGCGAACGCCGCGTGATTGAGCGAGAGGCCAAGCACCGCGGCCAGGAACGGTCCGATCAGGTCGGTCGTCGGTGTACTCAGCAAGGTGATGTGCGTGAACGGCACACCGATCCACACCGTCTCGTACAGGTAGCCGAGGTTGTTCAGCAACAGCAGCAGCACGATCGGCGGGATCGAGCGGAAGAGCCAGATGAAGGCCCAGGCACAAGCGGCGAGCAGCGGCGAATGCGAAAGCCGCGCGAGCGCGAGCGGCACGGCAAGCGCGAAGCCGATAGCGGCGGCAAGCGCGGTCAGCACGAGCGTGCGTCCGAGCCCCTCCAGCACCGGCTCCGCGAAGAACCACTGCGCGAACACATGCCAGCCCCAGCGCGGATTGCCCAGCACCGAGTTGAGGACGATGCCGATCAGCACGATCGCCAGCACCGTGCCCGCCGTGCGTGCGCGATGACGCGCCGGCACGACGCGGTAGTGGGCATAGTCGGGTACGTCCGCACCCGTGTGGCCGCCGTGCAGCGGCGCGGTTGAAGCAATCTGGGTCGTATCGCTCATGATCTGGGCTTCCTGCGCGGCGGGTCAGTCGGTCATTGCGCGTCGGCGAGCGCGTAGCGGCTCTCGCGCCGCGGCAGGCCCAGGTGGTCGCGCAGCGTCTTGCCGGTCAGCCGGCGGCTGTAGCGCCCGCGCGCTTCGAGCACGGGAATCACGTGCCTGACGAAGTCGTCGAGGCCCTCTGCCTGCACGGGGAAGCCCAGAATGAAGCCATCGGCGGCACCCGCGTCGATCCAGCGGATCAGTTCGTCGGCGATCTGTTCGCCCGTGCCGAGAAACTGCGTCTTCGGCGTCGCCACAGCCAGCGCGACTTCGCGCAACGTACTGCCATCGCGGCGCGCTTCGGCCTTGATGCGATCCGTGGTCGAACGGAAGCTGTTGGTGCCGAGCTCGCCGAGGTCCGGGAACGGCGCGTCGAGCGGATACTGCGAGAAGTCGTGATGCTCGAAGAAGCGGCCGAGATAGGCCAGCGCCTCATCGATATCCAGCAGGTCGCGGATCGCGCCGTACTTCGCCTCGGCTTGCGCCTGCGTCGTGCCGACGATCGGGCCGATGCCCGGGAAGATCTTCACGTCGGTCGCCGCACGGCCATGCCGGACCGCGCTTTCGCGCACGCGCTCCGAAAACTCGCGCGTCTCTTCGAGCGACGGCGAATGGGTAAACACGGCGTCCGCATATTTCCCGGCCAGATCGATCCCCGCATCCGATGAGCCGGCCTGGAAGATCACGGGCTGCCCTTGCGGCGAGCGCTGGATGTTGAGCGGGCCGGCGACTTCGAAGAAACGCCCCTTGTGGTCGAGCGTATGGAGCTTGTCGCGCTCGAAGAAGCGGCCCGTCACGCGGTCGCGCACGAACGCGTCGTCGTCCCAGCTGTCCCAGAGCCCCTGCACGACGTCGAGATACTCGTCGGCGATCTCATAGCGTAGCGCGTGGTTCGGATGCTCGCCGCCGTAGTTTTTTGCTGAGCCTTCGAGCGGCGACGTCACCACATTCCAGCCTGCTCGGCCCCCGCTGATCAGATCGAGCGACGCGAACTGCCGGGCCACCGTGTACGGATGGCTGTACGACGTGGACAGCGTGCCCGCAAGCCCGATCTTCGAAGTGGACGCGGCGAGCGCGGACAGAATGGAAATCGGCTCGAAGCGGTTCAGGAAGTGCGGTATCGACTTCTCGTTGATGTAGAGACCGTCCGCCACGAAGGCGAATGCCACGCCATTTTCCTCGGCCTTTTGTGCGATTCCGGTGATGAAGTCGAGATTGACGCTTGCATCAGCGGGGCCGCCCGGATGCTTCCACGCGTTCATGTGGCCACCGGGGCCGTGCAGCATGATGCCGAAAGTGAGATTGCGCTGAGTCATGGTTGGATCCGTCGAGCAGGATTGAAAGGTGAGATCACGTACGAGCGGCGACTTCTGCGCCCGCGAGACGTTCGACCGAGGCGAGCCGCAATGCGTAGTCGGCCACCGGTGTGTCGATAACGAATTCCTCTACGCCAAAGCGTGCGTGCAGTGCATCCAGCTCCGCACGCACCTCTCCGGCCGTGCCGGCAATCACGTGCGGATGCAGTTCATCCAGCCGGTAGTCGGAGACGCCGGTCTGGCGCGCGAACTCCGCCGCGGCCTCGGGACTGGGCAGGTTGACGCTCTGGCCCGTGGCCAGTTGCAGCTTGAAGATGCGCAATGCGCCAATGTGCCGGCGTGCCTCGTCGCGCGTCGCTGCCGCGAACGCAAAGAGCGCCAGCAGCGGCGCGCGACCGCTCGCGCTGCGATAGGCATCGAGCGAGCGGCCGATATTGGCCTCGTCGCCGTTGAAGTGGCCCGCATAGCAGAACTGCCAGCCGTGCTGCGCGGCGAGTCGCGCACTGTCCGGACTGCCGCCGAGCAGGATTCGCTCGGGCGCTTCGGGCGGGGCTGGCAACGCCACCGCCCCCGCGAGCGGATGATCTTCCGCGACGCCCCACTTCAGGAACGCATCGAGTTCCGCGAGCTGATGCGGAAAATCGGGTTTCTTTGCCTTGTCGTGAAACCACTGCAGCGCGCGCGTCGTGAGCGGCAGGCCGCCGGGCGCCTTGCCGACTCCGAGGTCCACCCGGCCCGGCGCAAGCGAAGCGAGCACGCGGAACGTCTCGGCAACCTTGAAAGGGCTGTAGTGCTGGAGCATCACGCCGCCGGAGCCCACACGAATGCGCGACGTGTGCGCGAGCAGATGCGAGACGACGATTTCGGGCGCGGAACTGGCAAGACCAGGTGCGCCGTGGTGCTCGGCGACCCAGTAGCGGCGGTAGCCCAGCGCTTCCGCGCGTTGGGCGAGCTGCACCGTGAACTGCAATGCCTCGTGCGCGCTTCTGCCTTCCGCGATCGGGCTTTTGTCGAGAATCGAAAGGGACCAGCTCATGTCACTCCCTTTCCATGCACACGCGGCGCATGGAGGAAACGGTTTCGGTTAATCCGCTCGAGTATCTTCTGGCCATTATGTCCACGGACCACGAAGAAGCGTACGAGCGAATTCTTCTATGCATAGTCATCAACGTCAGAACTGATAGCGCGCGCGCAGGTAATAGAAGCCGCCATTCACGCCGATCGTCGAAGCGAACGCGTCGTACTGCGCGCCTTCGAGCTGCGCCTGGTACGGCAGCTTCGTCGGGTAGACGTCGAACAGGTTGTTTGCGCCTACAGCGATCTGGAATTTCTTCGTGACGTCGTAGCGAACTTCGACATCCGTGACATAGCGCGCCGCGTTCTCGACGTGAATGAACTGAGTGGTCGAGAATGCGTTGGGCCCGACAATGTAGGTTGCCTCGCTTGAGGTCTCGCCAAATCGCGTCTCGTGTATGGTCACGGCCCATTTGTCGCGCCGCCACGTACCGCCGACGATGATCTTGTTCTTCGGCGTCGAAGTCGTGAGCCAGCCGATCTGCTGTGCATTGAGCGCCGGCGCACCGTTGGCGCCCGTTGCGACATGCGTGACGGACGTCGTGTTCAGGTTCACACCGAGATCCCAGTCGACCTGCCCGTAAAGGCCCAGCCCCATGTGCCAGGTGCCCGTGAGATCGAGGCCGCGTGTGCGCGTGCTGGCGCTGTTGGTGAAGTAGCTTGCCGATACCGCGGAAGCCGGAATCGAGCCTGGCACCGACAGCCCGGCCGCCTCCATCGCCGCGATCGCCTCCGCACCGGAGGCCGTGCCGCCCAGCACGATGCGGTTGCGGATATCGATCTGATAGACGTCGAGCGCAAGGTGGATGTTGCTCGTCGGAGTGAGCACGAAACCGACGTTAAAGTTCGTCGATTCTTCGGGCTTCAGTGCCTGCGCGCCGATCAGCTTCGCGGCTCCTGAATTCGCAGCGAGCAGGCCGCTCGCCGAAGCCGGCGACACGTTAATATTCGTGTAGTACTCCTCCGCGAGCGACGGTGCACGGAAACCCGTACTTACGCTGCCGCGCACCGCCACGGCCGGCGTGAAGTCGTACCGCGTCGAGATCTTGCCGTTTGTGGTGTCGCCTACGTCGTTGTAATGTTCGTAGCGCCCCGCGAGATCGATCTGCCACTTCGGCGTAATGTGCGTCAGGAGATCGATGTATGTGCCGATCACATTGCGCGAGTTGTCGCTGGCGCTCACAGGCGCGAGCCCAGGCAACGCCTGCGAACCGCCATACACATACGAGGCCGGGTCACCCGCACCCACCGTGTAAGTCTCGCGGCGCTGCTCGAAACCGAATGAGAACTGCACCGGCGCCGGAAGTAGCGGCAGCTCGAACGCGCGCGAGAAGTCAAGATTGTTCGTCAACTGTGTGTTGCTGACCGTCGCGAGGTGGAACGATGTCGGCGTGTAACCCTCTGCCGCGAACAATCCGGTATTGGCTGAATCGACCATGCCCAGCCTGCTGTGGTCGCCGCCATAGGTCGTGCTCAGATCCCACGACCAGCCGAACAGGTTCTCGCCCCTGGCGCCGGCTGTGACCGAGAAATCGTTCTCGTTGATGGTCTCCTGCGGCACGAACCCGTTCGGATAGATCTCCGGCAGCACCGAGGGCGGCCGAAAGTTCTGATAGGCGCTGGCGTTCCGGTGTCCGTACGTACCAAAGCCGTAGAGCTGGACGTTGTCGTTGAGGTAGTAGCCCGAGTTGAAGCCAACCAGTCCGCGGGTGCTCGACGGGTCGCCTTCGATCGGATTGTAGTAACCGTGCCCCGGCGGGAACGTGCCGAAGTAGTCGTCGGGTCCCGTGCGCACGGTGTGGTTCTGGCGCGCGTATTCCGCGCTCAGGTTGAGAAACCCTTTATCACCAAGATTCAGCCCGAGATTGGCCGACGTGGTGTTCTGGAGGCCATCGCCTGCGTAGGTCTGCCCCGTCGTGGATTCGATCTCCCCGCCGCTCGACGCGCGCCGCAGAATGATGTTGATGACACCGGCGATTGCGTCAGAGCCATATTGCGCCGCCGCGCCGTCGCGCAGGATCTCGATGTGGTCGACAAGCGCGACCGGGATCATGGACACGTCAACGCCGGTCGAGCCCTGGTTGAGCCCGCCGTCGAGCGCGAGGTTCGCCGTGGAGTGACGGCGCTTGCCGTTCACGAGCACGAGCACGTGATCGGGGCTCAAGCCGTGCAGCGAGAGCGCGTCCGTGAGCACAGCTGCGTCCCCGGCGTAGGTCTCGCGCACTATGGAGGGCGAGAGCTGGACGAGGGCGTCGCGCAGATTGCTCTGCCCGGTGGAGCGCAGACGCTCGCCGCTGATGACGTCGACTGGCGTCAGGCTCTTACTCGCTTTCGTGTCCGTACGCGTGCCCGTCACGACGACCGTGTCCTGCTGCACGGTTTGCGCCGCGCCGGAATGCTGTGGCGCTGCGCTTGCCGCGGGAGCCGCCGCGTTCGTCGGCGCGCTGGCCGCAGCGGCCGGATCCGCCGTCGCTGCGGCGTCCTGGGCCAGAGCCGCACCATTGCACGCGATGGCCAGCACCGCGAAGGACAGCACCTTCATGCGTACCCCGTGATGACCCTCACCGGGCCTTTTGTTTCTGGTTACGTGCATCACTATTCCAGTCGGTAGCAGATCTATCTGGAGGAATGCCGTCACGCCCATCGAGGCGTGCGACATCCCCTGGCCGATATTCGGCCATCGAGTAGTACGGGTGGAAATACGCCTGATGTCTGGCGGTGTCAGCCGCCGACCCGGTTGCCTACCGCCCTGCCGTGACCCGCGGCGGCGGCGGTACAACGCCATTGAAGACGGCGGTCATTGCCGCCGCAGTCGGCGTGGCGAACAGGGTGGACAGGAGAACGGGATGTGAATCGAATACGCGAATATGATAATTTATAATTTCTTTCATCTGGATTGCTAACTGATATTTAGAATTCTGCTTCAGCCGCACTTCAGCTCATTTATCTTTACAGAAATGACAATCCCTATCCGGGATTCCAGCGTCCCATGTCGCCACGGCTGAACCTCTATGAGCCTCGCATTGTTTGCGCGTGACTGGAACATTAACAGTGTTGTCTTATCCGAATTAACCAATCATTTCACGCATCGATATTCCCGATAATCGCGATTTACATGGCGGGCGAAGTCATCGCGCGTTTAATGACGTCACCTGATCGGCCAGTGCCTGGATAACCGGAAAACTCGACGCGTTTGCAGAATGGCCGCGAGACTTCCCCTGGCGTCGTGCAGCCATTCCATCTTCATTGCACATACTGCTCGTTGCCGATAAGGCCGATCCTGGTCGCGCCCTCGCGTTGTGCCGCCGCAAGCACACCGGCAACCGCGCTGTACGGTGCGAGCCTGTCGGGAAGCAGATGAATCTCCGGCTGATCGGCCTGCGCTGCCACCTGCACCATATGTCGCTCGAGATCGTCCCGGCCAGCAATCGGCGCGCCGTTCCAGGTCAATGCTCCATCGGGGCCCACATTGACCTGCACCACCAGAGGCGGCGCAGCCGGCGGCGGGTCGCCCACGGGCAGATTCATTTTCACCGCATGCATCTGGATGGGAATCGTGATGATCAGCATGATCAGCAAGACCAGCATCACGTCGATCAGCGGAGTCGTATTGATATCGACCAGCACGTCCGGCTCGTTCGCTGACTCCGTGGAACTCACATTCATGCCCATTACCGGCTCCTCTTACCCGCCACGTGCGGGCGGCTGTGTGATGAATGAAATTTTCGCGATGCCCGCACGCTCGCACGTGGTCACGACTCGGCCGATGAATTCGTAGCGCGTCGTCTGGTCTCCGCGCACGTGAACTTCGGGCTGGGGATCTTTCTGCGAAACGACCTTCAACCGGTCGAGCAGCGTTGTCCGGTCTATGCCCTGCTCGTTCCAGAAAAGGCGACCTTCCTTGTCCACCGCGATTTCAATGCTGTCGGGTTTCGTCTGTAGCGGACTCACCGTTTCTTTCGGCAACTGGACCGGTACCGTATGGGTAACGACCGGGATCGTGATCAGAAAGATGATCAGCAGCACCAGCATCACGTCCACGAGCGGTGTGGTGTTGATCGCCGCGATGACCTCGTCCTCCGGCCCGTCTTGCCCTGCATTCATGGCCATGGTTTCACTCCAACCGCATGCCGCGTTTAGCTGGTTCAGTTGGCGTTGACGACAGCACGCACCGGGCGCTTGCGGCCCGAGAGCAATACCGTGTGCAACTGGGCCCCGAAAGCGCGCACGCGTTCCATCAGGGACTTGTTGCGACGCACGAGAAAGTTGTAGCCGAGCACCGCGGGGACCGCCACCGCGAGCCCGATTGCCGTCATGATGAGCGCTTCGCCTACCGGCCCCGCCACCTTGTCGATCGATGCCTGACCTGCAATGCCGATGGCAGTCAGCGCGTGGTAAATGCCCCAGACGGTGCCAAAGAGCCCGACGAATGGCGCGGTCGACCCCACGGTCGCGAGGAATGCGAGCCCATCCTGCAGGCGGTTCGATACATTCGCCGTGGAGCGGTCGATCGAAACCTGAATCCACGTATTACGGTCAACCTGTTCAAGCAGCACCTCCTCATGATGATCCGCCGCCTCGATCCCCGTTTCGGCAATGAAGCGGAACGGCGAATTGCCATCGAGCCCGGCAACGCCGACGGCGAGCGACGGCGCACTCCAGAGCTGGTCGTCCGCCGATTTCGCGCGCCTGCTCGCGCGCGCCTGCTCGAGGAACTTGGTGATCATGATGTACCAGCTGCCCATGGACATCGCCACGAGTACGAGCAGGACGAATCGGGCGACGAAATCGCCGTTGGCCCACAGCGCACCCAGCCCGTAGGGATTTGCACCCTCTGCTCCCGCCGCCGCATTGCCAGCGTCGGCCCACGCGCCTTGCGGCGCCAGAAGAACCCCGATGGTTGCGGCTGGGATCAGCACACGCGCTGCCATTGCAGCAAAAGTAGACTTCTTCATGGATGCTCCAGATAAGACTCCCCACGCTCGCGCCTGGGAAGGAAGATCAAGCCAGCCTGAAACCGGGCGCGCAGCGCTCAGTTGAGGTTGAACGAAAACGGAACGCGCACACGCACGGCCTCACCTTGCGACACGCAGTTGAATTTTTTCACGGTGTTGACCGCGGCCCGGTTGAGGACGGGATCGGCGGCCTGCTCGACCTTCTCATCCGTCACGTGACCCTGGGTGTCCACCACGAACGAAATCACCACGTCGCCCGTAATGTTGTTGTCCTGCGCTTCCTGCGGGTAGACCATCGAACGGCGGACCGCGTCCGAGTTCGGGCACACGACGCCCGCCTCATGGCTGACCGGCTTCGCGGGCGCCGGCGCTTCCACGGGCGCGAGTGGCGCAGGCGGTGGCGCGACCGGCGTCGGCACGGGCGCCGCCTGATGCGAAATGACTGGCGCGGGCGGCGGCGTCACGGCGACCTCGGGCCGCGGGACGAAGGGACGGGGGCGCGGTGGCACCGGCTTGGGCGGCGCGAGCTTGACGACAGGCACGGGTGGCGGCACTACCGGCTTGACCGGCTCGATGATTCGCACCTCCACGGGCTTCTGGATAATCTGCACGACCCTGGTGGCGAGCCCGTTCATCAGTGCCCAGATGAACATGATATGCAGCAGCAGCACAAAGCCGATGCCCGCATAGCGCCGCACGGGGCTACCCGCGCGTGCGCCGTACTGTCGCGGACGCGCCGCCCACTTCGCCGCTTCCAGAACTCCGTCCGACATAAAAATGCTCCTTCAGGACACGTCAGGTTGCTGCGTGACGCATTTAATCGATCCCGTCCATACCAACGCCGATTTTCACTTAGTCATGCAAATGACAATAACGGTAAGGTCGCCATTATTCCGCCTGGACTCGGCCAGGCGAGCGGCGTCTGTCTTTCAGGTCTTTGGCAAACCCGGCGGGTTGGTCGCCGCACGATCAACCGCTTCCGAGTCGAGACTCCAGCGATCCAGCACTTGCCGGTACTTGCCGTCCTGAATGAGGTCGTTGAGCAGTTGCGTGAGCGGTGCAGCAAGCCCGCTGCCCTTGCGGGTGGTGACTGCCACTTCCGCCGTGCGCGGCCAGCCGCCGCTCACGGTGCCCACCAGCCGCGTTTTTCCCTGCACCGCGGCCTGATACGCGAGGACCGCATTGACGCTGAAGACCGCGTCGGCGCGGCCCGATTGCAGGGCGACGATGCGAACGGCTTCATCGTCGTAGTACTGCACGGTGACCGGCTTCAGGCCATGCGCCACGTTTTCCTTGTCCCATTCGAGCAGCACCTTTTCCTGATTGGTACCCGCGTCCGTGATGATGCGCAGGCCAGCAATGTCCTTCGGCTCACGAATGGACTTGATAGCGCTGTTCGATTTCACGTAGAAGCCGAGTTCGTCACGGCGATATGTCGAGAAGTCGAACTTCTCTTTGCGCTCTTCGGTGACAGTCACGTTCGAGATCACGGCATCCACCTTGCCCGACTGGAGCGCGAGTGGCCAGTCCGGCCACGCGAGCGTGACGAGCTTGAGCTTGCGGCCAAGACCATCCGCCACAAGCTGCGACAGATCGGGATCGAAGCCCACGACGGTTTTCGCGTCTGTTGCGTAACTGCTGATAGGCGGCAGCGCCGGCACGATGCCGATGGTGATGGTGTCCTTTTCCGCGAACGCGAAGTTTGGCGGGACAGCCTTGACGGCTGCGGCGTCGGGTGTCGCACGGATGCGTCCCGGCTGCTGCGGGCTGAGATCGAACGTCTGTACCGCGCAAGCGAGGCCGGCAGCGGTTAATGCAAGCGCGCCCGCAAGCACGACAAGGGAACGTTTTAAAGTCATTTGGCTTCTATGAATGAAGAGGAGAAAAAGACGCGGCGAGGCAATTAGCGGTGGGCGCCGAGCGGCTCACGCGCTCGCAGATCATCGAGCGTTTCGATCGACTGCGGGTTCAACAGATCTTTGGCAAATGGCAGATGCACATGGATTTCGGGTGCAATCGAGCGATCAAAAAGCGGGACGTAACCCGAGTCGATATAGAGGCCCCACGCTTCCGGCTGCTTGAAGCCAGTCGTGAGATAAACGCGACGATAGCCCTGCCGCAACGCGCGCGCCTCCATCTCTTCCACGACCCGGCGCGCGAGACCCTGGCGGCGGTGGTCCGCGTGGGTCCAGATGCGCTTGAGTTCCGCAGTGTGGGCGTCGTAGCGCTTGAACGCGCCGCCGCCGATCGTCGCGCCATCACGCTCCATCAGGATGAAGGCGCCCTCCGGCGGCGCAAACAGTTCAGCCGGGTAACGCGCCAGTTCCTCCGCAGCGGATGCAGCGCTATCGCGGCGGGATTCACTGTAGCGCGTCGCGTACTCGAGTTGCAGCGCGTCAACCAGCGGTTTCGCGGCGGATTCGAGTGGTGAAGTATCAATAATGCGGTAGCTCATGTTCGTTGCGCTCGAGGTGAACTTCAAGGCCAGCCGCTTGATCGGTTCTCTCAGTCTGGCCGTTTCCGATACTGCAGCATCGAATTCGAGGTAAAGACTCATCGAATTGTCTGCAAGATTAGCCGTTCACCTCCACGCTCAAAACCAAGTAATTCGAATAACTTTATTGTGTTTATTTATCCGTCTTTTAACGCATCGTTTTCGAAACTGGATTGCCGGGCCTGACTGCCCGATTCACGATTCGACAGGCTCGGCCAGATGAAAGAGGCAGTCGCCACGCTGAACCGCCGCTACCGTACGTTGACAGACGACCTCGCCGTCCGCTTCGAATGACACCGTCACTGGTTCGCGCAAAGGCGTATCGGGAAAATGAATGCGCGCCGCCGCTTGTCCCGCCCGCACCTGGTCGCCCAGCACGACGAGCGGCTCATAAAGGCCGCGTTCGTAGGCGTAGACGTAGTGCTGCGCGCCTGACACACGATAGAAGCGTGTCGGTCCGGGCGCCTCCTCCGGCACAAGTGGGCCGGCCAGCACACCGATCGCACCGAGCAGGTGGAGCAAGCCCTGACGTGCCTCGCGCAGCAGGCGCGACTGCACGGCACCTCCGCCGCCCAGTTCCGTCACGATGGAAAGCGCGCCCTGGCGCCGGGCGGCAGTCGCTGAATGGAGCGGATTCGGCGCGTGCAGGTATGCACGCGGCAGCCCGAACGCGGACAGCAACGTGCGCAGCCGCTCATTTTCCGCCTCATCACGAGGCTCGATGGCGAGCATATTCGCGCCGTGATAGAGCAGCGAACTCCCGCCGGAATGAAGATCGACGAGGTACTGCGCGCGGGCGAGCAATGTGTGCTCGATGTAGTCAGCGATGATTTCGGTCGGTGTGCCTTGCGGGTTGCCAGGAAAGCTGCGGTTCAGATTGCCCCCGTCAAGGGGCGACGTGCGCAGTCCCGCTTCGGCTGCGGGGAAGTTTGCCATCGGCAAATAGATGATCTGTCCGCGCACCCATTGCGGCTCGATTTCACGCAGCAATTGCGAAACGACGATTTGCCCTTCGTACTCGTCGCCATGATTGCCGGCCATGAGCAGCACGACCGGGCCGGTGCCGTTGC
This sequence comes from Paraburkholderia sp. CNPSo 3281, assembly GCF_024206515.1. NCBI lineage: Bacteria > Pseudomonadati > Pseudomonadota > Betaproteobacteria > Burkholderiales > Burkholderiaceae > Paraburkholderia > Paraburkholderia sp. CNPSo 3281. The sequence continues at coordinate 243,573 of NZ_JAMBPS010000005.1, read as the reverse complement.
GCACGGAACCGATGGGTATCGGAATCCAGCCATACGCCGAGCGATGAACGGAATGCGGAAGTCGCAGATAGCCGACATGACGACCTTGCGCTTCGAGATCGATTTCACTGCGAATTGGATTGACCATGCGTAAGTCTCCGTGGCGCGTGGACGAATGGACGAATGGACGAATGGAAGTTATGGCGGCGACAACTTCATTCCGCGGAGGGCGGCAGATCCGGTCTCCCGTCAGCTAGCACCCTTACACTCGGTCGCGCTGGGGTCGCGCTTTCGTGAAAGATGTCGTCGAGGTATTGCAACAGTTCATCCGCAGCGATGAAGGCTGGGATCTGGATGTCGGCTCGGCGGCGTTTGCCTTCCTCGCCAATATCAAAGACCGTCCATACCTCGGCTTTGCGTGCGACGGCAATAGTCCGGCCAAAGACATCGAAGCGATATTCCTCGGGCATGGCGAAATCTACCTCCAAAAGCAACTGCGTTCGGCGGGTTCCCCGCGGCCAGCTAACGGCACCTTCCGGGCGATCAGGCAGCACACGGCGCAGGCGAGTCCGGCGGGGTCCTCGCGGCAGCGGGGGCGTGTGTAGGATGCAGCAGACGCGTCGAGCCTGCCAGCATAGGAAACACAACCGCGATACGGAACCAAGAATCGCTCAGAACGTAAGAAGCGGAATTAATATTCTCGCGTTTCTCATTGGACGTCGTCTGCGCAGTCGTCAAACTCGCTCGCGAGTTCGTTCAGACATGACCGACAGCTCGCCGCCCCGGACGCAGCACATAAGGACATCCGGGGTTGCGACCTGCCGTAGCGCTCGCATGAATCGCTAGGGGTTGTTGGCGGAGCGCCTTCTGCGTCGGCTCGCCTCCCGCGGCAGCCAGATAGGCGGTGAAGGCGGTAGCGCTAAATTGCCTTGTCATCCGCCATAGTGTCGATCAGGCGATCGACGCCGCTGCGCGCATCTTTTGGGAGCATGGCTATCACGCGACGCCTGTCGGGTCTCCGGAAACCGGATCCTCGGTCCGATGAACGGCGTGCTGTTCATGGATGTGGTGCCGATCACCGCATTCGTCGTGTCCGCGCTGACTGGAGTAGTACCGATGTCGATCCAGATCGGGGGGGCAACATTGACTGCCGTCTCGCTAATCATGAACAACGTGTATTTGCGCCACCGCTCGTTGAGGATAGCGGCGTCGGCTGCAGCATGATGGCGCAGCCTCCACGATGCACATGGCGACGGCAGCAAGGATCCATGGCGTATTTAGCTGGCACTGCGCCTGGAGCAGCGTCGGCGGCCCCGTCGGGCAGCCGTCGGCCATGAAGCGCCGCTCGCACTTTATCGACAGGTGTCGCGTTAGGCGCCGCAAACGGTCATTTGACCGACGCGCATTCGATCAAATTTGCATGGCTGGGGGAGCGAGCGCGTTATGAGCGCGAATAGAGACCCGTCGGGTCGTGGGACGGGCCGTCGCGAGGCCCGATGTCCCCGCCGGGGCGCGGCGTGCCGGACTTGCGGGCAACGGCGCTCGCAACAAGTCGTCAAGCTATTTGCCACAAATATGAACGTCGTTTATCATCGCGAATGCGCGGTGACAGTCTGGCGGCGATGTAACGCATAGTCATTTGCAGGTGCTCTGTCATCTCACAGGTATCCGGCTCGGCTATAGCCTTTGCGCCAAAAGCTGTGTGGTGACAAGGTGTGGGGCCACAGTACAGGAGGAGCTCGCCGTGCCACGGGAAGCTGTCACCGCCTGCCGCATCTGCGCCGGCAACTGTTCACTGCGCTTGACCCTCGACGACGTCGGACGCGTCGTTGCTGCGCGCGGCGACCGCGACAATCCGCTCACGCGCGGCTACGCCTGCATCAAGGGCGCGTATCTGCATGAGGCGCATAACAGCGCGGAGCGGCTCCTGCACCCGCTGAAACGGCAGCGCGACGGCAGCTTCGTGCAGATGCCGCTTGACGCGATGCTGGCCGAGATCGCGGCGCAACTTGAGGCACTGATCGAGCGCCACGGCGCCGATGCGGTCGCAGCCTTTCGCGGCACCATGAACTACTCTAACCTCGCCGCCAATCATATGTTGCCCGCCTTCCTGGCGGCGCTCGGTTCGAATTCGTTTTTCTCTACAATGACCATCGACCAGTCGGCCAAATGGGTGGCATTTGAGCGACTGGGCGGCTGGGCTGCCGGCAAAGACCCGTACGCGCTCGCCGACGCGCTATTGTTCGTCGGCACCAATCCGCTGGTGTCGCTATCCACATTCAACTTTGCATTGCAGAATCCGGTCAAGCAGCTCCACGAAGCGAAGGAGCGCGGCCTGAAGCTGGTGGTGATCGATCCACGAGAGACAGAGACCGCCCGCCATGCCGATGTCTTCCTGCAGGTGTTGCCGGGCGAGGACCCGACCGTCCTCGCTGGCCTGCTGCGCATCATTCTGTGTCGGGGCTGGCACGATGCTGAATTCTGCGCGCGCTACGTCAAGGATCTGCGACGACTGGCGCGCGCGGTCGAGCTGTTTACGCCCGAATACGTCGCCCAGCGCGCCGGCGTAAGCGTCGAAGGGCTAGAAGCCGCCGCTGCAGCCTTCGCGGAACCCGTCCGGGCGGCCGGCGGCCTGCGCCGCAAGCGTGGCTCGGCCGCGTCGGGAACCGGGCCCAATATGGCGCCGCACTCCAATCTGGCCGAACATCTGGTCGAATGCCTCAACGTCGTGTGTGGCCGCTTCGCTCGCCCCGGCGACCCTGTACCCAATCCCGGTGTGGTCGCCCCGCGCTACCAGCGCCGCGCCGAAGTGATTCCGCCACGCCGTTCCTGGGAATCCGGCTGGAAGAGCCGTGTCGGCGGTCATGGCATCCTTTTCGGCGAGAAGATGAGCGGCACGCTGGCCCAGGAAATCACTACGCCTGGCGCCGGCCAGATCCGTGCGTTGTTGGTCGACGGCGGCAATCCAGTCGATGCCGTGCCTGACCAGCGTCGCATCGCCGATGCGCTGCGTCAATTGCAACTACTGGTATGCATCGAGCCATTCATGACTAACACTGCGCGGCTCGCGCATTATGTGATTCCACCGAAGCTGATGTTCGAGCGCGCCGACCTGCATTCGCGCGACTACGAGTCCTACATCATGTTGCAGCCTTACGCACAATACTCGGCCGCCGTGGCGATGCCGCCAGAGGGATCCGAAGTCGTGGACGACTGGTTCGTGTTCTGGGATCTGGCGCGGCGCCTGGGCAAGACCGTCATTTTCGACGGCGTTCCGCTCGATATGCGCGCAGCTCCGACCACCGACGAACTGCTTGCGACCCTGGTTCGCCACGGCTCGATTTCATTTGACGAACTGAAGCTAAACCCACATGGGAAAATCTACGAGGTCGAACCGATGGTCGTGCAGCCCGGCGAGCCAGCTAATACCGCGCGCTTTGACGTGATGCCGGACGACGTCGAGCGCGAACTGGGGGGCATACTGAACGAAGCGGGGGCGCCACCGGGGTTCACGCATCGCCTGGCGGTGCGGCGCGTGCGCGACGTGCAGAACACCATGTACCACCACCTGCCCGCCATCCGCCGACGCATGCCGTTCAATCCGGCCTTTGTGCATCCCGATGAGCTGGCTGCTCACGGACTGACCGAAGGACAGTGCGTGGCCATTGTTTCGCCGCACGGCCGCATTCGCGCTATCGTCAAAGCCGACCCCGCACTGCGTCGAGGCGTCGTGTCCATTCCGCACGGCTGGGGACCGATGCCCGACGAGGAGCCCGAAACCTACGCCGGCGCCAATCCAAACCAGTTGCTCAGCACGACGGTTGGCCTTGATCCGATCAACGCCATGCCAGTAATGAGCGCGGTGCCTGTACGAATCGATGCTACAGACTGAATCGCAAGAGAGAACCCACCGTTCGGATCGAACGGTTTGTTTCGAGCACGACGATTGCGCTGGCCATCACTGCTTGAATGAATCTGGTCGCCGATGTTGGAGAGGTGAAAGGCAGGCAGCCCCGCAGTCGCATTGCTGATCGCGTCATTGGCCGAGTGCACCGTTTCAACGCGAAGATAGTTGTGTGAGCAACTCACAAGCGAAGCGTAGCTCAGCCCCGAGATTTCGGCCGTCTTGCGCAGACCCATGTTGGTGCCCATTGCGATGATGCAGGCGAGGAGCTCGCGTCGATCGGCCTCATGCCTGACATACCGGTCAAGCACATGCGTGAATGCCTTGAGAAAGCCAGTGCGGCTGGCGACAAACCAGAGCAGCCGCGCGATGTCGATGCTGGGAATCTGGCCGTAGAAGGCGTGATTGATGTTTTCGTCGGGTTCCGGATAGACCAGGTTCAGGCGCGGCTTGCCGCCCCGGTGCCGCACCTTGATACAGGGATCGTCGCCTTCGTCGACGTGGTGGTTCACGCGCTCGAGGAGACATTCGATTTCATCGTGCAGCCCGGCAAGCGTCTGCTCGACGGGCGCGAACAGGACCGGCAGGTTGAGCTCCCCGAGAATGGCGTCCTTGTGCTGCCAGCGCGCATCGCTTATCAGGTCGTCTTCGAGGCGACGAAATTCGTTGCTATCGTGGCAGAAGACGCCGCCTGCTTCAAGGGCGTTGCGTACCAGGCGGTAGACGAGAAATTCGTAGCGGTCGATGTCGAGTTGCTTCGCCTTGCCGGGCCCGGGGCGATAGAGATGAGATTTCAGCGCTTTCGGTATGAACGCCGTCGGAAAGGACGAGGGGTTGCGCTGCCGAAGCGGCGTGCCCCTTCGCAGGCACGCCTGCAGGAAGGCGACCGCGTCGAGCAGTGGTGTGTCTTCGACGCGGCCGGCTCCGGTCAGCCCGGCAAACAGATGCCGCAGATTGCGTTTGATCGCATGTGAGAGCGCCGCATAGTGCGACCACTCGAAGCCTGCCCTGTCGAAGGTGATGTTGCGCATGTACTGCGAAACGGTCTCGATGAGTTCGGGAGCGAGCATCGCGAAAGCGCTCGTGCGCACACTGGCGAAGGGCGTGTAGTACGGGATCGTCCCGTCGACAGACAGATGGAGGACTTCGCCTGCGGCCTTCAGGTGCGTGCCTGCTTCGGTGAGCGCGTTTTGCGCTGCCTCGCTGGCCGCCTGCCTGGCAGTCTGCTCGTGGTCGTTGACGAGACGGATGAAGGCCTCGATCAGGCGGTCGTTGACCTGACGGAAACGGTGGAGATCGCCGCCGACACGGACGTTGAGGCCGTGCGCCTGTGGCTCGCGGAATACGCGGGCTCGCCGCACACGCTGCGCAGCTATCGCAAGGAAGCCGTGCGCCTCCTCGTGTGGGCCACCCGGACCCTTGGCAAGCCGCTCTCGAGCCTCACGCGTGAGGATTTCCTGCTCTATGAACGGTTTCTGGCCGATCCCGCTGCAGACTGGGCCGATCCGGCGCTGCCACGCCGCGGGGGCACCCGCGCCTGTTTGACGGACCGCTCTCGGAGCGCAGCCAGCGGCAGGCCCTCGGCATCCTCTGCGGCCTGCTCAATTACCTGGTCGCCGCCGGCTATCTCGCCGGCAACCCGCTGGCGCTGCGCCGCTCACGCCCAACGTCCACTGCTCGCACGCGCCGCATCGAGCGCTACCTCGATCACGCGCTCTGGCAGAGCGTGCTCGACTCGGTGGAGCGCTGGCCCCGCGACACGCCGCGCGAATGCCAGCACTACGAGCGCAGCCGCTGGCTGGTGCGGCTGCTGTATCACACGGCCCTGCGCGCCAGCGAGGCCGCTCACGCGAAGGCGGCCGACTTCTTCCAGCGGCGCGGGCGCTGGTGGTTGCATGTGGTCGGCAAGGGCGGCACCGAGGGAGAGGTGCCCGTGAGCGACACGTTGATGACCGAGTTCGCCCGCTACCGCACGTTCTGCGGCCTGCCGCCGGCGCCCGCGCCCGATGAGATCTCCCCGGCGGTGATGAGCATCGCCGGTGATCCCGGGCGGCATCTGACGCCGACCGCAATCTACCTGATCGCAAAGGAAGTATTCCTGCGCGCGGCCGACGCGCTCGCTGCGACCGACCCGGTCGGCGCGGCAACCCTGCGGCGCGCCTCCACGCACTGGCTGCGCCACTCGGCAGCCTCGCACCAGGCCGACGCCGGCACCGACATCCGCTTTATCCAGAGAAACCTGCGGCACGCCTCGATCGAGACAACGGGGCTTTACCTGCACGCGGAGGACGACCGCCGGCACGCGCAGACCACTGATGCGCACACCCCAACAAATTCCGCCGCCCAACCGGATGACGTGCCCGCGTAAAATACGCAGCGCTTCAGCCTGCACCCAGGCAGGCCTGCAAGCGCCTCGAAGTACGACTGATCAGGATCTCCCGCCGATGGCCATCCAGTACGACCGGAAACAGATCACCGCATGGCTGGACGCCTACACGGTCGCGAAGGCGCGCGACTATGTGCAGGCTGTCTCGGATTTACGGTGGCAGGGTGACGATATCCTTGTCGGCAAGGTACAGGGCACCCGCTCGCGGCCCTACAACGTACGGGTCTGGTTCAACGCCCCCGAGGACGACCTGTGGATCGAGAGTGAATGCTCCTGCCCGGTCGGCGGCCACTGCAAGCACGTCGCCGCGCTCCTGTTCGCGGGCCTGACCCATGTTCCCCGGCAGGCCATCACCGGAGTGCGCCCCGAACTGGTGGGCTGGCTCGAAGGTTTCCGGGCCCGGAATCTGGACACATCTGCCGCTGGCAAGCGGGCGAGCCCCCGGGCCTCGCATGCGCTTGCCTACGTGATCACCGGCGCGTACGAGGGCTATCCGCAGATCGTGATCTACAAGTCACGCGTGAGCACCGACGGCACGATCCGCTCGCTCGATGACGCGTGGTACAACATCGAGAAAGCGCTCGTCAAGCCACCGAAATTTGTGAGTGAAGACGATCTGCCGATCCTGCGCGGCCTGTGGCTTGGGCGCTCGCGTGACTCCTTTGGCGGCCAGTTCTCCCTGCAGGGCACCACGGGCGCAGCCCTGCTCGAAAAACTCGTTGCCACCGGCCGCGTCTTTGCTTTTCCCGCGGCCAGCACCATGGATTACGCAGAGCCCTGCGCGCTGCAGGGCGGTCCGGCCCGCCCGGGGCACCTTGCCTGGCAGAAACTGCCCGACATGCGGGTGCGTCCCGTGCTGCAAACCGAGCCAGCCGCCCCCGCGCTCATCACGACCACGCAGCCCTGCTGGTATCTGGATGCGCAGGCGGGCGTTGCCGGTCCCGTCGAGCTGGCCGGGCCCGCCCGGAATATCGCGGACGTGCTCTCGATGCCCGCCATCACCCTCGACGAGGCGCCTCTTGTGGGTAACGTGCTGCGCGAAGTGGCCCCCGGCCTGCCGCTGCCGCCCGCGCATGACCGGTCGCGCGTGCGCATGATCGGCTGCGCGCCGGTCCCGGTGCTCGTGCTCGATACGTTGCCAACCTGGAACATGAACTGGGCGTCGACAAAGGCACAGGATGCGCTCGATTTCGCGACCGTGAGCTTTGACTACGACGGCGAACGCATTCCAGCCAGGGGCGAGACGGCGCTCATCCGTCTCGGTGCGAACGGTGAGGTCATGCAGATCCAGCGCGATGCAGTTGGTGAGAAGCGCCGGCTGACAGAGTTGCAGCGCGTCGGCCTGCGTGCCATTCCACCCAGCCAGGCCCATGGCCCGAGACCGTTTCCGCAGGGCATGCTCGAACCCGCCCAGGAGACCGGCTGGTCCGGCTTCATGACGTATGCACTACCCGCGCTTCGCGAGAAGGGCTGGCAGGTCGAGATGACGCCGGAATTCCGCCACAACGTAATCGAGATCGACGCGATCGAGGGCAGCCTGCGGCAGACCGACGAAGGCTGGTTCGACGTCGAGATGGGCATTACGGTCAACGGCGAGATGGTACGCCTTGAGCCTCTGCTGGCCAGCCTTTTTGCGCGGGACGGGCGCTGGCTCTCCGGGCAGCTTGAGAGCATTGCCGACGATGAGGCGGTGGAGCTGAGGTCGCCACGCAACGAGCGGTTGCGCCTGCCGGCCGGGCGCCTGAAACCGGTCGTACGTGTCCTGGTCGATCTGCTCGAGCACGTTGGCAGCGGCATGCAGATTCCAGAGTGGGATGCCGCACGCCTGACGGCGCTCGACGATACCGGCCGCTGGCAGTTTCATGGCAACGAGTCGGTCCGTCAGCTCGCGCAGAGCCTGGTGGCCGGACCCGGCGTCACCGAGGTGTCCGTGCCGCAGGGACTGAAGGCCGACCTGCGAGGTTATCAGCGTCAGGGGCTCGCCTGGATGCAGTTCCTGCGCGAACGCAACCTCTCCGGCGTGCTGGCCGACGACATGGGCCTGGGCAAGACGGTGCAGACGCTCGCGCACCTTCTCGCCGAAAAGGAGGCCGGCCGGCTCGGACAGCCCGCGCTGATTGTCGTGCCCACCACGCTCGTACACAACTGGTGTGACGAGGCGCAACGCTTCGCGCCCGCGCTGCGCGTGCTGAACCTGCATGGCGCGCAACGCCACGCGCGTTTCGAGGAGATCGCGGAGCATGACCTCGTGCTCACGACCTATGCACTCGCCTGGCGTGACGAGGACGTCCTTGTGCAGCACGAATACCACCTGCTGATTTTGGACGAGGCCCAGTACGTCAAGAACGCGGCCACCAGGGCCGCCGCGACCATTCGCGCCCTGCGGGCAAGACACCGCCTGTGCCTGACCGGCACGCCGCTGGAGAATCACCTGGGCGAACTGTGGGCGCAGTTCGACTTCCTGCTCCCCGGGTTTCTGGGCTCGCGCGACGATTTCACGCGGCGCTGGCGCACCCCGATCGAAAAAGGCGGCGATGCGGTGCGACGTGAACTGCTCGCGCGCCGCCTGCGCCCCTTCATGCTGCGCCGGCGCAAGGACGAAGTGGCCACTGAACTGCCGCCGAAGACCACCATCGTACGCACGGTCGAGCTTGAAGGTGCACAGCGCGACCTGTACGAGACCGTGCGGGCCACAATGCAGAAGAAGGTGCGCGATGCGATCGCCGTCAATGGTCTGGCGCGCAGCCATCTGATCGTGCTCGACGCGCTGCTCAAGCTCCGGCAGGTCTGCTGCGATCCAGGATTGCTCAAGACCACGCAGGCGGCTCGCGTGCGGGAATCCGCCAAGCTTGCGCTGCTGCTCGAGATGGTGCCTGAACTCATCGAGGAAGGTCGCCGCATCCTGCTCTTCTCGCAGTTCACCAGCATGCTCGATCTCATCGCTTCCGCGTTCGACAGAGCCGGGATTCCCTACGTTGTCCTGACCGGCGAGACGGTCGATCGGGCGGCCCCGGTCCGCCGCTTCCAGCAGGGCGAGGTACCGCTCTTCCTAATCAGCCTGAAGGCTGGAGGCGTGGGTCTGAACCTGACCGCAGCCGACACCGTCATCCACTACGATCCGTGGTGGAATCCGGCCGTGGAAAACCAGGCCACCGATCGCGCGCACCGGCTTGGGCAGGACAAGCCCGTGTTTGTCTACAAGCTGATCACCGCTGGCAGCGTGGAGGAAAAAATCGTCGCCCTCCAGGAAAAGAAGGCTGCACTGGCCAATGCGATCCTCTCCGACGATGCTGCCAGTACCGTCAAGTTCTCAGCCGATGATCTGGAGGCGCTGTTCGAACCCATTCCTGGCGTACCGGCGCGCGCACCGGCCGCTCAACGTCCCTCGCGTACCCGGACCGGAACATAGCGAGCATAGTCACCTTCTACATCCCCGTCTCCATGATCCAGCCCTCTCTCGATAACCTTCGGCAGGCGCCCAGCGGCGAACTGTATCGCCTCTACCTGATCATCGGCAAAATGCTCGACGATCCCCAGCGCACCCTGCAGGTGCGGCAGAGCCTGCGCCTGGGCATGACCGTCGGCTATGTGGCGGACGCCCCCTTCGGCGCAGCGCGTCAGGGTCGAGTGGTCGAACTGCGCGCGACCCAGGCCGTCATCGAGGACCTGAATTCGCGCCAGAGATGGGCCGTTCGTTATGCCGCCATCGTACCGGATGGTTCGTACCCCGAAGCGCAACCAGAACCCGCGCCTCCGCCACGCGCAAACCCGGAAGAGTTTTTCGTCGGCGATACCGTTGGCTTTACCGACAAGCACCTGCGCGAGCGCGTCGGCACCATCGTCAGACTCAACCAGAAAACGGCGTCGATTGCGTGCAGCGGCATCGAAGGGCACTGGCGTGTGTCGTATGGATTGCTGCGTCGCGTTGTCGATGTCTAACCCATCATCGCTGCCCCCATCATGGCCAGATCTAAAATCGACGCCAGACGCGAACATCGGATCACGATGGAAATCGTGGTCGACACCTATACCGAAGAGGAATGCGCGATGGGCTGGTATTGCTACCTTGAAGATCAGCTCTCGTTTCCTTTCAAGGCCCGGGTGCGCAAGACGATGGATGCCTCACCGCTAAAGAGCGGCGAGAACGTCACTGTCATCGCCCTCGCTCACGACCAACTTTGCCGCATCGCGATATTTGTCATGGCACGGCACGGCGAACGCGAAGTTGTCGCGCCTCTGGCCCAGCTTGTTCCCGTTGGAGCCGACCGGAACACACGGGAGGCGGTGGCCGACTGGCATTACTGGCACGATCAGGGCTATTCGTTCTGATTCCCGTGCCGCCCACCCGGGTAAGGCCACGCGGAGCCTTGTCAAGTAAGGGGTTGCGGCGGATTCTCAGATTTCGGGGGATGGGAAGACATAGCCACATTCTTCCAGCAGATCGGCCACCGCCGCAGCATAGTGCACGCCGGGCGCCCTCGCCTGTGTGGTGCGCGCGAGCAGCACAGCGTGGCTCGCCATGCGCAGCGCTGTGCATTGTCCGGTTTTTTTTGCCTTTCTATTTTTGATGCTGGCAACAACGGTTCGGGCGGCAGCCCTTCGCCCGACCAACAGCTTATAAAGTGGAGAGAGCAATGGCACGAGATGTCGATCCGATCACACTGGCGGTGGTGCGGGGCGTACTGGAGACGACCCAGCGCGAAATGACCATGACGCTGGAAAAAACCGCGCGTTCGAGCGTGTTCAACGTCGCGCATGATTACAGCAACGCCATTTTCAACGAGCGCCCCGAGTCCGACGTACTGAAGAGCAACTGGACCAGGAGTTTCAGAAGGCGATTGCCGCCAAATACTCGGTGCTAACCGACGGCTTTGCTAACAATAACCCGGCTACCGTCGCGTACGAATTCTTCACTCCCGATGCGTGGTCCATCGGCGAAGGAGACGAGACGGCCGTTGGTGCGAAGGCTATTGAGACGCTCTATGCCGACTTTGTTGGCGCATACACCTTTGAGGCAAAGTCCGTCTCAGCCCGCCGGGTCGGCGATGCGGGGTGGGACTTCGCTGAGGTCACACTCGTGTCAACGGATGGCCAGAAAGAAAGTCATCCGTACAAGGTTCTCTACGTTTGGGAACGCATCGACGGCAACTGGAACTGTAAAGGGCAGATGTACGTAGAAGGCAGTTTCAAAGGGGCGGTCGCCGGGGTCTAAGCGGTCGAAACGATGATCTTCACCCGCGTGAAGTTCGCGCGGGAATCTTACCCACGTTGTGGTCGATGTTTTGGGGCTCTACTGCGATGAAATTCGACTTTTCGGTTACCCGTTCGCTACACCTTTATGGGCTGAGCTTCCCATTTGATGTCATCCTCGAATGTTCGCGAGGCCACCACAATGTCGAAGGTGTTGAGCCGGCGCCGAGTCTACGACAACGTTGCGTTCAGATACCGGTAAGTCGTCGCTTCGATTATCATTTGCAGCCAGATGTCAGTGGCGCAGCAGCGGCGGTGGCACACATTCTTTGCGAACACAATAGCGGCAGTGCGATGACGGCGGAGGATTGGTCGGACTTGGCCCAAGCGAGTAGCAATAAGACCGCCTCGATTTCCCTGTCGCTTGCCCGCAAGATGTTTCTCTACCCGCGTGACCGCTGGGCGTTGACGACTATCGCAGAACACACTCACACGACGGTTCGAGCACTGCAAGCGCGCATCTTTCGCGAGAATGCCGCGTTCTCTGAAATACTGGCTCGCCAGCGTCGATTACGAGCGCTACTTGATATGCTCGAGATGGGCGTGCATGTCGGCGACGCGTCCCTGACAATATCCCATACTCGAGTGGAAGCTTCTTTGAAGCGCTGTCTAAAGCGTAGCTTTCTCATATTGTGAAGCACAAAGTCTCGGGCGGCTGCCTGGCTGTATGTTGAATCGCGTCTTTTAACGCGGCTCACCGTTTGTCCACGGCATATTCACTGTCCGCGATGAGCCTGATTCACTCCTTCGCCGAGCCCGCACTCGCCGGCGGTTCTAATGATGTGCCAGGTCGAATATCCGGCTCATCGCCATCCACTTCTGTCCGGACGGCGTCCACGGTGTGGGCGCCTGAAACTGCCACATCAACGTCTCCCACCGCTGGACCGCGGGGTTATTTTGAGCAGCAGTCGCCATCATGTCAGCGTCATATGTTGCGTCGTCTGTTTCCATCACCATGAGCAATCGGGTTCCCAGACGGTAAATCTCCATGTCCAGAACGCCATGGTCTCGTATGTGCCGGATCACTTCAGGCCAGACCTGGCGGTGAAGTTCTTCATAACGGGTAATAAGCTCAGGATCTTCTTTCAGATCCAGGGCGAAGCAGTAACGCACGATCACTCCTGTTTTAAATGCCGCAGTCATCCAGCTGGGATCACGCCTTGCGTGCCTCGCTGCCGCATGGCGTTCCATGCATGCCGTCAAATGAATCGCAAACCTTATCCCTCACAGTCGCATCGCTAAACGCTAGCGCCGAATCGCCGTAAGAGATGAAGCACTGCGGGCAGGTGAAAATCGTGAACGCCAGGTACCCCAAGGCGTCGTTTCTGGCACATCTCTGCGGTGAGTTCCATCGCCCGTGTCCGCGCGTCAACAAGCAGCAACAACGCTTCCTGCACAAGTGATTGTTCGAGCGACGACAACCGGAATTCCTGCCATGCCTCCTGAGCCGACAATCCGGATACGCTGCTTTCGATCTGTTCCTCGCAATCCATCTCCGCTGCCCGCATACCATACCCGGGCATGGCCCGTTACATGATCGCCCCCCGCAGCCAGGGAACGAACTCGCGATCACCGATTCCGTTTTCCTCGCTGCATGTTCGCCTTCCGGATGCAACCTCCAGAATGAGCTGGAACAGCCGCATCCCTGCTTCCTCGACGCTCAGACGACCGTCGACGATGTCGCCGCTGTTGAAGTCCATGTCCGGGCGCATTCGCTCGAACAGGTCCGTCGTGGTTGCGATCTTGATGGTGGGAGCCGGCCTGGAACCGAAGACTGAGCCGCGTCCGGTCGTAAAGCAGATCAGGTTGGCCCCTCCTGCTATCTGCCCCGTAGCCGACACCGGGTCGTAGCCCGGCGTGTCCATGAATACGAGCCCGCTTTCAGATACCGGCTCTGCGTAGTCGTAGACCGCGTTCAGTACGGTGCCGCCTGCTTTCGAGACTGCTCCCAGTGACTTTTCAAGGATCGTTGTAATGCCACCTGCCTTGTTGCCGGGCGACGGATTGTTGTTCATTTCGCCACCATTTTCCGCCGCATAGCGTTCCCACCATCGCAGCTTCGCGAGCAGACGCGCGGCGACGTCATCCGACGCTGCCCGTGCCGTCAGCAGATGTTCTGCCCCGTAAATCTCCGGCGTCTCCGACAGGATTGCGGTGCCGCCATTGCGTGCGATCAGGTCGACCGCCACGCCGAGCGCGGGATTGGCGGTGATTCCCGAGTACCCGTCCGATCCGCCGCACTGCAACCCGATTTTGAGCCGCGCCACAGGTACTGTTGTGCGCACGGCCCGATCTGCCACTTCGAGCAGTTCGTGTACGATCGCGGCTCCCCGCGTCACCGCTTCGCGGACACCGCCTGCGTCCTGGATGACGAGCGTTCTGATCGACCCGTCGTGGCGCGCTCGCAACGATGCCGCGAGATCCTCGACCTGATTGACCTCGCAACCCAGTCCGACAAACAGCACGGCCGCAAAATTGGGATTGCGCGCATAACCGGCCAGTGTCCGACGCAATATCGCGATTCCGTCACCTGAGGCCGACATCCCGCATCCGCTCTGGTGCGTAATCGCGACAACACCGTCCACGTTTCTGAAGGCCTCCATGGCTGCCCCCCTGAACGCATCCGCTATCGCATGACAAACACTGGCCGAGCAGTTCACGCTCGCGATAACGCCGATGTAATTGCGCGTTCCTACCTGACCGTCCGGCCGCACGAATCCCTGAAACGTGTCGGAACGGTCGATCTCTGCAGCCCGAAGCGCCGTTTCGTGGCCCGACTGCCCACTCCCGTGACGTTCAGGCATGTCGACGTTGTGTACGTGAACGTGTTCGCCCGCAGCGATGTCGCATAGCGCAACGCCAATCGTCTGCTGATACTTTGTCACGGACGCGCCGCGGGCGATGTTCCGTATCGCCACCTTGTGACCGGCTGGCACGGACGTCAAGACCTGAACCTGCTGCCCATTCGTATCGATCTGCGTGCCTGCATCCAGCGCGCGAAGCGCAACCGCAACATTGTCTTCACGGTGAAGCACCAGAACCTTCTCCGCGTTCATGATGCGTGTCTCCCTTCTACAGTGTCCCGGCGGTTGTGCGCGGCCAGCATGCTTCGCAAGCGCGGCTGTGTGGCGGCAAGCGACAACGAGTCAGCGAGTTCGATCAGCGGGTGTATTCGCCGTCTGACCTTTTCTTCGTGATTGGTTGCGATGTCCGCAAGACGATGAGCCAGCCACGGATTGAGCAGCCGGTCGCGCACATTCTCGATGTAGCGCTCTGCGGCGCCGCGCAGGCCCAATGCGTCGAACACCGGCAGGACCTCCTCGTGCCAGATTCCCTCGAGTCCGTCCCGAAGCCGGGGATCGCCCAACGCCACCAGCACCGTTTCGTCGGATCGGCGGCGTTCGTTAATCCACTGATCGGCGAGCCAACTGTGGCCAAGATTGAGAAAGAAGAGCTTCAGACGCTCATGGGTGCGCAGGTCGTCCGTCACAACCATCTGCTCGTGCACACATGGCAACACCATGCCAGCACGTCGCTCGATGGCCCATAGCGCATAAGGCTCGGCGATCGCACCGACCGGGTCGATCGGCTCGGACACGATCCGGTCGACCAGTGAGTTCACCCAGACGCAGCTATGCTGCAGATATCCGATAAACGCCGCCGGCATTCCCCATTGCCGTGCCACGCCGAGCACGGTATCGCGAAGCGTGTTGCCATTGCTTTCGACAAGTTCGCAGGGAAAGATCGACACACCATCATCGGGACGCACCTGCCAACGTGCATACAGGAGAGCCAGCAGCTTCGCCGGAAAGCTGCGCGGAACGTGTTCGTCTCCGACAAGCATGTCCGCCGAATCCCGGTCGTCAAGCCGGTAACCGGCATCGCCCGTGTTCGACACAATGACCCGCACCTCCTCGATCATGACGCGGCGAATGTCCGCCCAGTCGAGATCGGCGACCCATGCCTTCTGGACGGCGCGGCAATCGACGACGCGATCGACCGCCATACTGCCTTCCCTGCCCCGAATGCGGACCGGATAACTGCCCGCATTCGCGAGCGCGGCAATACGCGCCCGGCTCGACGGATTGCATGTGGTCTGCACAACGCCGATTCCGCCAATCGCGTCGCCGCGCTCGAGAGCCTGCGATACGAAAAAGGCGACATGGGCCAGGAGAAACCGGCTGGTGCCAAACTGAAGAATGGGTGTGCTCATGCTGCCTGTCCTGATTGTTTCGCCGTGCAATTCAGCATTCGACCAACGCCTTGACAACGGTCTGCCCGGGTTCCAGCAATCGCGGAAATGCGTCGGGCACCTCGTCAAGGCGCATGCGGTGCGTATTCAACGCCTGGTCAGGAATGCGTCCCGCACGCATCGCCTCCAGCACGGTTTCGAAGTCGGTGGCGGTAGCGTTGCGGCTTGCAAGCAACGTGGTCTCGCGCTTATGAAATTCCGGATCGGAGAATGTCACCTGACCCGGCACGATCGAGATAAGGGTGTATTTGCCGCCATGCGCGACGAAGGCAAAGCCGCGGTTCATCGCATCGATGTTGCCGGTCGCGTCAAAGACCGCATCAAAAAACTCGCCATGCGTGAGCGATGCGAGTTGCGCCACGTCGTCCGGGCCCACCGCGACCGTTGCATCGACGCCCAGATGCGACTTGCAGAATTCAAGGCGGTCCGCGCGCGTGTCCAGACAAACGACCGTGGCACCGCGCAGCCTGGCAAAGATCATCGCAGCCATGCCAATCGGGCCAGCCCCAACCACCAGCACCCGTTGACCGGGTGACACATCGGCACGCCGGACGGCATGTGCGCCGATGGCAAGAAATTCGAGCATCGCTGCCTGATCGAGCGACACCCCTTGCGCCTTGTGCACGAACTGCGCAGGCACGCTGAGATACTCGGTCAGTGCGCCATCGCGATGCACACCCAGCACCTGGATGTTGACGCAGCAGTTCGTCTTGCCTTGACGGCATGCGACGCAGTGTCCACACGACAGATAGGGCATGACGTAGACGCCGTCGCCAGCCGCGAACCCCGAGTCAGGATCCGCCTCGACGACCACTGCGGACAGTTCATGACCCATTACGCGCGGGTATTGGAGGTAGGGTTGACTGCCGGTAAAAATATGCAGATCGGTACCGCAAATCCCGACACGGCTGACCCGCATCAGTACTTCGCCGTCACCCCGCGCGGGTAAATCACGCTCCTCGGCGCGCAGTACCCCGGGTGATTCGCAGATCACGCTAAGCATGTTGATATCCTCTCGATCAGGTCAGGTATGGCGGCTCGGTGTGCCAAGCCGGTAAAAACGGCTCGCGTTACCACCAAAAATGTCGGCGAGCGCAGCAGAGCCATGCCCCCAGTTCGCTCATCGCAATAGATTCAGTCTGCCCGGCAAGGTCAAGCAGATATTGCGTGTCTTCCTCGACAGGCAATGACTGCACAAGCACGGTCCCGTCGATACGGCCCGCGTTGAGTTCCGGCGCAAGATCTTCGGGGCCGAAGTCCCGATAGATCGTGACCAGGTCGCGTGGAGGCCAGTGACCGGCACGTGCTCCGATGCGCCAGTAGTGCTGGTGTGCGTCGACGCGCGGGGTCATTGACGACTCCCGGGGACGGGCGCATCTGCGGCGATCAGTCCTTCCTGGCCAAGCGCGCCCCAGAAGTCCGCCGGCACGGGTTGTTCGAGCCACGTGATGTTCTGCTGCAGCTGGGAAACGCTACGCGCACCGATCACGCAGGAAACGACAGCGTCATGCGCGAATGGAAACTGCAGCGCCGCTGCAGGAAGTGGAACATTGAAGCGCTCACATAGAGCAGAAAGGCGACGCACCTTACCGACGACTTCGGCTGGCGCTTCCGAATAGTTGAACTTGCCGTTGCCAGCGAGTATGCCGGAATTGAATACCCCGCCCACGACGACGCCAGTGCCCAGGCGGGTGCAGCGATCGAGCAGCGGCTCCAGCGCACCCTGTTCGAGCAAGGTGTACCGGCCGGCCAGCAGAATGACGTCGAGCGACGCTTCGTTCAATGCATCAACGGCGACTTCCCACTCGTTGACGCCAAGACCGACGGCGCGTACTTCGCCGCCCGCGCGTAGCTCTTCGAGCGCGCGAAACCCACCGCCGGCCGTGAGCTGGCTCCAGTAGTGCGTATGTCGATCACCGTGGGTCAGGCTGCCGATGTCATGGACATACAGGACATCGATGCGCGCGAGGCCGAGGCGCTGCCGGCTGTCTTCGTACGAGCGCATGATGCCCTCGTAGCTGTAGTCAAACACAGGGCGAAACGGCAACGGTTCAGCCCAGCCATCCTCACCGGGCTGGACGCCGACATCGGGGCGCATCAAACGACCTACTTTCGTGCTCAGCGTGAAAGCGTTGCACTGGCGCGCCGCGAGTGCCTGCCCGACGCGCCGCTCAGAGAGCGTATAGCCGTAATACGGCGCGGTATCGAAGTAGCGCACGCCAGCGGACCAGGCTGCGTCGAGCAATGCGCAGGCATCGGTGGCCGACATGGCACGGTAGAGGCCGCCGAGCTGGGAGCAGCCAAGGCCAAGCCTGGTCAGTTCGAGGCCACTGCGCGGTAAGGCGCGTTTTTCGGAAGCATTCATAAACCGGGGAGGCAGGTGTCAGGGGAATACCGTGAAGGCTCCCTGCGACGAGCCAGATGGCTTCGTCGCAGATCGGCCACCATCAGTAGAGGACGTTCTTCGCTTCCTGGGAGTCGAGGTTCGGTTTGTCGACCATGACTACACCGGTATCGACCAGCTTCGCGACGGGCTTGTGTTCGATGACGCCGACCACCGTCTGGATTCCCTTGTTCCCCATCTTCCACGACCCCTGAACGGCGATCGCCTGGATGGTGCCGTCGCGAACGAAGCCTTGCAGATCCTCATTGCCATCGAAACCGACCGCCACCAGCTTGCCAGCCTTGCCCGCCTGCTTGAGCGCGCGTCCCATGCCAACCGCGGTCGGTTCGTTCGCGCCGAAGATGCCTTTCAGATCCGGATTCGCGGACAGCACATCGGTTGTCTGGTTCAGCGCTGTCGCCATCTGCGACTGCGAGTAGTAAGGTCCGACAATCTGCAGCTTCGAATGGGCCGCGATGTATTTACGGAAGCCGCCTACCCGGCCAACTTCCGACCCGGCGCCGGGCACGTACGACATGACTGCAATTTTGCCCGTCTGTCCTACGCGAGCGATCAGTGCCTGGGCACACAGTTCGCCCGCCTTCACGTTGTCGGTCGAGAGGAACGACTGGTAATACGGTTTGCCCGAGTCCGAGATTGCCGAGTCGATCAGCACCACCGGGATATGTGCTTCCCAGGCTTTCTTGATGGCAGGCACAAGAGCGTCAGGATCGGAAGGCGCCAGCACGATACCTGCCACGTGCCGGTTGACCGCGTTCTCGACCATGTTCACCTCGTCGGCGATGTCCGACTCGGCGGCCGGCCCCTGGAAGGTCATCGTATAGCCCTTCGTTTCTGCAAGCGCCGCGTTCGCGCCCTTCTGGACGTTCTGCCAGTAGTTCGAATTTACCGTCTTGACGATCACGGCGATCTCGCCGCCTGCAGCATAGGCGCCGGTACTGAACGCTGCACACAACATCGCCGATACCGTCAGCAGGGATAGCTTTCGCATGTCTCGCTCCTCTCTTGTGGTTGAACTTCGTGTGGTGGTTGAACTACGTGTGATTACCGCTTGCGATTTCGCAACTGGTCGATCCAGACGGTGCCGAGAATGACGACGCCGATGATGATCTGCTGGATGAAACTCGATACGCCGTTCATGTTGAGCCCGTTGCGCAGGACGCCGATGACGAACGACCCGATCGCTGTTCCCGAGATCGTCCCCACACCGCCCATCAGCGAAGTGCCGCCGATGACCGAGCTGGCAATCGCGTCGAGCTCGTACATGACACCCTCGTTAGGCTGCCCGGTGACGAGTCGGGACATCAACACACAGCCCGTCACTCCAGCCATGGCGCCGGAGAGGACGTACGTGAAAAGCGTCACTCCCTGAACGTTCACGCCGGAAAGCCGCGCTGCTTCCGCGTTCGAGCCCACCGCGTAGATGTGGCGGCCAAGCGAGGTCTTTGACAGCAACACGGAGACTGCGACGAACAGGAAGATCATGATGACGACCGGATAGGGGATACCCGGAAACGTTGTGTCCGGAAATCCGTCCGCGCCAATATGGGAGACGCGAAGCAACGCCCCGTTTCCGAGTGCTCCAAACGCGTCACCCAGATCTGAAACCGGGCGCGCGCCGGTGATCTGCAGCGCCAGACCCCGCGCGACGAGCATCATGCCCAGTGTCGCAATGAACGGCGGCAACCCCATACGCGTCACGCAGATTCCGTTGACGGTCCCGCACAGCGCGCCGACCAGCACCCCACACAGCATCGCGACCGGCACGGGCGCGCCAGCCTTTGTCAGTAGTGCTGCGGAAACTCCCGCGAGTGCAAGAACGGAGCCGACCGAGAGGTCGATGCCGCCGGTTATGATGACACACGTAGCCGCTACGCCCAGGTAGGCGATGGACGTCACCTGCAGGCAGACGGTCATCAGGTTGCCGACCGAGAAGAAGGCCGAACTCGTCACAGAAAATGCCGCCAGGAGCACGACCAGGCTGCCCAATGCAGCAAACTTCTGGATAAGGTCGCGGCGCCGTTGCTGGGCCGTCTGCCTCGCGGCCTGGGTCGAATCTGATGTCATTTCAAGCATGGGTGCGCCCCGAAGCGTAGTGCATGATTTCCTCCTGACTGGTATGTGCGGTTTCGAGAACCGCAGTCATGCGGCCCTCGTGGAAGACGGCGATCCGGTCTGTCATGCCGAGCAGTTCGGGCAACTCGGAACTGATCAGCACGACCCCGACGCCCTCGGCGGCGAGCCGGTCCATCAACCCGTAAATGGCGAACTTCGCCCCAACGTCGATACCGCGTGTCGGCTCGTCGAAAAAGAGGATCTTTGAGCCACGATAGAGCCACTTGCCGATCACGACCTTTTGCTGGTTGCCGCCGGAAAGATTGCGTACGATCTGATTGACCGATGGCGTCCGGATCGCCAGCTCCTTGACGTATCGCTCGGCGATCTGTTGCTCCTCCCGAAAGCGCAGGAAACCCGTGCGTGATGCAATGGCGCGCACATTTGCCAGCGTGATGTTCGCGGCAACCGGCATCATCAGGGCGAGGCCCTCCCTCTTCCGGTCTTCGGACAGATAGGCGAGCCCGTGCCGGATGGCCTCTCTCGGTGAGCGGATGCTCACCGGCTGACCATGAAGCGTGATCGTTCCGCTATCCAGCCTGTCAGCGCCGAAGATTGCGCGCGCAACCTCGGTGCGGCCAGCGCCCATGAGGCCGGCAAATCCGAGAATCTCGCCTCTGCGCAGCTCGAATGAGACCGGGCCGAAGACACCGTTGCGGTGCAGATCCTTCACGCTCAGCAGCACCTCTTCGGAAGGAGACGATTGTCTGGCCGGATAGGCGTCCTCAAGCGAGCGACCGACCATGCGCGCAACGATATCGTTGACGCTCAGCGCAGCGAAGTCATCGGTCGAGATGTGGCGGCCATCGCGCAGAACCGTCACGCGATCGACAATGTGCGCCATCTCGTCGAGCCGGTGCGAGATGTAGAGAATCGCCACGCCCGCAGCGCGTAGTTCCTTGATGATCCTGAATAGCTGGACCGTTTCCGATTCCGTGAGGGACGACGTCGGCTCGTCCATGATCAGTACCTGAGCGTCGAGCGAAAGCGCCTTCGCGATTTCGACCATCTGCTGCTGCGCGATCGAGAGCGTCCCGACCAGCGTCGTGGGCGCCACATCCAGCCCGATGCGTGCAAGACAACGCGTTGCATCCGCGCTAAGCCTGCGCGTATCGACGAAGGGTCCGCGTTTGGGCTCGCGTGCCAGATAGAGGTTTTCCGCCACGCTCAGATGCGGCACCAGGTTCAGTTCCTGATGGATGATCGCGATGCCTGCGGTCTGCGCTTCGGAAGTCGAGAGGAACTGCACGGCCTCGCCGCGATAGCGGATCACACCGACGTCCGGACCGTATTGCCCGCTGATGATCTTCATCAGCGTGGACTTGCCCGCCCCGTTTTCGCCGCAAATGGCGTGGACCTCTCCGCAGCGCAGATCGAGGTTGATGCCATCGAGTGCGATCACGCCCGGGAAGCGCTTTCCGATACCTTCGAGGCGAAGGATCTCCTCGTTTGGTGGCTTATGGAGTTCTGCATCCAGGCTGGGCAGCCCGTTGGGCACGCTCATCTCGTCTCCTTTGAAATGGCCGACCTGGCTTCGCGCTGGTCAGTCCAATTGAGACGGATTAGACGGTAAACTCAGTTATTGGTCAAGCCAATATGATTTTCGTTAACTGGTCTTACCCATAAGGAAAACCCTGGGACGGGCGCAATCGCTTGTCCCACGGTACTTCAGCCGAAATGCTAGACTCTATAGGCCGTTCAACTTGTCGGCAGCTGGCAGGCACCGAACCTCATCGTGAAATCAACAGAACCCAAGCGGCTTTACCAATCCATCGCTACCCAGATCCTCACATTGATTCGTCAGGGTGAATTCCCGGCGGGGGAGCGTCTACCACCAGAGCGGGAACTAGCCATCAAGCTCGGCGTCTCGCGGCCCTCGTTACGTGAGGCGCTTATTGCACTGGAGATCGGTGGCAAGGTCGAGATCCGTGTCGGATCCGGCGTCTATGTGCGTGAGACAGGTATCGATGATGAGAGCGCGGTGGGATCACTTGGCGATAGTCCGTCCGAACTCATGCAGGCGCGCGCTGCAATCGAAGGCAGCGTAACGGTGCTCGCCGCAGCGCGCATGACCGCCGCCACACTCGATCGCCTGCGCCGCTCAATCGAGCGGATGCGCAGACTTGCAGCAGCGGGCAAATCCCCCGTTGAAGCGGACCGGCAATTCCACATGCTGATCGCGGAGGCCGCGGGTAACTCCGTGCTCAGTCGCTTCGTCGGCGAACTCTTCGATAGCCGCCACGATCCGATCGCGGCTGCCATGCGCGGTCATACGGAAAGTCCTCAAACCTGGACCGAGGCGGTATGCGAGCATGAAGAAGTCCTGAGGGCCTTGCAGGCCGGCGATCCTATCGCGGCGCAGACAGCGATGCGTGCTCATCTCAAGGCTTCCGGGGAGCGATGGATAAGCGGTGCGCTGAAAAAAGGTTCAGATACGGGGCAAGCAAGTGAAAATGCATAGCGGGGCTCGGTGCCCGCCTATTCGCTCGACTTCACGCTGAAGATCTTCGGCATTGAGGGATCCTGCGCAATGCCGTCGGCACCTGACCGCCACACCTTACGAGTGCCCCTCCTGCTTGTCTCGTTGTGCTCACTGCCAGGCAGGTCCGTGCGGTTGCCCCTGCTTGAAGGGAAGTAATCCCCGCCGAACGCGATGTTGTCAGCGGCAGCCTGAATTTCACGCGAAACGGGGTAGTTTGAAACTCACGGCACTGAACAACATCAAGCGGCGGGCTTTCGAGGTCGCGCTGGTCTTTCATGCGACAGCTCCTGCCTTCGATGACGACGGTCTCGGCATGATGCATGACGCGATCGAACAGCGCGGAGGTCAATGATTGAACCATTAGACTCTTACGGTCTGGCGCGCAAATGTCGGTTCACAAAGGGCGGTCAGCAGGTATTTGACTTGAAAGGCCATTTATACATGGCCACAAGACGGGCCCGCACTCGGCCAAGCTGCGCCTAACCGGAAACATGCACGAAAATCAAAGGCACACCCCGCAGACCGACTTCGGGCGCAGCGGCTGGTTCAAGCGGATCGCGTCGATGCGTGGCGAATAGCCTTACGGCTGCCACGACGAATCGGCTATTGCCCAGAACGCGGCTTTCGGTTTCAGGTTCGCGTCGAATAGCAGCGGCAGATTGGTACGCGGCACCGGTATCGAGGTCAGCCACGTGTGCTTGTCCGAATAGCCCCAGAAGGTGACGGCCTTGATGCTTGGCTCGTGCTCGAACAGATCGAACACCGCGCGATACCGCTGCGCCTGCGCACGCATCACGTCGTTCGGCACCGGCTCGCCGAGATCGGGCAAACACGCAGGCGGATGGCTCCAGCATGCGCCCGGGTCGCTGTAGAGACTGACATCGAGTTCCGTCACCTGGTTTTCGAGTCCGAGGGCGGCGACGTCGTCGAAAGCCTGCTTCATATTTTGCAGCGGCGGCCAGTTGATGCTGATATGCATTTGATGCCCGACGCCATCGATCGGCACGCCCTGAGCACGCAAATCGCGTATCACGGAGAGCAGCTTCGCGCGCTTGGCCGCGTCGTCCGTGCTGTACTCGTTGATATAGAGCTTGACGTCAGGGTCGGCCGCACGCGCGGCGCGGAACGCAATTGCAATGTAGTCCTTGCCGAGCGCGCGATACCACGGGCTGTCTTCGCGATAGACCTGATGCGGGTCGTCGCTGATGACTTCGTTCACGACGTCCCATGCATAAACCTTGCCGCGAAAATGCGTGACGACATCGGTCACATAGCGTTGGAGCCGTGCCGCGACGATATCGTGGTAATGCGGATCTTTGGCGTCGCCTGCAAAGAACCAGTCCGGCGCCTCGGTCCATTCGCCGCTCCTGTAATGCCACACCAGCGTGTGCCCACGCACGGCTAGGCCATGCGCCTGCGCGAACGCCACGATCTGGTCGGCCGGCGCGAAGTTGTACTCACCTGCGGCCACGCCTATCGTGCCCGGTTTCATTTTGTTCTCGGCGGTCAGGCTCGAGAACTGGACGGCCAGCAACGCGGCGTCGGCGGGACTGTCGATGGAATCGGGTTCAATTGCCGCGCCTACCTTGAAATGCGCGGCCATCACGCTTTTCAGTTGCGGCACGGCGTGTGTGGGAGCGGCTGCGAGCGGCAATC
This sequence comes from Paraburkholderia sp. CNPSo 3281, assembly GCF_024206515.1. Lineage (NCBI taxonomy): Bacteria > Pseudomonadati > Pseudomonadota > Betaproteobacteria > Burkholderiales > Burkholderiaceae > Paraburkholderia > Paraburkholderia sp. CNPSo 3281. The sequence continues at coordinate 219,145 of NZ_JAMBPS010000005.1, read as the reverse complement.
CATCGCGGGTGGCAACCGTTTGGTTGTGCGCGCAACCTGAGATCGACGCAATCGTGAGCAATGTGACGCCTGCGTACAGTGCACGCAAGGCGATCCCCGATGGATGCATTCCCGTCTCCTTATAGTGGTGTGCCTGGCCAGAAAGCATGTTTGCGTACCATGCAACGTTACCGGTAACGTCGTGGGATGTTAAACACTGAACTTCAAGGTTGCCATGCGGGGTTTACCTGACGCACGCGAGGTGCAGCGGCGGGCTTTGACGAGAGAAAGTATGAGGAGGCGGGGAGAGGCTGGGCTGAGAGACCAAAGAGTCATCCCATCCCGGCTGTGAGAGGCCTTTCCCAGTTTAAGCCATAGCCCTAAAACATCGGAAATACCGCCTTTCTCGCTCGCTCGAGCTTGGAAGTCCGTCGAACCCGACGTCGGCATCGATCGTCATACGCGTGATCGGCCTTTGGTTTTCAGATAACTTCACCTTCGGCTCCTTGGAAAAATTCGTTTGACGATTTCGCGGGAAGCCGGTTTTGTCCGTGCTCGAAGCCCGGACCGTTGTCAGTGCGCGGATCGCGCATACAGTACAGTCACCGCCAGCAGCAACGGCCGGGGGATGACGCTCATGCGCCGTATATCTCTCGCCACCGCCCAACCGTCCATACGCGGCATCTGGATATCGAGCATCACTACATCAGGACGCCAGGCACAGCACGCGGCGGGCGCGTCCACGCCGTCTGCAGCCGTTTGGATGGTGTAACCGTAAGCCTCGAAGAACAGCACGTAGCCCTCGACCACATTCGCGTCGTCGTCCGCGATGGGTAAGCGCCCGCTTTGGCAGTGGACATTTGGTTCCCTATAGGCTGCCCCCTATGTCACGCTATTTGGGGACCCGATAGAATCGAAGCAGATATTTGTGCAGAATATAAATTCAGCGAATACTCCATACGGACTTTTTCCCGTCTTCGAGGCGAACATGCGATTGGCTGACTTCATCCTGCGCGACATGGAAACTATTCTGGTTCAGTGGGAGGCGTTTGCCGGCACCCTCTTGCCGGCAGCCGCAAACATGCAATCGCTCGCTCTGCGAGACCATGCGCAACAGATCCTGCAAGCCGTAGCGAAGGATCTGACGACGGCCCAGACCCGGGAAGCGCAAGCCGAAAAGTCAATGGGACGAGCCCCCATCCTGAGCGGAGCTCCGGAAACAGCCGCGCAAACGCATGCCCTTCTGCGCGCGCGAAGCGGCTTCAACATCAGGCAACTGGCCGCCGAGTACCGCGCCCTGCGCGCAAGCGTGCTTCGATTGTGGATGGACGACTGCCAGCCCGACGCGCCTCATCTGGATGACGTCATCCGCTTCAACGAGGGCATCGATCAGGCGCTCGCCGAATCGGTCGACCTTTTCAGCGAGCAAGTCGATCAGGCACGCAATCTGTTGCTGGGGATGCTCGGGCACGACATGCGCAGCCCGCTTCAGACGATCCAGGTGACAGCCGCATATCTGGCCGCCCTGAACGCGGGGGAACGCGTTTCGGACGCTGCAGGCCGTCTGATACGAAGCGGCGCTCGCATGCAGTCTCTTCTTGATGATCTGTGCGATTTCAATCGGACCAGGCTGGGCCTCGGTATTAATGTCACGCCCACCAACGTTGATTTGGCGGATGTGTTCACGGATGAGTTAGACCGGTTGCGAGCAGTTCATCCGGACAGGCAGATCGAGATGGAGTTGCAGGGCAATCCTCAGGGCGTCTGGGATGGCCCGCGTCTGCAGCAGTTGCTTGGCAATCTGGTTCTCAATGCGCTCAGGTATGGAGCGCCAAACGCGCCGGTGCGCGTGGTGGTGACTGGCGAAGAAGCGGAGGTGTGTTTCGAGGTCAGGAACAGCGGACCTGCCATTGAGAGGTCGTTGCTGGAGCACATCTTTGATCCCCTCCAGCGCGGCCCGGATCATGAGAACAGACGAGACGGCAAGGGCAGTCTCGGACTCGGTTTGTATATCGCGCGCGAGATTGCGACGGCGCATGGGGGCGAGATCGAGGCGCGGTCCGATAAGACAGAAACTGTATTCGCCGTGCGCCTGCCGCGCCGTCAGTAGCGCTCATGATGTGGCATGCACGGATCGACCCTCGGCGTGCTTTGGGTGCGCACGCACGCGTTCGCCGATCTGGAGCGTGAGGGCGGTCACCATTCATGACGACGCGGCAAAGTCGTGGCGCGTCATCCGTCGCGCTCACTTCACCAACAGTAACTGTTCGTTTCGCTGAGTTCCCGGATGTCCGGTTTCGCCTGGCACCGGTGGCTGCTTCGGGTCGCCTGCGGGCATACGCGTTGGGCTGTAGGCGTTAAGGGTTATTGGACGTCTGCCCTCATTCACATGGCCGTAAGTCTGCCGCGGCGCGCGCGGGCAGGCGTCGAATAAGCCTCGAGGGAGGGAACTGCGGAGTGGTCCGAGGCGTTCGGAATTTCGGGTGACCATGGCGATGGTCCGGCATCTTCAGCATTGCTGGAGGAAGGCGGCTCAATTCGACAGTTACCCGTCATACGTCGGCTCGTCTGCTGGACATCAAGTGAGGTGCATGTCCCGGCTCGCGGCTGGGTCAAACGCGTCCTGTCGCCCCGTTTCTGCCTGTCGAGCCATCAGATTTGACAATACCGGCCGCTGCCCGAAGTTTCCACTGAGGAAGCATGACCGAAGATCAGCGGGCCGCGTCACCGGCGAGAACGTATGCGCCCCAGAAATACGGGTGACGGTAGAGTTCCCCATCCTTCCCGCTAGCCATGTCGCGCTCGGTGCGCGCTAGTGCCTCGGCCTTTGATAGCGACGGATCGTTGGCATAAGTCCGGAATACACCGGTCGTCACCTCCGTTGCCGATCGAGATTCGACAGCCCACTGGGTGAGGAGTATCGAGCGTGCCCCCGCCGCAAAAAATGCCCGGGATAGTTCCGACATTGCATCGCCCGCGTTACCGGTGACGAGTCCGGTGTTGCAGGCGGACAGTACCACCCAGTCTGCATTCAACCGCAAGGTCACGATGTCGTCCGCAGTGAGAACCGAATCCGGCAGCCCGCTTCCCTCATAAGCCAGCGCGAGTCCCGCCTTGTGCCAGCCTGGCACTTCGCCCGCCACGATGCCGTGCGTAGCGAACAGGACAACCCGATCGTTCAACAAATCCCGTTTCATCACTTCGCTGCGCGAGGCGCTCGTGCCCCACAGCACGTTGTGATCGGAGGCATTGAGCGTCTTCGCAATGGAGGTCGCCTCGTCGAGCGTATCAGGTAGCGGTGCGACGCGATGGTAGTCGAACGACGCAGTACCCGCATCAACAGGAAACGCTCGCGCGGGCGTTCTGTCCGCAGAGGGGCCGGCATTCGTGGTTGGATTGCGGCCGTCGAAGCTCGGATCTGCGAACGCGATCAGCGGCTCGCTAGCGTGCGTTGCCGGATGACTACGGGCGAGCACAAGAGCCGAGGCATTCGGAATGCGCACCGGCATGGTGTTGGCGATCCACCAGTGCGCACTCGCAAGATCCGTTGCGGGCGCCGTCACGAGCACGTCGAACGGCAGGCTCGAGAGAATGCCGCTTGTGGCGATGTACACGGTTGTCGCCCCTTCGAGATCGGGCTCTATCGACGAGATCAGCAACCGATAGAGATCCGATGCCGTTGTCGTGTCGAACCCGGCCAGATCACCCGCCTTACGCGGCGGAACACCCGCATCAAACGCTTTGCGCAGCGTCACGATCTGCTTCTTCAGGTCTGTGCGCGTGACGTTGAGTCGTGTCGCATGCAGCGAGCCTTTCGCGTTGACGACGAATGCGTAGGTCGCATCGCGCCCTACGTAGAAGTCGACATACACCTCACCGGAATGCAGCGCCGCGCCGACCTGTTCCGGGGTGGGAACCGCGGACGATACAAGCCGCCGGTACTCGGGAAACTGCTTGTTGATGCGGTCGTGCAGTGTGGCGAGATCCCCGGCCGAAGCATTCATGGTTTTCTCGGCATCTGTGACACTAGCGATCGCACTCCCTTTATTTCCGGCATTTTCCGTGTCGTCTTTGGCAAAGGGTGTAGTCAGCCCCGAGAATCCCAGTCGCTCGGAATCCCGGGCATGACGTGCCATCTGCTCATGCTCGACCAGGCTGCGCAGTTCCGGCGTGACCGCCGCCAATCGCACTGCACCATCGCTCATGGCGCCCTGGGTCGCATTCATGTGAAACAACTCGGCGATACGGAAGGCGAGTGCCTGACCTTCTTCGCCGTCGTCCGTGAGGCGGCTCAGACACATTGCAAGCGCACCGTCCTCGACAAAAGCTCCCGCGCTACTGGAAGCGTCCCAGTCGTCGTTTTGGTCAAGCATGGGCGTCACATATCGGGAGATATCCCCTTCGCTGACCTTTCTTTCGGGATCCTCAAGGCGATAGAGCATCTGCATCGCAGACTGATACTTGACGAACGGACTCTGCGCACCCTGGTGCATCAGGTTGTACGTCAGCACGTGTGAGAGGCTCGACTCGGCTCCCGGCCAGTTCCCCTGCGTCGCGAGTATCACAGATAGCCGCTCGTCCGAGCTCGGTGTTTTAGCCACGACAGGATTGACCGAAGCAGCGTATGCGAAAGCGTCTGCATCGGCCTTGTAGTCTGCAAGGCGATTCGTCGCAAGCGCGATCATCAACCTCATGCGCAGCGCTTCCGCATAGGTGAACGCATAGGGGAGCACGCCGGCATCCTGATACCCCTTGATGGCTTTGTCGATCCAGAAGAGTGCGCCATCGTAGTCGTCGTTGGACATGAGCGCTATCGAGACTGCAACTTCGACGAGGGCGCGCTGCACGGCGCGAGGTTTGAGTCGCGGATCGTGATCGATGTCCCAAAGCATCCCGTTCGCGTAGTTCAGCGCCTCGGTGCGCCGATTGTTCTGCGTTAACAAAAGCACGAGATGCTCACTTTCGTCGAGCAGTTGATTGGCGGCTTCCTCGTGACGATGTTCACTGAGCGACGGGTTGTTGAGGTTTTTTCTCGCCAGATCGGCCGCCTCGCGTACCTTGCGCAATGCCGTGTCATGTTGATTCAACGCGCGGCGCGCAAGCTCCGCCTCGGCAGAGAGATACTCGTAGGCCGGTTCTTCCGGAAGGGTTTCAAGTTCGTCAGCGGGCGTCTGGTCCGCCAGCTTCTTCGCCTGATTCACCAGCCTCTGGCTTCGCACGAAGTCGTTTTCCAACGCATACGCAAGGGCGAGTCCCGATGCGGTCAGCGAGCGTCGGCCAGGCGGGATCTGCTCGTCATCAACAATGTTTTCCATCACCCGCCTCGCGTCGGCAGGGTCATCCGCGTCGAAGTAATCCTGGACGAGCGCGATCAGCAGCGCGAGTCGCACATCGCCGTCCGAATTCTCATCGAGCAGCTTGCGAATGGCCTTCTCTTCATCGGCGACGGAGGGTTGTCCCGACGTCCTGTAAATTTTTGCAGCCGGTGCATTCACGCCATGAGGCTCATCTGCCAGCGAAGTCCCGAGTAACCCGCAGAACGATCCGACGATCGCTGCCGCCAGGATACCCAGCGTGGGCCTCAGACACGACCACACGACCTGCGATGCATTTTCGGGTCGCATGACCATCTTTGCCTCCGGTTCACTATGCCGCTCATTGATTGCGCCGGTGGGGCCTGACGATCCGGTATATGGAGCCCGAGGGTGCCAGGCCAAGGTGCGATCAGCGCGGCGACCGCACCGCCACCACTACGTTTCCGGAACAAAAAACGCACTAGCCGGCATTTCAGACATTACTGCCGCCGTACACGTTTTCAGGAGCCGGGAATTGGCGATCTTGTCGGGACTAGATATATCGATGTGGCGCTGCCGTTCGAGAGCACGCAAATAATCGGCCTTCAACTCCTCGTCGTAGGTCCCGCGCTGTTCGATTTTGCGGCGTATCGTTTCCAGGTCGTACTCGAGGGCCTGATAGGAGGCGATAGTTGTTTCGTAGGCTTTCAGCGTTCTTCTGAACTGAATCGCCGGCCGGATGGCTGCGACGAAGGCGGAAAACGTCCCAAGGGCTTGCCAGACGTGTCTGCCCATGTCCGTTTTGAAGAACCACAGGCCGGCGACCGCCGACGTGGGGGCCGCAATGACGAGCGCCGTGTCCATAGCCATATCCAAATGTTCGAGGCGGCGCAGTCGTTGACTGTAATATCGGACATTGAGCCGAGCAGTACGAAGCATGTCATAGACCGCCCAGACAGGATGGTTCTCGCGTTCCATAATTCCCCCGTACACGTGCGGAGCACAACAATGATAGTCAAGAAACCCAGCAAAGGCGTTCTCGTAATGCCGGCGGCGCTGTTGTGCTGGTCGACTCTCACTATGGCTGGGGTGCCCGAAACGGACACACCTGCTCAAGGGAGCGTGAAGACCCTGCCGCGCGCCGCGAATGCACAGCCTGAAGACGGCGCAAGCGGCGCCACTTCGAAGCCGGACAAGGGGGATGCGCCACCCGTGACACGCAGCCTCGTTCCGGATAACGCCAAGCCCAGCGTCGATCCCACACAACCGTGGCCGCGTCGCGGAGCGGTTGATGAATCGAAGTAGGGCCTCACCCGTCGCGGTGGGGCGAACCAGATTGCTTTGAGGCCTTTGTGGCGCAAAGGCTCAATTCCTCCGCTGTTTCAATAGGAGGGTTAGGAGGGCGGCCGACGCTCGTCCGACACAACGAAGCCGGGAACCGCGCGGCGCGCTGACGTAGGGAAATCAAAACTGTCCCGTTGTGTGGTCCACCGCACATTGTTACGACCGGCAAACGTGGTTGATTAGGTACCGGGCGCTGCCCGCTGGGGGACCGGAATCAGATTCGCGATAGCCTGCGTGAGCAACCAATTGCGCGGTTGCGAGCGCTTGTCGAGGCGCGGCGCCTGCTGAAATAGTTCGCAGGCAGACGGCTGTTCGACTCGCCGGGATACGCGCGACGAACGCCGTACGGTTCGAGCAGACCCACGCGGCGCGAGGAAGGTGTCGTGCAAATCCATTCTCATTGCCAGTTTCCCGCGTTTGTTTCGCAATTCGCGCCGGCGTTTTGCGTGCTCGTGTGTGTCGCGTGCTCTTCCCCCCAAACGTCTCATCAGGCCTCGAGTTTGTTGAACGCCCCACCTGCGGCCTCCGCTCCTTCACAGCAGTCGCGGGCGCAGGCGGTCGCCGAACACGAGAAGCAGATCCAGCAACAACTGGTCAACACTTCAGACGGCGAGCAGAGATTCACAATGCTCAAATCGGTTTCCAGCGAGTATTTCGCGGCCGGCATGGTGACCGATTCCATGCGTGTACGCGAGCAGATCGTTGAAGACCGGCACATACCCGCTGGGCGTCGCTCGCTCGAGGCTTCAGATCTCGCCCGGTCCTATGCGCTAGAGAGCGACTGGGCACGCAGTGAGCGCCTCATTGGGCGTGCCACGTCATTGGCAAAGGAAACGACGCCGGCTGAACTCGAAACGCTGCCGCGCGAACCTGCCTATGCGTACTATGGCGCCGAGGCTGAAATTGCGCGGCGCCGCGAAAATCATCATCAGGAAGCACTAATCAAGCGCCGCGAAGACTTTGACCTGGCGTGGCGTAACCTCAACGATCCCTCGCTCAGTGAAAAGCGTCATCGCGTGGCGGCCAACGAACTGCTTTCCGTCACCACGGAGCTGGTTCGGCTTCTCGTGCAGAACAATCGCCGCGGCGAAGCGCTCAGTTACGCGAATGAAATGCGCTGGAATGCCGATAACCTCGCTCAGTTGAAACCCTCGGACGTTCAGCGGGCGGGTCTCGCTCACGCGCTCGCCATTGCCCTTTCATCCAACGACGACTACGAAAGTGCGCTCACGGCCATCGATGATGCGCTCGACGGCTACCGTCGGGCCGGCGTCGAGCCATGGAGCGGCTCGTACGCGGATGCGCTGCGAATGCGGCTGATGATTGCGCTTGCCTTAGGCCGGATCGGCGACTACCGTGCCGACGCGGACGCTTACGAAAATTCGGCCTCAATCAATCCTGTCGTGGGGCAATCGATAAGGGATGGCGAGCGTGAATCGCTGGTCGCAGCGGCGCACGGGCAGTGGGCTGTCGCAACAAGTCACATAGCCGCCGACAAGGCCAAAGATCTGCGCCAGCAAGGCCCGGAAAGCCCGTTCTACAAGTACAAGGCCGCGATGCAGATGCTCTATATGCTTGAGGACCCGTCATTGAAGGTCAATAACGCCGACATTGCTGCGTACGTCGATCCCATCCTCGGCAGCGAGGACGAAGGCAACGACTCGCCGACGCGCGGAGCCTACGACGAAGACGGGGCATTGGCGGCCTCGTTGAGCCGGCTGACGCAGGGCGACGCTCAGGACCAGGCGCTGGCGTTCCGTATCGCTGAGCTTTTCCACATGAACGCGACACAGGGGGCCATGAGCGATGGCGCGGCACGCCTCGCGGCGGCGACGCCACAACTCCGCGCACTGATCGAACAGGAACGCGCGCTCAGTGACCAGAGCAACGATGCGCACCGAAAAATGGCTCAAGGACAGGTGCGCCTCGACGCCGTGAATCAGGCTTCAACACAGGCCGTGAATCGCGCAAGGAACAACCTGGAGAGCGAGGACAGTGCGCTGCGCGAAACCGAAGATCGACTGCATGCGTTGCGTAAGCAGATTGCGGCGCAGTTCCCCGCATACCGGCATCTCACGGCGCCGGTCATTCCGTCGCCCACTGCGCTTGGCAGTGTGCTGCGAGGTGGGGAGGTATATGTCAACTTCTATGCGGGGCGCGACGCTAGCTATGCGTTCATCGTGCAGCCGGGCGGCACATTCCATGCCGTTCGGATCGCGGCAACGCGCGCGGACCTGCGCAAGCTGGTTGTCGCGCTGCGAAGGGGTTTCGACATGGGCCGGCCGCCGACGACACCTGATGATTCCGGCGGGTTTGACCTCGCGGCCGCAGCAGGGCTCTATCAGACGCTGATCGCACCGGTTGAAGGCGAATTACGGGGCTTCACGACGGTCTACATTGCCACCAGCGGCCTTCTGGCGAGCGTGCCGTTCGACGCACTTTTGATGCGTCCCACCGCCAGCCTCGCGCAGGCCAACTGGTGGATTGACACAGCCATCCCCGTGCGCATTCCCAGCGCTTCCGCGCTCGTCTTTGCACGCAGTCTTCCGGCGCCTCACGCGAACGAACCGCTCGTCGCATATGCCGATCCGAGCTTCGATGGCCGTGACACTGCCGCCGCCCCCATACCTGTGGCTGCGGATGCAGGGGGCACCGCGCGAGCGTTTCCGCTCGATCAATCTACGCGTAGTCTCGATTACCATCGCGTGACGCCACTTCCCGAAACGCTTGACGAGGCTCGAGCGATTGCCAGCGCGCTAGGTGCGCCAGAGCAGAGTGTAATATCGGGCACACGCGCCTCGCGTAGCATGGTGATGAAGACCGACCTCTCGAACGATCGCGTCGTACTCTTCGCGACCCACGGAATCGTGCCCGGCGAGGTGCCTGGGTGGCGTAAGGCCGGCCTCGCGCTGGCCTACGAAGGCAGCGGACTCGATGATTCAATTCTGACGTCCGATGACATCATCACTTTACGATTGAACGCAGACTGGGTGGTGCTTTCGGCGTGCAACACGGGGCTCGCGACAGGAAACGCGGGCGACGCGATTTCCGAACTCTCGCGCGCGTTCTTCGCAAGTGGTGCGCGTACGATGCTTGTGACGCAGTGGGCGGTCGAATCGCACTCGGCAGCGGCGGTCACTACGGGTGCGTTCCAGTCCTACGCCGCTGATGCAACGCTCTCGAAAGCCGACGCCCTTGCCCACGTCGAGCGAGACATGCTTCACGGAAAGTACGGCAAGTTGTATCGCCATCCGTACTTCTGGGCAGCCTATACCTTGACCGGTGACGCGGCGCGGTAGGCTCGCGCCGTTTGTCACCCAACCTATAACAATATGAGGGTCCGCGTGGCTGGAAATATCGACGTCCGGGCAGCTATGGAGGCCTGCCATTTCCGTAAGTGGTCGTAGCGAGCGACTTCTCAACTTCCGATACCCGCCGTTGTGCCGCAAAAGGTTCGACCGCCAGCATCGGGTCGAGAGGACGCATCCGACCGAGAGCTGACATTCATAGTCGTGCGGGTGTGGATTGCTGAAGACCGACCTGAAGCTGCCTCACGAACTGCGTCATCGGAACGGCTGCCTTGGTCGATGACTTGTCGCCGAGCATCGGTACGGAATGACCCATCCTCTCCAAAACCCGCCCTTTGGCCTGATACTGCCCGAGAGATACCAGCGGCGCGAGATACCTCGATCGTTTGCGCGCCGAAGCGTTCCCCCTTGCTTGGGCGCTTCCATTGCCTGATTCCGCTGCAGGCGCCCGGATCACCAACTCGCTCGACATCCACGAGGCGTCAAGCTGTTCGCCACGCGAATCTTGACACTACAGGTCGACTGTCAACCGAAGGGGCATTAACGCGCCCCCAGCTCTTCCAAAACGCCGGGACCGCCTCGCGCTGCTGGCATATGTGCGCGCCCGGCAGCCTGTAAATTGAAGCGCAAGGATCACCGCTTTCGCCACGCAGGTGATTGTCGGGAGACGGCGATGTGGTGTCGATCCGATGAATCCCGGCTGGGGCTCGTCATGCACGGGAATGCCGCCTCAAGCACTGACCGGCCTCGCCTTCATGCCTGCCTGCATGCAGGCATTGCTCCGTCAGGTGACCGGTCCTGGTCAACGGCGCGCAGGCGCGTGCGCGTACTGATGAGCGGCTACCCTTTCCTGGACGCAAATGCTTCGACCGCAAAGCGAAGCGACGCTCCCCAGCAGAAGTGCCCCAGATCAGCAAAAGACAGCTTGCAGGTCAAATGCGTTCCGATCTGCCGCTTACCGATTCGCGTTCGGGATGGGCCGGCAGGCACGCATAGAGAATTCTGGCAGCCTCGCAATGCAGCTGGACGCCGGCGTCGATCAGTAATGGTAGCGACACGAAATGATGTTGATCTGCGTGCGGTCTATTTCGTAGACCAGACGATTCGTCTCATCGATCCGGCGTGACCAGAAACCCGTCAGGTTTTCCTTCAATGGCTCGGGCTTGCCAATGCCCTCAAACGGGGAGCGCTGCGTATCCTTGATGAGTTGATTGATCCGCTTTAACGTCTTTCTATCCTGCCCCTGCCAGTAGACATAGTCGTCCCATGCCTCGGCGGTCCACATGATGTTCAAGGCGCCGCTCATTCGCTGTCTTCGACCAGCTTGCGGGACTTGACCTTGCCCGACCTTGCCTGCGCGATTGAGCGCTCCAGATGGGCTACGTTGGCCGGGGAGCGCAGCAGGTGGACCGTTTCCATCAAACTGTCGTAATGCTCCTGAGACATGACGATCGCGTTGGGTGCGTCCCGCCGGGTAATGAGCGTAACGTCTACGTCATCCACTACCTGGTCAATGACGCGCTTCAGATTCGCGCGGGCGTCTGAAAAGGGAATTGTGCGCATGCATCCTCCTTCGAGGCAGATTTGTACCAAATATCGTACAAGTCTACCACGCGCCTTAGTCATGTACAAGTACCTGTACATATCCTGCTGCACGCATCGCCAGCTTCCTGCGACGAGTAAATTGGAGCGCATGAGACGCAAAATCACCCGGCAACACGTCCCAGTTGTACCAGTTGAGGCCCAGGACGACAGAAGAGAACACCACATCGGGCCCGATCTGTATGAAATTGTTCATGGCCCCTTCGGCCCGGTTAGCGCTATGTCGGCGTCGCCGATCACTGCAAAGACTGCTGACGCCGTCAGTTCACTCAATTCTGCTGCCCGCTCGCCGTGAGGATAATCGAGCGCGAGGGCGCACGCACATCGCCCGAATGCCCGTCAGATGCCCATCCTCGCTGCGACCTCGTGTGAAGCGCACCGGACGCCCTTCACCTTCACGCACTGGCGCGCAGATGCATGCCCACGAGATTCGCATCACTTGTGACGTTCACCCTCAACGCGTCGACGCGCGTGAGCATGCATCCGGTTTTTCGCTCGTCTGGTTGCAGAACTGGTTTGCACCAGTCATGCATCGGGATCAAGGCGAGGGCCGGAGTCCTGGCTTTCGCCCGTGGCTCAAGCAAGAGCCCCAGAAAACCATCGGTACCAGACCGTTGTCCACGGGAGTATTCACCAATGATCGGCTTGCTGCGTTAGCAGTGCCAGGCTCATTTCGGCTCATGGTCTGGGCATCCCAGCGGTCGCTGATTAAGGGGGCGGCGGGAGCGCGTGGCCCAATCACTAGCTTGGGTTCAAGCCAACACATTTACCGGGCTCACGGCCCCGCCGGATCTAACCAAAGCATTTGGTCATCTCGAATGGTTTCCCGTCTCGCAACATGTAGAAAGCCGCGCGCGCGAGCTTGTGCGCGAGCGCCTTCATAGCGACCACGGGCATGCGCCGGGCTTTCTTGCGCTCATAGAAGCGTCTCGCCTGCGGACAGCTGCGCATGGCAACAGCGGCAGCTTCGATGAAAGCCCAGGAGAGATACTTGTTGCCGTTCTTGGCATTGCCTTCGCCTTTCTTCCTGCCATTCGAGACGCGCCTGCTTTCAACGCGCCGACAGTACGAGCTGAACTGACCGACAGTACGGAAGCGGGAAATGTTGCCCGTTTCCAGCATGATCGTAGTCGCGAGTGTGACTCCGATACCAGGCGTGGTTTTGAGGATTGCAAACTCGGGACGCAGTTTTGCTTCGCGATGAAGTATCGACTCGATTACCCGGATCTGTGCTTGCAGGGTATGCACGACCGCCAAGTTTGCCGCCAGAGCAGCCTCGATATGCAGTGGCAAACCAAGCGAGGCTACAGCCGCGCTATCGAGATGGCGGACCTGCTCTGCGTTGAGGCGCAGATTCATCTGCCTAGCCAGGATGTTCTCGATGCTAAGCGTATTCAGCGTGCTTTGCTGTACGAGTTGCATGCGCTTGCGGGCGAGATCACGCAGGCCTCGCTCCTCCGGCGGATAGATGTAACCTTCTGGCAGTAGTCCAAGGCGGAAGATATGTGCGAGAAACACGGCATCTCGTTCATCGCCGGCGTACTTTAGGCCCTCGTGCTGCTTAATGGCCGCGGTGTTGGCCAGATGGACGGCAAAGCCCGCGGCCACCAAGTCATCGACAGCCAGTACCAGTTATAGGTTGGTTCCACCACGACCCCTTGTCATCGGCACCTGTAAATTGATACACCGTCGGCACTGAGGAATTGATACACCTCGACGAAGGGATAATGGCCGCTTTGAGCGGCGATGATCTCGTACGAGGGATACATGCAGATCAGGATATTGCACAAGCAGGGTAAGAGCCTGCGTGCCATTGCTTGTGAGGTTGGCTGCTCAGTCAACACGGTAAGGAAGTATCTGGCGGCGCAGGACGGGCCGACGTTTCGGCCCGCAGCGAGTCCGCGTGAGTCGATACTGAAACCGTTCGAGGCCTATCTACGGGCAAGGATCGCGGCGGCGTCACCGGACTGGATTCCAGCGACAGTTCTGTGGCGCGAGATTCAGTCGAAGGGGTTCCCCGGTGGCGAGCGCATTGTGCGCAAGTTCGTCGCCACGACCGAACGGCAACATCATGCAATCCGCAATATGTGGATCAGCACCAGACTCATCATCGCCAACGCGAGTATCGAAAGAACCACCGCCGACGTGACGCGCGGCCCCGCCTTTGCGACGGTACGCAGATCGGTACCTAAACCCAAGGCAGCCATTGAAACGACAGTGAGCGCGTTGCCTAGCTGGCTTGCCGGCGGCAACAGCGGCATCGGAATCAGCCCCGTCGCCCGTGCCGCGCACAGGAGAACGAAGCCAACGATGAACCATGGCACCAGCTTCGTCAGACGAACCATATCGGGCCGCGTCGTCGCGTTGTCGCTCGGCTCTGACGTTCCTGTTTTCGCATCACGCCCAGGTGCAAGCGTAGAGAGGAACAGCATCACCGGTCCGAGCATGAGCACACGCACCAGTTTGACCAGCGTGCCAATGTGCACACTGACGGTTGAAACGGGTACAGTCGCGGCAAGCACCTGTGGCACCGCATAGACGGTCAAACCTGCCAATGTCCCATACTGCACGGCGTTCAGATGAAGTACCGTGGACAGCAGCGGCAAGCCAAGCACAACTGCAACGCCAAGCACCGCTGTGAAGGCGATCGACGCAGCAACATCGTCACGGCTCGCGCCAATCACGGGCGCAACCGCTGCGATGGCCGAATTTCCACAGATTGAATTTCCGCACGCGATCAGCAGCGCCATGCGCCGTGGCAACTTCAGTGCGCGTCCGATTCCGTAGCTCACAAGGATGGCCGCGATGACGATCGCAACGATGCCCGACAGCAAGTTGACGCCGGCCCCTTGCAATGCGGCGGCCGTAAACGATGCACCGAGCAGCATGACGGAGATTTCCAGCAAGGTTTTCGCGCTGAACGTAATCCCGCCTGTCCAACGCTCACCTGGCGTCCATATGATACGGACCTGCGCGCCAACGAGGATCGCTAGCACGAGTGATTCAAGCCATACATGACCGAATAGACGCGCTTGCAGCGATTGCAGCAGCCATGCGATCAGGCACACTCCGATACATAGTGCCACGCCGGGAATCAGTCCAATAAGGTAACCAGGCTCAACGGGATTCCTGCTTCGGGATGTTGGGCGATTCGGGGAAGGAGATGACATGTCGACACCAGTCGGTTAAACGGAGCGACTAGGCTATGCGTCCTCCGACATTGTGAAAAATATGAAATAGGCATCGGCGCTCTGACTTTGAGTTATGCCCAACTCGTATCCAGAATCTGGCAGCCCCTTTAAGGTGATCGTTTCCCGCAGGAAACAGTGTTGCTCTTGCGAGATCCTTTATTGGCAAATGGAACGCCACTACTATCGTGACCATCGCGTGCTAAACCATTGGTCATTGAATCTCGGACCATGAATCTGCCACAGCAATTTTCGCGGGCCGTCGCCAATGAATTTCACTCATCTGTTTGCGTTCTACGAAGTTGCCCGTGCAGGCAGCTTGAGCGGCGGCGCTCTGCGCCTGCGGGTGAGCCAGCCCGCCGTTAGCCGCGAGGTCAAGGAACTGGAGGAGCGTCTCGGTGTTCTGCTGTTCGACAGGCTGCCCCGAGGCGTGGCTCTCACCTATGCAGGAAAACTGTTATTCGGTTACGCGGAACGGATATTCACCCTCGCCGAGGCGGCCCGATCCGAATTGAAGGAAGTCGCCGGTCTGAGCTCAGGACATCTGACAATAGGCGCGAGCGCAACACTCGGTGTCTATCTCGTGCCGAAGATGATCGCCGAATTCACCACGCTTTATCCGAAGGTCAGCATCGAACTGACTGTGACCAACACTCACGAAGTCGTAAACGGCCTGGGCAACGGCAACTTCACGCTAGGTTTCATCGAGGGTCCATACGAAGAAGCACGCCTGTATGCGCAATATATTGGCTCCGACGAAATCGTACTCGCGGCCGCACCGGGGTATCGGCAAGGCAACGGGCGACTGTTCGCGCGCGATCTTGCAGCACAGATGGTGATCCTGCGCGAACCGGGTTCGGGTACGCGAGCGGTAGTCGAATGCGCGTATCAGCGCGCCGGGCTCGAGATGATACCGTCGATGTCCGTGAGCGACACCGAGGCCATCAAGCGCATGCTGGTTGCGCAACAGACCATGGCCTACGTGTCCTCGCTTAGTATCGGTGAGGAAATCGCTCGTGGCGAACTCCGCACACTGGAGGTGGCCGACATGCGAATCGAGCGCGCGCTGCATCTGGTCTGGCTCAAGGGGCGTTCGCTTTCGCCTTGCAGTCAGGCTTTCTTCGAACTCGCCCTCGAGCATACGGCGCATGCGGAAGGCCATTCCCCCGTCACGCTGAACGTCGCGCACCTGCACCGGCGCGCCGACGTTTCCCACGGCCTGCTCGCTCCCGGAATGCCCGCGCATCTTCCGCAAACGCCGCAACCAGATAGTCCATGATGCGGTGCCGCTTGCGCGGTACATGACGATCTCTGTGATAAGCCTCACATACTCGGTGCCCAGCACATCCGACGTGCCAACACGGACCACGCCACTCCGCAACGTATCAGCACCGCCCGCGCGCAGCTCAAGTTCCAGCGCACTGCTGTCCAACTGCGTCGCGACGTCGATCAGTGCACGGGCTGCGTCTGTCGGCAAATAGCCGCGGGGCGTGCGCAGAAACAGGCCGCGGACGTCACGTTGCGGCGCCTCGGTCGTCCGGAGGAACTCGGCGCGCTGGTCGCGTTTCTGGCGTCTCCCCGCGCGAGCTATATCAACGGCGCAACGATCCAGGTCGACGGTGGCCTCGGCAACGGCATTCCATGTTCCGCGAGGGTGGCGCGCGTCGGCGCGCGGCGCCGTTTCGCCCAGCATTCCGAAAGACGAGCACCGCCCTGAAAGCGGTCTAAAATTGATTCATTGTCTCAGTACGGAAACGATTGCCATGATCGATCTCAATGACCTGTACTACTTTTCGGTCGTGGTCGAGAAACGCGGCTTTTCCGCTGCGGCCGATGCAATCGGGATTCCCAAGGGCACCCTTAGCAAACGCCTGCAGGCATTGGAGCAGGCGCTGGGGCTGCGCCTCGCGAACCGCACGACGCGCAAGTTCTCGCTCACCGAGGCCGGCGTGGACTTCCACGCGCACTGCCTGCGCGTAATGAACGAGGTACGCAATGCCGAGCAGGCCGCACAGGCGCGCCTGACGGAGCCCGTCGGACGCGTACGCATTACGTGTGCGGCTGGCATCGTCCGCATGGCGCTCGATAGCGTGCTGCCGCCGTTTCTCGCCGTGCATCCGAAAATCGACATCGATCTGATGACCTCCAGCCGCTATGTCGACATCGTTGAAGAAGGGTATGACATTGCGCTGCGCAGCCATACCGAGCCGCTGCAAAATTCGTCGCTGATCGCACGGCCCGTCGGGCAAACGCGCGTAGTGCTCGTCGCGAGCCCCACGCTCTTTGCGAATGGACTGCCCTGCGGGCCGGATGAGCTGGACGGCGTGGCCGGCATGCAGCTGGCGCGTCGCGATACCGGCTGCACGTGGTTGCTGCATGCATCGGATGGGCGCACCGCGACCGTTTCCTACCATCCGAGGATTCGCTGCAACGACGCGCCGTTCGCGAAGTTCGCCGCCCAGGCGGGTCTAGGCGTCGTCGCTCTGCCCTCGCCGATGTGCAAGGCCGAACTCGCAGACGGGCGGCTCGTGCGTGTCCTGCCCGACTGGCATATTCCACGCGGCACGTTAAGTATCGTCTTTCCCTCGCAACGCGGCATGACGCAAGCGATGCGCGCGACCGTCGACTATCTCGCCGAAGCGTTGCCCGCCTTGATGAACGACTGACACCCTTCGCGAACAGCCTTCATACGAGCGCATGAAAAAAGGCGCAGGCCGCGATTGCGTCGCCGTCCTATCGTTTCCATGCGGAAACAGTTTTACTCCTCGAGCCATCTTTTTCATCGTTTCCCTGCTGTCTACGATGATGCTCTTCAAGGAGCAATCAGATGGCAAATACGTTGTCCCGTGCCGAGCGGCGTATCGCTCAACGTGCGCGGTCGCTGAACAGTTCGGCGATTCGCGAAATTCTCAAGCTTACCGAACGCCCCCACATGATCTCGTTTGCGGGTGGCGTTCCATCGCCCGCCTCCTTTCCGCTCGCCGCGCTGCGCGATGCGTCCGCTCGGGCGACACATGCTTCCGGTGCCGACACCTTCCAGTACAGCGCGACGGAAGGCTATGCGCCATTGCGCGAATGGATCGCGCGCGAGCACTCGACGAGCCAGCATCCTGTCGCGTCGTCAAACGTGCTGATCACGAGCGGCTCCCAGCAGGCGTTCGACCTCATCGGCAAGGTGCTCGTCGATCCGCAAAGCGCAGTGCTCGTGGAGCGTCCGACGTATCTCGGCGCGTTGCAGTCGCTGTCGTTATACGAACCCGAATTCGTGAGCGTGCAGACGGACGAACATGGCATCGTGTCGAAAGCGCTCGAAAACATCGAACCCGAACGTGCCGCGCTGTTGTTTCTGCAGCCGAATTTCCAGAACCCCACGGGTGCACGTCTGTCGTTCCAGCGTCGCAGGAAGATTGCGGAGATTGCGCGGCGCACGGGGCTCATCGTCGTCGAGGACGATCCCTATGCCGCGCTCGCGTTCGACGGCGGACAGTTGCCGTCCATCCATTCGATGGCGCCCGATAACGTTATTTACCTGGGCTCCTTTTCAAAGGCCCTCGCGCCTGGATTGCGGGTCGGCTACATGATCGTGCCGGGCGCCCTCCAGCAAAAGTTCGTGCAGGTCAAGCAGGCGGCCGATCTGCATAGCTCGACGCTTTCGCAACACATCGTCTACGAGACCGTGCGCGACGGCTTTCTCGAATCACATGCGCCGCGCCTTGCCAGCTTCTATCGCAAGCAATGCGAAGCGATGCTAGCTGCGCTCGACCGGCATATGCCGGAAGGCGTGCGCTGGAATGTGCCCGAAGGCGGCATGTTCATCTGGCTCGCGCTGCCACCCGACATCGACAGCGCGGCGCTACTCCAGGACGCGCTTGCCGTCAACGTCGCATTCGTCCCCGGCGCGCCGTTCTTTGCGCGCGAGCCGCTCCACCACTTCCTGCGCCTGTCCTTCGCGACCGTATCGCCGCAGCAGATCGATTGCGGCATCGAACGGCTGGCTAAGCTCATCAATGCGTACTCCCGTGCGTTTACCCCCCTTCTCGAACTGGATCTCGACCGATGACAACCCGGCTGACTCTTCTGTTGCTTGCCTCGCCAATCGTCGCCGCACTCTGCGTGCCCTTCTACAACCGCGTCACGCCAACGCTCGATGGCTGGCCATTCTTCTACTGGTGGCAAACGGGCTGCGTCCTCGCGGGCGCGCTGCTGACGGGCGCGGCTGGCCTGCTCGACGCGCGCGCCGTGCGCAAGGCCGCAGCGCGATCGCAAGAAGGTGCCGCATGAACGTGATGTCCATAGGTATCTTTGTTGCACTCTTTGCGCTGGTGAGCGCGCTCGGCATGGCGGCGGCGCGATGGCGGCGCGGCGATCTCAGCGCCATTCACGAATGGGGACTCGCCGGTCGGCGCTTCGGCACCGTGATGAGCTGGTTCCTGATCGGCGGAGACCTTTACACCGCGTATACCTTCGTCGCCGTGCCGGCGCTCGTCTTCGCTGCGGGCGCTACGGGCTTCTTTGCGGTCCCGTACATCATCATCACGTTTCCGCTCGGCTTTCTCGTCTTGCCGCGCCTGTGGCGCGTTGCGCGCAAGCATGGTCACGTGACCCTCGCCGACTACATCGAACAGCGCTTTGGCAGCCGCCCACTTGCGCTCGCGATAGCGTTGACAGGCATTCTCGCGACCATGCCGTATATCGCGTTGCAACTGGTCGGCATTCGGGTCACGCTCGGCGCGCTCGGTTTTCCGACGCATGGCTGGCTCGGCGAAGCGCCGCTTTTCGTCGCGTTCGGCGTGCTCGCGGTCTATACGTGGTCGAGCGGATTACGCGCGCCCGCGATGATCGCTGTCGTCAAGGACTTGCTGATCTACGCGACGATCATCGGGGCACTGATCGTGATCCCGGCGCGGCTTGGCGGCTTCGGTCACATGTTTGCGGCGTTGCCGCCAGCGAAGCTGCTGCTGAAAGCGCCGGACGCCACGAGCCTCAACGCCTACTCGTCGTATGCGACACTCGCGCTCGGCTCGGCACTTGCGTTGCTGCTTTATCCGCATTCGATGACGGCAACACTCTCCGCCTCATGCGACCGCGTGATCAGCCGCAACATGGCCTTGCTCCCCGCGTATTCGCTGCTGCTCGCCTTCGTCGCACTGCTTGGTGTGATGGCGCTCGCTGCGGGTGTCGGCGCGATGCCCGAGTACGCGGATCAGTTCCGGCAGTACGGCCCGAACTTCGCGGTGTTCGCACTTTTCCTGCACTACTTCCCTTCGTGGTTCGTCGGCATCGCGTTCGCCGCGATCGGCATCGGCGCGCTGGTGCCCGCGGCGATCATGTCGATTGCCGCGGCCAATCTGTTCACGCGCAACGTGTGGCGGCCGTATTTCGCGCCGTATTGCAGCGCAGCGCGCGAGACCCGCGTGGCAAAGCAGGTTTCGCTGTTCGTCAAGTTCGGGGCGCTGGGTTTCGTGCTGTTCGTGCCCGTGCAGTTCGCGATTCAGTTGCAGTTACTCGGGGGCGTGTGGATTACGCAGACCTTGCCTGCCGTCGTGCTAGGTCTCTTCGTGCCCGCCGTGCGCGCACGCAGTCTGATGGCAGGCTGGATAGCCGGGCTGGGCACAGGAACATGGATGATTGCGGGGAACGGCTTCAAGACCGCGATTTACACGATTCATGTCGGCGCGCTCGCGATGCCTGTTTATGCCGCTGTGATCGCGTTGCTTGCCAACTTCGTCGTCGTCCTCGCGTCGTCGTTCCTCTTCATGAAACCGCAGGAAAAGGGAGTAGAAGGTGACCTCCAGAGCTGATAACAACGATACGCTCGCGGGCATCGACATCGATACCCTGATGTCTCACCTCGCGTGTCCTAGGGCCGAGACCGGCCTCGCGGTTGGCGACATGATGGAGCGCGTCAACGCCGCGTTGATCGACGCAGCCTTCACCAGGCTCGATCTGCGAGCGGACGAACGCATCGTCGAGATCGGGCCAGGCAACGGCGGCCATATCGAATCCGTGCTGATGCGTGCACCGCGGCTCACGCTCGTCGGCATTGACATATCACCGACGATGACTACCTCAGCTCGTGAACGCAACGCCATGTTGCTCGCAAGCGGACGCATCGCGCTCACGACGGCGGACGTCGCCAGCATTCCCTACGGGAACGCCTCGTTCGACAAGGCCATCGCGATCAACAGCGTCTACTTCTGGCCGGACCTGCTGGCGGCCCTTCGGGAAATCCGCCGGGTGCTGCGCGACGAAGGGCAACTGGTGATCGCAGCGATGACACCCGAAGCGGCGCTGTCGATCCCGTTCAGCCGCCACGGCTTTCGCGTCTATGGACCCACCGCTTTTCGCGAAGCCTGCTTCGAAGCCGGCTTCGATCACGTGCAGATCGAACGCTATGTCGATCACGGGTCAGCGGCGCCCGCCCCCGCCGCGCAACGCACGTTCTTTCTCGTGCGCGCTTCCTGCATGTAGCAAATCACGTTTCAGGAGTGTTATGTTTCCCCACGTTCAATCCTTTCATGATGCAGTCACGGGCACTGTCAGTCACATCGTTTATGCGGGCGCCGGTTCGACTTGTGCGGTGATCGACCCAGTGCTGGACTACGATGCGGCGTCAGGGCGCGCATCGACTGCGTCGCTCGATCACATCCTCGCGTTTATCGGTGACCAGCAACTGGTCGTCGGATGGATTCTCGAAACGCATACGCATGCGGATCATCTATCGGGCGCAGTCGAACTGAAACGGCGCATGGGCGGCGCCATCGCTACGAGCGCGCGTGTCGCCGACGTGCGCTCGCTGTTCTCGACGACGTTCGATCTTGCCGATGACCACGGCTTTGATTGTCTATTCGGCCCCGAGGAAGAATTCACGATCGGCACAATGACGGCGCGTGCAATTCCGACACCTGGACACACGCCCGCAGACACGGCCTATTTGGTTGGCGATGCGCTGTTCGTCGGCGATACGCTGTTCATGCCCGACTTGGGCACGGCACGCTGCGATTTCCCGGGTGGCGATGCGCAAACGCTCTACGCGTCGATCCGGCGGCTCCTGGCACTGCCCGAATCGACTCGCGTATTTGTCTGTCACGACTACCCGCCTGCGGGGCGTGACGTCCGCTTCTCGACGACGATTGCCGAACAACGGCAATACAATATTCATGTGCGCGACGGCATTGGCGAAAGCGAATTCGTTGCAATGCGAACCACGCGCGATCTCACGTTGAAGGTGCCCGCGCTACTGTTTCCCGCGATGCAGGTGAATCTGCGCGGCGGACGGCTGCCGGCTTCCGACCGAAATGGCCGCCGCTATATGCGGATTCCGATCGACGAGGCGCATTTCGTCGAGGATCTTTCGTGATCGCCGCGCTGAGCCGGTTGCTTCGGCGCGCTGCCGCTGACTGCGGCAACGTGTCTTGCACCGCCCTGGAAGCGCCGAACTGCACAGCCATCGGCGGAGATGCGCCCCCGCCATCGACGGACGACAGCGCCAACCCGACCGCGCTGGTCGACGAAGAAGTCGAACTCATGCGCTATCTGCTGCTGTCGATGGCTGCTGCCTACTGAACACGGCATCGCTGTTCGTTGCCGTGAACGTTCAACGCTGTGACGTGAAACCCCACCGCCTCACTGCGGTGGGTGCATCGTCGTCGGGCACCACTTTGACGGCCTTCGAAATGAGAAAACGAGCAGGATTCAACGCGACACCCAGTTCGCGCAAGCGCGATGCTGGATCAATCGCCATACGCTATCTGCCTGCGATCCTGTTTCTATTGCTTTTGGCCGTGAATGCGTTCGTCCTTGGCATCGTGGGATAGGCGCACACCTTTTCCAGCACGACTGCCTTTGAGCAACATGAAAATCGACTGCCCTGGTCGACTACCGCCTGATGTGGTCGGCTGTAGCCGGCGGCGGATTCAACCGGTCGATGCAACGATTTGGTTAAATCGCTCAACTGGCGAACTGTCGGGAAATCGCGTCCACGAGAATCCGCACACGCGCGGTGCGATGAAGATCACCGTGTGTCCCGAGCCATACGTCGTAAGCCGCCGTGAGGTCCGGCAGCACGCGCACGAGACCCGCTGCCGCGTCGCCGATATAGGTGGGTAACTCACCGATGCCGGCCCCCGCCTGCAACGCCGAAACGAGCGCAAGAATCGAATTCACCTGCAGGCCGGGCGCACGCATTTTCGCCCGCGCCGGATAGAGCGGCGGGAACCAGCGAATCTTGCCGCCCCCCACCAGCGTGACAAGCTCGTGCGCGAGCACGTCGCTCATATCGGCGAGTGGCGGATGTTCTGCCAGATAGCCTTCGCTCGCATAGAGCGCGGTTGTCAGCCCCGGCAGGCGGCGCACGATCGTCGCGGACTCCACGGGCCGGACGTTGCGCACGACAATATCGCTCTCACGCTGCGACAGGTTTGAAAACGCTGACGCGATATCCACTTCGATCCGGATAGCCGGATATGCTCGCCGTACCGATGCGACCGCCGGCAGCACATAGCCGGTGCCAAGCACATCGGATGTGCCGATGCGCACTATCCCGCTCAACGAAGCGTCCGTGCCACCCGCGTGACGCTCGATCTCGAGCGCACAAGCCTCCATGCGCGTGGCAAGCTCGAGCAGTCCGTCCGCGACTTCCGTGGGTACGTAACCGCGTGGCGTTCGCAGAAACAGTTTTGCCTTGAGGTCGTGTTCGAGCGCCGCGAGCTGGCGACTCACCGTCGGCGAATTGCTGGCGAGTTCGCGCGACGCACCCGCCAGGGTGCGATGCCGGTACACGGCAAGAAAAAATCGCAGTTGATTCCAGTCCATACAAACTCGCCAAGTCTTGTGGTTCCCGACAGCTTATCCTGATCGTTTCATATTTGTAATGGACGATTACAGCATCCTTCATTTATGTTCCACAGGTTCATACCTAGACTTTGTCCCTGTCAACCTCGCAGGAGACGTGTCATGAACCTCAATCTGACTGGAAAAACCGCGCTCGTGCTCGGCGCGTCGCGTGGTCTGGGCCTCGCGAGTGCGATCGAACTTGGACGCGAAGGCGTGAACGTGATGATCGGTTCGCCTGGTAACGAGCGTCATGAGCAGGCGCTGTACCAACTGCGCGAATCAGGCGTGACGAACGCGCAGGCACTGACTATCGACGTTCGCAACGCCGCTCACGCGCAGCGTGCAATCGACGACACCGTCGCCCGCTTCGCGTCTCTCGATATTCTCGTGAACAATGCCGGCGGCCCCCCGTTCGGAGCGTTCGGCGCATTCGACGACGACGCATGGCAAAACGCCTTCGAACTGAGCTTTCTTTCCGTCGCGCGCTTTACCCGGCTTGCGCTGCCGCATCTGCGCCGCACCGGTGAAGGGCGTGTAATCAACATCATCAGCTATTCGGTGCGTCATGCCGTTCAAGGCTCGATTCTCTCGACAAGCATGCGCATGGGCGTTGTCGGTCTGGCGAAATTGCTCTCACGCGAGGCAGGCGATTACGGCATCACGGTCAACAACGTCGCGGCCGGAATGATCCTGACGGACCGGATTCGCGAATCGGCCCTGAAAAACAAGTTCGACGAGGGAAAGAGCGAGCAGCAAGGCCTCGCCGAACTGACTGACGAAGTGCCGCTCAAGCGCCTCGGGCGACCGGAAGAACTTGGCGCGCTGGTCGCGTTTCTGGCCTCCGGACGTGCCAGCTATATCAACGGCACGACCATTCAGGTGGACGGCGGCCTCGGGCGGGCGCTGCTCTGACGGGAGGCACGGAAGCCAACCCTCTCAGCCGAACGGCTTGCTTTGTCCAGCATCTTTTATTGAGGTACCAGATGGCATTTCATACGTGGCTTATCTTTCTCCTGACTTCGGTCGGCATGTCTCTCTCACCGGGTCCGAACGGGCTTCTCGCGATGACGCATGGTGCGATGTACGGGACCCGAAAAACCTTGTTCACCATCGCGGGCGCGCTGTTGGGCTTTGCCGCTGTTATTGCGCTGTGCATGTTCGGCATTGGAGCGCTGGTGAGGGCTTCGGTGCTCTGGCTCACAGTGATCAAGCTGATTGGCGGAGCCTATCTGATCTGGCTCGGCGTGCGCGTGTGGCGCTCCCCGCCGACAACGGTTGAAATGAGCGAAGTACCGGCAGTCGCCAGCGGCTGGTCGCTGTTTCGACTCGGCCTTCTGTCGTCTGCGACCAATCCCAAGGGTTTGCTGTTCTTCAGCGCACTGCTGCCGCAATTTATTGACCCGCACCGCAATCTCGTTTCGCAGTATGCGGCAGTGGCCCTGACCTTCATGGCGACGGAGTTCATCACGGAATATGCACTGGCGAGCGCTGCGAACCGGATTCGACCTTGGCTCGGACGCGTTGGACGACCTTTCAATCGGGTATGCGGGAGTCTCTTCGTCGCGATTGGCACCATGTTGCCGATGCATTTTTGAAGCCACCTTATTGGCGGAATCTTCGGTGTCGAGTCAAAACGTTCTGTCTGATACCCGCAACGTAGATGCCATGGCAAGCCGCAAACCCGAATCATCATGACTGTGCCTACTTTTTTCAGTGTTATCAAACACCAGGTGCTTCTGTACCGTCGCGCATCACGGTGCGGCTCGTGGAGCCTGACTGGATGGATAAGCTCGATGGCTTTACGCTGCTGGTTGAAGCGCTCGTGCTCACGAATAAGTGAGGGACGAGTCTCGTTGTGTGAGCGGCGGGAACGAGTGAGCGCCGCTGCTGACATATTCAGTCGGTGTGACGCCAACCACGCGACGGAATGCCCGACTGAAATTGGCGGTGTCGCTGAAACCAAGCTTTAGTGCCACCTGCTTAATCGTCGCACCAGATTCACACAGCATCTCGCAGGCTCGCGCAAACCACACCGCACCTTGTCGGAAAGCTCGCGAAATGCCAGATTCTCCGCTCTCAGGTGGCGGTCTATCGTTCGGGCGGAGACGTTGAGGCGGCGCGCAAGATCCTCGAGCGTCACCTGCTCGCCTTCGGCTGTGCGCAGCACCATCTCGTAATAGGTATAATCGCCGCCCGGGTGGCGCAAAAATCAAACAAGGGGACATGTCGTGCGCGCGACAATGGCAGCGGTAATGGCAGTTGCGGCAATGAGTGTGACGACGGCGGCCGTGGCCTCCGTCGAGTATCGCGAACAATCGACGCCGCCGGATGTGTGTCACGGCGCCGTCGCGAAACGGACCGAGGCAACAGCTCAGATCGCGGTCGGCGCGGCTGCGGGCAACGCGTGTGTTTGCCAGCCTGCGGGCGCCGGACCGCGCGCCGCGGCAGCCCGCCCTGCACCGCCGTCGGGCGATCATAAAGACCAGGATGACGACGGAGCGCTCAAGGCGGGGGCAGCGATGCTCGGGCTTTGGCCGAAAGACTCCGGGAACCATACAGGTCACGTCGTAACCGGGCAGATTGTCCGCAACGTTCGGCACGAGCCGGTTGCTGCCGCACACGCGCCGGAGGGTGGATCGCATCACGCGTTTAGCTATGGCCGTCGCGCAAACGTTTGGCATGCGCCGAGTACTGTCGCGCGAACGACAACGGACGCGCCGCCGCATCGCACTTCAGCCGGCAACAGTAAGGACAACACCCGGCATAAGCCGGTCGCTCGCGCGCGCCTGGCGGCAAAGATACCGCCGCACAGTGACGGCTCGCGACGTTCGCTCGCAACTGCCGCCGCTCATCCGGTGCCGCAGCATCGCCTCGTCGTCGAGACGAAGCCGATGCAACCGAAGGTGCTGCCGAACTCGCCACGACGGGAATTGCCGCCCATTCTCAGTTGATACTGCATATAAACTGCGCAGAGATTCGCTCTCTGCGCTTCGTTTCGCGCAGCGGCACGTCGTGCGACATTCCCGCCAATCGCTCGATCTGGTCACGGCATGACGCATCGAGAGATCACCTGGCGTTCTCCGGGAGGATGTTCCTGCAGATACGTTTGGGAAACTCCGTTCATGCGCGTGCGCCGCCCCTTCGCGCGTTGCCAGAGCACATTTCGCCGAATGGCGCTGCGTGCATTCGAAACTGACAGGCCGTTAGTTGCGTTGATTCGTCGACCTCTTGCTGCTGCCGCTTGACATCTGCCCTCTGCGATTTTTTTGATGCGCCTTGTCCGTCAGCATGACGTGCGAGCGTCATTATGATGGCGGCACGATGTAATTCATCCGCCTCAACCCCATGACGGAGACTCAAATGGAATACCTCTTGATGATCTATTCGGAAGAAAACGGCTGGAACCAGATGACCGACAGCGAGCGACAGCAAGGCGTCGCCGCCTATCACGCGTACACCGAATCGCTCCAGAAAGCGGGGGTGCTGGTGGGTGCCAACCGGCTGCAGCACACGAATACGGCCACGACCGTGCGGCTGGTCGACGGCAAGCCGCAGGTGCTCGACGGACCGTACTCCGATTCGAAGGAGCAGCTCGCGGGCTACTACCTGATCGACGTACCCAACCTGGACGCGGCAATGGCGTGGGCGTCGCGGTGTCCAGGCGCGGCGCACGGCATCATGGAAGTGCGCCCGGTCTGGACCGCTCCGTACGATGCGCCATCTGCTGCATGAGCCAGTCCGGCGGCGGCCGTCACGCTGACGCCGCCGCACATTCCATTGCCGAGGCAGTCGCGCGCCGCAGTTATGGCAAGCTCGTCGCGCTGTTGGCGATGCGCACGCGCGACGTCGCCGCGGCCGAGGACGCACTCGCCGACGCGTTTGCAGCGGCGCTCACGGACTGGCCGGAGCACGGCTGCCCCGAGAGCCCCGAAGCCTGGCTGATGACCGTTGCGCGGCGCCGGGCGATAGATGGCGCACGCCATCGCCATGTCGGCGACGCAGTGGTGCACCAGCTCGCGATCCTCGCGGAAGAGATCGACGAGTGTGAACCCGGCGCGTTGCCCGACCGGCGGCTCGCGCTGCTCTTCGCGTGCACTCACCCTGCACTCGAGGCCGCGATTCGCACGCCGCTGATGCTGCAGGTAGTGCTGGGCCTGGAAGCGAAGACGATTGCATCCGCGTTTCTGATGTCTCCCGCCGCCATGAGCAAGCGCCTCGTGCGCGCGAAGACCAAGATCCGCGAAGCGGGCATTCCGTTCAGCGTGCCCGAGCGTGAGGAACTGCCCGGCCGGCTCGACTCGGTGCTTGAAGCTGTCTATGCAGCGTATGCGGAAGGTTGGACGGACCCGGTCGGCGGTGATACCGAACGGCGCGATCTAACCGACGAGGCGCTGTACCTTGCACAATTGCTCGTCGAACTGCTGCCCGAGGAACCGGAGACGCTGGGTCTGCTTGCGCTGATGCTGTTTGCGCAGGCGCGGCGAGATGCCCGCCGCGATGCGGCTGGCGATTACGTGCCGCTGTCGGCTCAGGACCCGGCAACATGGAACGCACCGATGATCGACGCAGCCAACGCACTGCTGCGGCGCGCGAACGCGTTAAATTCAATCGGTCGCTTTCAACTCGAGGCCGCGCTGCAGTCGGCGCATGTGCATCGCTGCCGATCGCATTGCCCGAACTGGGACGAGATCGTGCAACTCTACGATGGGCTGCTCGCCATTGCAGCTTCGCCCGTGATCGCGGTGAACCGCGCACTCGCACTGGCGGAACGCGACGGCACACAGGCGGCGCTCGACGCGCTCGCGCCGTATGCTGACGATCCGCGGCTGACTGACTACCAGCCATACTGGGCCGCACGCGCCAATCTGCTCGCGCGTGCAGGCGCTACGACCGAAGCGCTTGACGCGTACGATCTTGCGATTGGCCTCGAGCGCGATCCGGCCGTGCGCCGGTTCCTGCAGCGCAAGAAACTGGAGCTTTCATCGGCGAGCGGCTAGCGGCGCGAGTTGTGTGGCGGTTTCGCCCCAAAAAAGGCAGTCTGCAGCGTCTCTGAGACCCGAATGACAGTAGCGAGTTGCGGAACAACGATACGAGGAGCGCCGCGAAAGCGCAAATAGATCACGGAATCGACGAATCGTTCGATCGTGATTCTGGAATCCGAAATTAATTCCGCTTCAGCCCGCAAAATATTCAGGACGCCTTTAGGTATGTGACGCAACGTGTATGGACGCGCTGCACGATCGGTGAGCGGTACTCGAGAAATCAGCCGGCGCGCAGGTTGAAGAACCACTTCCGCTCCATTGTGTGAGACGCTCGCGGGTACCGTTCAGTAAGCGTCAATGAAGCTCGCTGTCATCGTTCAATAGCCACGACGGGATATCGCGTTTGCCGTTGAGCACGCGCCAGAACCTCGACGTAGTCCTTGCGCTCAATGTAGAAGATCACATGCGGGTAGCGGCTCGCGACCACGACGCTTTATCTGCATGCCGACGACTGACCCGCGGCATCGGTATGAGCAGGCGCGAGCGCTTGCCTACCCCAGCCGATGCGACGCTTCTTTTCGGGTTCCCTACGGCACAAGCAGCGAATACGTGCGCGAGCTCATCCGTAAGGATCAGGATCGAAAGCGCCTGCGCGCAGTTATCCTGCAGGGAGCGGCGTCGGGGCTCACGGATCCGGTTGATTCCGACTACTTCGAATCGCTGCGCGCCCGCGTGCGGACGTCGCGCAAATGACAGCAAAGCCCGTCGTTCCGACGAGGCTGGCCAGGCAGGACGTGGAGGACGAGCTGACCTACTATCTCGTAGACGAAGGCTCGGAACAGGCAGCGCTCGGATTCATTGCGGAGATCGAGTATGCCTACGCCCATCTCGCTAAACATCCGAAAACTGGATCTCCCCGTTACGCGTACGAGTTGGACATACCAGGCCTGCGATCGTGGCCACTTGATCCGTTTGGCGGACATTCGTTCGGTAACAGCTCGTCGCGGGTGTCGACCCATAGCACGTCGTGCTGTTCGGCGCGGGGCACGTCGGCCATGCGCTCGTGACACTGCTCGGCCGGCTGCCGTGCGTCGTGCATCGGCACGGGCGTGCCCGTCGCGCGGTTGCGCCGGCCGGTCCGTTGGGCGATTGTCATGTCAGGGCGCTCCGGGTCGTCCCCGGCGTCCTGACTCCCCCTCGAGGGCAGCGAGCAAACCGAGCGTGGGGACCGTTTCATGTCAGTCTCACGCCGCGCGTACGGCCTGCACCGCGCGCAGGATCGACTCGCCGGTCGCCGGCGCGTCGAGCGGCGGATTCACGCGATAGTCACCGATCGCTGCGATCGCGTCACGCACCGCGAAGAACACCGAGAACGGCAGCAACAGCGGCGGCTCGCCGACGGCCTTCGAACGGTGGACGCTGTCCTCGACGTTGTGGTTCTGGAACAGCCGCACATTGAACTCGGGCGGCGTGTCGTTGACGGTCGGGATCTTGTAGGTCGACGGCGCGTGCGTCATCAGCTTGCCCTCCGGGTTCCACCACAGCTCCTCGGTCGTGAGCCAGCCCATGCCCTGGATGAACGCGCCTTCGACCTGGCCGACATCGAGCGCCGGGTTCAGCGACGTGCCGACGTCGTGCAGCGCGTCGACGCGCAGCGTGCGCATCTCGCCCGTCAGCGTGTCGATCACGACTTCGGATACGGCCGCGCCGTACGCGTAGTAGAAGAACGGCCGGCCCTGCAGCTTCGCTTGATCCCAGTACAGTTTCGGCGTCGCATAAAAGCCGTCCGACCACAGCTGCACGCGTGCGAGATACGCTTTCGCGATCACCTCGCCGAACGGCACACCGGTCTCGCCGACCCACACGCGGTCGTTGCCGAAGCGCACGTCCTTCGCATTGTTCGAGCTGCCGCCGTATTGCTTCGCGGCGAACGCCGCGAGCCGTTCGCGCAGTTGGCGCGCCGCGTCCTGCGCGGCCTTGCCGTTCAGGTCCGAGCCCGTCGATGCGGCCGTCGCCGACGTGTTCGCGACCTTGCTCGTGTCGGTCGCCGTCACGCGGATCCGCCCGAAGGGGATCCCAAGCTCGTGCGCGACAACCTGCGCGACCTTCGTGTTGAGTCCCTGCCCCATCTCCGTACCGCCGTGGTTCACGAGCACCGAGCCGTCCGTATAGATATGGACGAGCGCGCCGGCCTGGTTGAAGTGGGTCGCGTTGAATGCAATGCCGAACTTCAGCGGTGTCAGCGCGATGCCCTTCTTCAGGACCGCGTTGCTCGCGTTGAATTCGCGCACCCCGGCGCGGCGCGTGCGGTAGTGGCTGGTCGCCTCGAGCTCGGCGAGCAGCTCGGGCAGGCAGTTGTCCTCGACCGTCTGGCCGTACGGCGTCACGTTGCGCTCGGTCTTGCCGTACAGGTTCGCGTAGCGGACGTCGAGCGGATCGCGGCCCAGCGAGCGGGCGATGTTGTCCAGGAGGTACTCGATCGCGAACGCACTCTGCGGGCCCCCGAAACCGCGGAACGCCGTGTTCGACTGTGTGTTGGTCTTCCCGCAGTAGCCAGCGATCGCGACGTCCGGCAGCCAGTACGCGTTGTCGAAATGGCATACCGCGCGCGTCATCACGGGACCCGACAGGTCGGCCGAGAAGCCGCAGCGCGATGTCATGTCGATCGACACGCCGCTGATGCGGCCGTCGTCTTCGTAGCCGACGTCGAAGCGGTAGTAGAAATCGTGCCGCTTGCCGGTGATCATCATGTCGTCGTCGCGGTCCGGACGCAGCTTCACCGGGCACAGCAGCTTCCACGCGGCGAGCGCCGCGCAGCACGCGAACAGGCCCGACTGCGATTCCTTGCCGCCGAACCCGCCGCCCATCCGCCGGCATTCGACCAGCACGTTGTGCGACGCGACGCCGAGCACGTGCGCGACGAGGTGCTGCATCTCGCTCGGGTGCTGCGTCGAACAGTAGACGTGCATCCCTTCGTCGTCCTTCGGCACCGCGTACGCGATCTGCCCTTCGAGATAGAACTGTTCCTGGCCGCCGAGCGTCATCTCGCCAGCCTCGCGGTGCGGCGCGGCCGCGAGCCGCGCGGCCGCATCGCCGCGCGCGAGCTTCAGCGGCGGGATCACGTACGACTCGGCTTTGCGCGCGTCCTGCGCGGTGAAGATCGCGGGCAATTCCTCGTAGTCGACCCTCGCGCGGCGCGCGGCGAGTCGCGCGGTTTCGTGCGACGTCGCGACGACGATGAACATCGGCTGGCCGACGAACTGCACCACGCCGCTCGCGAGCACGGGGTCGTCGTGGATGATCGGGCCGCAGTCGTTGACGCCCGGAATGTCGTCGGCCGTCAACACCGTGACGACGCCGGGCGTCGCGCGCACCGCGTCGAAGTTCATCGACAGGATCTTCGCGTGCGCCTGCGCGGACAACCCGAGCGCCGCGTGCAGCGTGCCCGCGACGAGTGGGATGTCGTCGGTGTAGGTCGCGCGGCCGCTCACGTGCAGGTGCGCTGATTCGTGGGGGCGCGACAAGTGCACCTGGCCCGCATCGGCCCGCGTATCGAGGGCGTTCAGAAACGGTTCTGCTTGCTGGTTCATGGTGTTCTCCGGAGCTTCGATCGTCACGCGCGCGCCGTCTCGGCGGCCACTTCACGCACGCTCAGCGCCTGCGGCGGCAGCGGATCGTGCGGACGGGTCTCGAGCCAGAACCGGTACAGCAGGTTCTTCGCGGTGTCGAGCCGGTACACGCTCGTCGCGCGCATGTCGGACAGCGGCTGGTAGTCCCGTTCGAGCGCCTGCATCGCGGCCTGCGCGGTCGCCTCGTGCCACGGCACGCCGTCGAGCACGGCTTCCGTCTGCGCCGCGCGCTTCGGCGTCGCGGCCATCCCGCCGAACGCGATGCGCGGTTCGCGGATCGTGTCGCCGTCCGCGATGAACGCGAACGCCGCGCACACGGCCGAGATGTCCGAATCGAAGCGCTTCGACAACTTATAGGTGCGGAACTGCAGGTTCGCGCGTGCGCCGCTGCGGGTCGGCACCTTCAGGCCCATGACGAATTCGTGCGGCGCCATGTCCTTCTGCTGGTAGCCCGTGTAGAGCGCATCGAGCGGCAGCTCGCGCACGACGTCGCCGCCGCGCAGCACGACGCGCGCGCCGAGCGCGATGAGCCCCGGCATCGAGTCGCCGATCGGCGAGCCGTTCACGACGTTGCCGCCGAGCGTGCCCGCGTTGCGGATCGGCAGCGACGCGAAGCGCTTCCACATCTCGGTCAGTTCCGGATAGGTGCCAGCCAGCGCCGCGTATGCGTTCTCGACCGTCACGGCCGCGCCGATCGCGATCCAGTCGTCGCCGTGCTTGATGCGCTTCAGTTCGGCGATCTGGCCGACGTAGATCAGATCGTCGAGCCGGCGCATCTGCTTCGTGACCCACAGGCCGATGTCGGTGCTCCCCGCGAGGATCCGCGCGTCGGGGCGCTCGGCCTTTAGCGCGGCAAGCGCGTCGAGCGTGCGCGGCGCCGCGAAGCGCGCGTCGCCGACCGTGTAGTCGAAGGTGTCGTTGCGCTTCAGCGATGCGAGCGTGCGCGCGAGCGCGGCCGTGTCGACGGGTGCCGAAGGCGGCGGCGCATCGAACATCTGCACGGCCGCATCGACGATCGGACGGTAGCCCGTGCAGCGGCACAGGTTGCCCGTCAGCGCGTCGGCGATCTCGGTGCGCGTCGGCGTTTCCTTCGCGGCCGCGCATGCGCTGCCGCACGCCTCATGGCCGTGCTTCTCGTAGAGCGCCCACATCGACATCACGAAGCCGGGCGTGCAGAAGCCGCACTGCGAGCCGTGGCAATCGACCATCGCCTGCTGCACGGGGTGCAGCGAGCCATCTGGCTGGCGCAGGCCCTCGACGGTCAGCAACGCCTTGCCGTCGAGCGTCGGCAGGAACTGGATGCACGCGTTGACGGCCTTGAACTCGACGGTTCCCGCTTCGGTTAGTTCGCCGACGACGACCGTGCACGCGCCGCAGTCGCCTTCCGCGCAACCTTCCTTGGTGCCCGTGCAATGCGCGTCCTCGCGCAGGTATTGCAGCACGGTGCGGGTGACGTCTGCGCCGTCGACTTCGCGGATTGCCTGACGATGATAGAAGCTGATTGACTGGCTCATATTCAGATATGGTTACTGTCGATCAATGGGGCTAAATCTGGATACAACTGCTCTGCACGCCGTCACCGACGGGCTGAAGACGGGACTCATAACCGATGGCGGCCGTTGCCGATTTCACGGAGCAATCCGGCTACGGCCGCCTGCGCTTGACGGCCGAGTTCGGCCATGTCGACGCCGGCGATCTCGTCGTCCTTGACGATTCGTCGTCCGGCCGAGAAGAGGGCAGCGAGCGACGGGCGTCCTCCCGATGCGACCGGCCCGATAGCGGGGTCGTGCAGCCCGAAATAGCGGGGATCGTCGAGGCGATAGACCGCAATGTCGGCCGAATAGCCCGGCGCAATTTTTCCAACATTCGGCAGGCCGAGGATCCGGGCGCCTCCTGCGGTGCCCCAGTGAATCACGTCCGTCACCGTCGCAGCATGCGCGCCGCCTTCGAAACGGCCGCCCTGGAATTCCGGTTCGGCAGCCATTCCCAGCCTCGCGCGTTGCGCGAGCCACGCCATATGGACTTCCGAAATCATGTCGGCCGCTTCGTTGGATGCGGCGCCGTCGACCCCGATGGAAATCGGCACGCCCGCATCCGCCATTTCGCGCACAGGGCTGATCCCGCTTCCGAGGCGGCCGTTGCTCTGCGGGCAATGCGCCAGTCCAGTGCCGGTCTGGGCTAGCAGGGCGATTTCGGTTGCGTCGACCTTGACGAGATGCGCGAACCACACGTCGGTGCCGAGCCAATCATGCTCACCGCAAAACGCCACCGGCGAACGCTGATGCCACCGATGCGCGTGATCCCGATAGGCGACGGTCTCGGACAGATGCGAATGCATCCGCAGGCCCAGTCGCCGTGTAAATGCGGCGATCTCGCGCATTTGCGCCGGCTCGACCGAGTACAGCACGGTCGTGGGCGCAACGACGACGCGGCGCATGGCGCCCGGCCCGGCGTCGTGATACGACGACGCGAGCCGCTCTACGTCGGCGAAATAGGCGTCGAGCGTTTCGGGGCGCAGCGCCGTCGGCAGCTCGGCTTCGAGCTGGCGCGTCCCGGTTGCGCCTCCGCGCAGCAGCACGAAGCGAAGGCCAAGTTTTTCCGCCTCTTCGAACAGGATCGCCGAACTGTCGAACGGCATCCCCGGGTAATACAGGTAATTGTGGTCGGCGATCGTCGTGCAGCCCGAGCGGATCAGTTCGATCATGCCGATGCGCGCGGCGAGCCGGAAGCGTGCTTCGTCAAACAGCGCGCGAAAGCGGTAGGGCGTCGCCGCGAGCCACGGAGTCAGCGACGCGTCCAACCCCAGAGGATCGCCTTTCAGGATCGACTGGAACAGATGATGATGCGTATTGACCCAGGCGGGGTACACGACGCAGCCGGTCGCGTCGACGATCGTCTCGCCGGGGCGCGGCTTCAGCGCGCCGACTTCCGCGATGACGTCGTCGACGATCCGAATGTCCGGGCCGGCAACGCGCGCCGGGTCGCCGGCGTCGTTGCCGCCGCCGGTCATGATAGCCACCGCGGCGCGGATCAGGGTCGAGTGTGCTGGATCGGTCATGGTCGAGTGTGCTGTATCAGACATGGTCGAGGAGGCAACGGGGAGTCAGAGTTCACTTTCGTGCCAGCTTCCGAGGCACAAACGCGACAACCAGGTCGTGAGGCCGAACAGCGCCACGCCCGTTACGGTAATCAGCGCGAGCGCGGCGAACAGCCTGGGAATGTTGAGCGCGAAGCCCGCCTGCAGGATCTGGTACGCGAGGCCCGCGCCGGTGCCGCCCGTGCCGGCCACGAACTCCGCCACCACCGCGCCGATCAGCGCGAGGCCGCACGAAATGCGCAGGCCACCGAAGAAATACGGCAGCGCGCTCGGGATGCGCAGCCGCACCAACGTATCCCAGCGGCTTGCACGATTGATCCGGAACAGGTTGATCAGCCCGGGGTTGACGCTGCGCAGCCCGAGCACGGTGTTCGAGATGATCGGGAACACAGCTACGAGCGTCGCGCAGATGACGAGCGCAAGCGTCGGTTCCTTGACCCAGATGATGATCAGCGGGGCAATGGCCACCACAGGCGTCACCTGCAGCAGGATCGCGTAGGGAAAGAGGCTGGCTTCGATCACGCGGCTCTGGACGAACAGGAAAGCCGCGGCCGTGCCGCACACCACGGCCAGTGCAAACGCCAGCAGCGTGATGCGCAGCGTCACCCACAGCGAGCCGGACAGCAGCGGCCAGTCTTCAACGAGCGTCTTGCCGATCGCAATCGGTGAGGGTACGAGGTACGGCGGCACGGCGAGCGCCATGCAGACGCTCTGCCACACGAACAGCAGCACGATGCCTACGGCCATGGGCGCGGCTACGCGCTGAACGGCCGGCCGCGCAAATAGCGGGGGATGCATATGAATTCTCCGACAATCAATCGACAACGGGAGCGCCGGTATTGGCCTGCGTCAGCAGGGCCGACAGTTGTGCGCAGTACTGCATGAACTCGGGCGACACGCGGAACGCCTCGTCGCGGACCGCGGGACCTTCGATCGGCACATCGGCGATGACGCGGCCCGGGCGGGCCGCCATCACGATCACGCGGCTCGACAGGTAGACCGCCTCGTAGATGCTGTGCGTCACGAACACCACCGTCAGCCCCCGTTCGGCCCACAGCGCACGCAGATCTGCGTCGAGCTTGTTGCGCGTGAACTCGTCGAGCGCGCCGAACGGCTCGTCCATCAGCAGCAAGTCGGGATGCGTGGCGAGCGCGCGCGCGATTGACACGCGCATCTGCATGCCGCCGGACAGTTCGCGCGGATACACCTGCCCGAACTGTCCCAGCCCGACGAGTGCCAGCGCGCGATGCACGCGCTCGTCTGCTTCCGCGCGCGACATGCGGGCGAGGTCGAGCGGCAGGCGGACGTTGGCGGCCACGTTCGCCCATGGCATCAGCGTCGCCTCCTGGAACACCATCGCCAACGTGCGGCCTGGGGTGCCGACGCCGGCAGCGAGCGTGGGCTCGCCCCACCAGCGCAGGTGCCCGGCGGACGGCAGCTCGATCCCCGCAAACAACTTGAGCAGCGTGCTCTTGCCGCAACCGGACGGACCCAGCAGCGAGACGAATTCGCCCGGCTGGATGGCGAGCTTCACCCGTTCCAGCGCGACGGTGCCGTTGGGATAGGTTTTCTCGACCTGGTTCGCGAACAGCGCGGGCGCGTCGGTGGGGCGCTGGCCGCCGCGTGAAGGCGGGCCGCCGGCCGACGGCCTGGCTGTGTCGATATCGTTGCCACCAAAGGCGAGCGACATGGCGGTTTCCCCGAAATTTGCCGATTCAGTTCCGGATGCGGTACTCACGGCATCACCTTCAAGTCCTTGGTGAACTGCGTGGTGTATGCGCGCTTCCAGTCCACACCGGCTCCCAGCATGCCGGCGCTGACCATGAAGTCGCGCGTCTTCTTCCAGCGCGTATCCGTCATCACGCCGATGCCCATCGTGGCGGCGTCGCCCCCGGTGATCATGCGGAACTGCTTGAGTTTCTGCACGGCGTAGGCGAGCTGGTCGTCCTTCATCGCCGGGTTGTCACGCTTGATGAGCGCGTTAGCGGGCGCCGGGTCGGCGAGGTAGCTCTTCCACCCTTCCATCGACGCGCGAACGAAACGCGCTACCAGGTCGGGCTTGTCCTTGACGGTGTTGCTCATCGTGACAATGGTGGTGCCGTACGGCGGATAGCCGTCGTCGGCAAACAGGAAGAAGCGCGTCTTCACGCCGGCCTTGTCGGCGCTGAACTGCTCGGACGAGGCATAGGCCTGCTGCGCCGCATTGGGATCGGCAAAGAACGGCTGCAGGTTGAACGTGTACACGCGCGATTGCGAATCGTCGAGCTTGTACTTGCCCCTGAGCCACGGCCACCACGTGGTGCGGCCGGACGTCGAGACCAGGATGACGTGCGTTTTCAGATCCGCCAGCCTCTTCACGTCGTCGTGCGTCATCATGCCCTGGGGATCGGTCTGCATCGCGGCGCCGACGGTGGTGACGGGCACGCCCTGCTCGATGCTCTTGAGCACCTGGAAGTCGTAACCCATCAGGAAATCGGCCTGCCCGCTGGTCAGGATCTGCATGCCGTTGACCTGCGGACCGCCCATGCGGATCTGCACGTCGAGCCCGTATTTCTGGTAGATGCCGGTGGCGACGGCCTGATAGAAGCCGCCGTGTTCGGCCTGGGCATACCACGAAGTGAGGAAGACGACTTTGTCGAGCGCGAAGGCGCTGGCGGACCAGCAAGCGGCGGCGACAGCGGCCAGTCCGAGGAGACGGCGGAGAACGGTACGAGGATTCATGGCTGGACACGGGTTGATCGTGATTCAACACGCCTGTGACCACGCCATCATGAGAGTCTGAGCGGTACCAATGTAGCCGGACGTGACGCGTCATGAAGGCTCGGCCATGCATCCGGATACCGGACGCCCAGGCGCGGCTTTCAAGAGCAATTTCCGGCTGCTGCGCGAATCGGCCGAAGGCTCGATGCCACCTCGTGCAGTAGTGAACGCTTCTACTCTGCCCGCAATAATGCAACTACCGTACCAGGGGATGGCGTGCAACGCGCCGGCGGGGCGCGAGCGGTCATTCCGAGCACGATGCTCTCGTCCGGAAGCCGCCGTAGTGCGTGCGATGTGGGCCCATGGTGCGTCGCGCCCGCGTGTGGTGCATCGCCGCGCGGAAGACCCGCGCCGCATCGACATTCACGGTTGGCGTGGATATTGCTCCCAAGCCGGCAAGAGTAGAAGCGTTCACCAG
The DNA here is from genome assembly GCF_024206515.1 of Paraburkholderia sp. CNPSo 3281. NCBI lineage: Bacteria > Pseudomonadati > Pseudomonadota > Betaproteobacteria > Burkholderiales > Burkholderiaceae > Paraburkholderia > Paraburkholderia sp. CNPSo 3281. The sequence goes on along the minus strand of NZ_JAMBPS010000005.1, from coordinate 180,709 downwards.
TCGCGCAGAGAATGTCGACTGGCTGGGAATTGCTCTTGAAGTCGGACCGGGCCAAGCCTCAACGGGCGGCCTGGATGCCATTGGAGCTTCAAGACCGCGATGCCTGGATCCGTTTCGATCGCCCCGCGTTGTTGCGTTGCTCCCGGTCCGACGTCCATCGACCTTTTTTGCACGGAGCACATGCATGACCACGCCGAACGACCGCCGTTACACGTTGACCGAACTCGACAAGGAAGCCCGCATGGGTGGCCTGGGTTCGGAAACGCATGCTCGCGAGGTTCGCATCATCGATCTCGCCGACTTCGAGGAACGTCGTGCGCCGATTGCCGACGAACTGTGGGCCGCCGCGACCGACGTCGGCTTCTTCCAGCTGGCCAACCACGGCATCGACCTCGAGCAGGTGCGGGGCGCTTTCGAGATGGCGCAGCGCTTTTTTGCGCTTCCGGAACGCGTCAAGGCCCAGTATCCGTTGCAGAAGGCGCAGAACAGCGGCTGGGAGAGCAAGGCCCAGGTGCGCCCCTCTACGGGCACGCAGGACCAGAAAGAGTCTTACCAGATCACATTGCCGCACATGTGTGGGCTGTGGCCAACCGAGGAGCAGCTGCCCGGCTTTCGGGCTGCGATGCTGGCGTTCGAGACGCAGTGCTGGCGCCTCAGCGTGCGCGTGCTGTCGTGCTTCGCCGACAAGCTCGGTTTTGCGCGCGACTTCTTCGAGCACGCCCACGATCCGTCCCTGCCGACGTACCAAAGCACGCTGCGCCTGCTGCATTACTATCCGAACGATCCGTCTTTGCCGAGCGGCCTGTGGCGCGCAGGGGCGCATACGGATTTCGACTGCCTGACGCTGCTGTTCCAGCGCGCCGAGCAAGGCGGCCTGCAACTGTGCCCCGGGAAGGAAATGGACGGGCAGGAATGGACCAGCGTCGAACCAGCCGACGAGGTGATCACTTGCAACATCGGCGACATGCTGATGCGATGGAGTGACGACCAGTTGCCGTCCAACTTCCACCGCGTGCGCAATCCACTACCGCATGAATATCAGGGATCGCGCTACAGTCTGGCTTTCTTTTGCCAGGCGAACCGCAACGTGATGATCGAGGGTCCCAGCCGCAAGTACGATCCGATCAGTGCAGAGGACTATCTGCGTCAGCGCGTTGCGGCCAATTTCCATGCGATGAAGTAAGAATGCAATGTCGGCCGTCACGTATTGATCCATGGGTACTCCCGTCGAAAGTGAGGTGGCGTTCAGCTCAGCCGTATCTTCGGCTGCACGAGGCCGTTGATCTGCTCGGCGGTCCACAGCATCATGGCCTTGCCAAAACCGTGCAAAGCCTGCTGATGTTGCCGGTAGAGCATGGCGTGACTGAGCTGCGCGAATCGGCCCTTGATGAACCCGCCACGGAAGAACCCGAACTGCCCGAGCGTCCCAAAGGCGTTGTAGTCGCTCAGCGATACCAGCGCGCCGAAGTCGTGAAATGCAAAGTCGGGCAATGAGCCGCCGCCGAGCCAGCCCGGCAAGTGCTTGGCGAGATGTTGTGCCTGCTGCGTGGCGACTTGCGCCGTGGGTGCGAGAGGACGTTCATTGCCGGCGAGCGTCAACGTCGAGCAATCGCCGAGCGCGAATAGTGTGTCGTCGTCCTGCGCCTGCAGGGTTGGCCTGACGGCGATCTGATTGGAACGATTGATCTCGATCCCATCCAGTTTGCTTAGAAAATCAGGGGCCTTGACGCCCGCCGCCCACACCATCAAATCCGCCGGTTGGTGGCTGCCATCGCCCAACCGGAGTCCGTCGGGTTCGGCGGCGGTCACTCGCGTGCCCGTTCGCACCGTGAAACCAATATGCCGTAACTGTGCCTCACTGGACTCCGACACCGCCGGCGGAAACGCCGCCAGTACGCGAGGTGCGCTTTCATAAAGCGTGAGGTTCAGACGTGAGCGGATGCCGGGGTCCCCGTAACTCGACGCCACTTCGAGCAAGCGGCTCAATTCCGCTGCCAGTTCGACGCCAGTCGCTCCGGCGCCGACGATAGACACGCGCAACGCGCTATTCGTCACAACACTCTGGAATATGCGGATTCGCAATGCTTCGTTGAAGACTTCAGCCTGTGCCTGGCTGTCAATGAAATGGCAATGATCGAGGATGCCTGGGGTGCCGAAGTCGTTGGCGCGACTGCCTAACGCAAGAATCAGTACATCGTATTCGACGGTGCGCGGGCCGATCACAACTTCACCCGACTTCGAACGCAGCGCAGCCAGCTTTACGATGCGCGCATTGCGGTCCAGGCCTTCCATCTCGCCTGGCTGATAGTTGAAGCCGTGGTCGCGAGCGTGGGCGAGATAGATGACCTGCTGTTGCTGGACATCGCGCGTGCCCGCCGCGATCGTGTGCAGCATGGGCTTCCAGATGTGGGTTGCGCTTTTGTCGATCAACGTGACCTGAGCGCGGCCGCTGCGGCCAAGCGTGTTGCCCAGCCTGGTCGCAAGCAAAAGTCCAGCGATACCGCCGCCGACGATGACGATCCGGGTGGTCTGGCGCATGGTTGAATATTCTACGAGTGATGAATTAATGCGATACTAAGGTTTCGAAGGGTTCATGTCAAACCGGTGCCGCTGCTATTCGCGGTGCGGCACCCGTTAAAATTCTGAGCTTTCCTTGAACACGATCTACCGTCGCCGATGAAACACCCTCACGATCAAACCCAGTGCGCCACGACGACACCCACGCCCCGTCGGTCGCGCGGCCGTCCAGCGTGCAGCGACGCGGGTGGCGCCGACGCATTGCTTCGCAGCGCCCGAGGGGCGTTCGCGAGGAGCGGCTATGAGGCGACGAGCGTGCGCGAAATCGCCAGGGCGTCGGGCGTCGACCCCGCGCTGGTCGCGCATCACTACGGCTCGAAGGAAGCGCTGTGGGTTGCCGTGGTGGACCAGATTGCCGACGATGTGGCTCCCATGGTCGCGAAGACCGCCGCGTTGCGGGAGATTTCAGGTCCAGGACCGCGAGCGCGCGTCGAGGGCGCCGTGTCGATCCTGATCGACCAGGTGTTTCTGACGCCAGACGTTGGCATGTTTTTTTCGACTGCCGCAACCGAAACTGGAGAGCGCCTTAACTTGCTGATCGAACGGGTGGTGCGGCCGTTTCATGACGTGTTCGTGCCGTTGCTCATCGATGCGATCGACGCAGGTGAGATTTCGCGGCAAGATCCCGACATCATGTTCACGATGCTCGCCAATGGCATCAGCAAAACTGTCGCCTATAGCCATGTACTGAGTCCGTTCTCTTCCTTACCGCGGCGTCCCAAGGCATTCAAACGCGCCGTTCTGACGACGGCTTTAGCCATGCTCGGCTGAACCGCTGCGACCGGGACGCCCCTCTCGCAAATCTGCCGCAAAGCGGTCCTTCAGATATTGTCGGTGAGCGACCGAGTTGGGTCGACTTCGGAATTTGGGCCGGCTCGGCGACGCGCGATCGTCGACTAGCCTCGAACTTCCAGGACCAGCCACGAGTGACCGTCCTAGTTCGACCATTTTCAACAACACTGCGGATATAGGGCCAGCGCCGGCCAGTTCGTCTTCAGAATGGTCTGATGCTGATCAATCGTCCTCGGGGTAATGCAGCGCGTTTCGCAAAGGGTGAACCAAGTCTTTGATGCAATCACCCGGTAACTTAGCCTTTCGTAACAGGGCTCCGTTGTCGGTAGGCATCTCCGGAACCAATCGGCCGTGCTTCTGATACGTCTGTTGCTCGATAAGCTTAAGGCGGCTTTGCGCCGTTGCCTGAAATAACGCCTGCTGTCATAGAGCTTGCCATCGTCGTTCATCTCGGGGAAGAACAAGGAGACGCGATTAGACTGGTCGTGCCACGATTCGATTGCTCCTACGGTCGTCAACGCGACTACGATACGGCTGAAATTGGCTGACTGCTGCCACAAGGAAGAGCTGCCATGGGCGAACAAGTGCCGGTTCAACCAGGTCGCACCGTCATACTCTCCAGTGTTACAAAAAAAGGATCTCTGCAGCCAGCGCCGAAAAGTCTCAAATATGAAGACACGTTCATCCTGGCCAAATAAGTACTCTGTCGTCAGGTACTCCCGAGGTACCCACATCTGATCGAAGTGAAGCTGCGCCGCGTACCCAATGGCGCCGTCGACCGCCCCGCTTGCCTTCTCGTGTATCTGAAGGACGGTTCCAACACTTGAAACGATCCGCGCCAGACTTCCTTCGATTGCTGGTATCAACGCAGAGATGCTAGAGGCACGATATCCGCTAAAGAAAGCGAGGAACGCTTCGCGAGCAAGGGGAGCAAACTCCTGCAAGCTACGCGCTTGCGGCATTATCTGTGCAACGCATAACGCTTGAAACGGAATGTTGTAGACGGTCGAGGTATGGTAGTCGAGATAACGACAATTCACGCCAGATGCGGGAGAGTGCTTCCTGGGAATTTGTACAGCCACACAGGTGGGGTTCAGCGTCACCCCGGGCCTTCACTCCATCCGTGTAACGAGTCCGGACCAACTGGGCATCATCACGCAATTGACCCAGATATTGGCGCGGCGAGTATCAACCTCCGCGGCGTCTCGGCCGCTGTACTGGGCACGCAGTTCATTGCTTATCTCGAGGTCGACTCGTTGGACGATGCCGAAAAGGCGATTGCCATCCTGCAAAAGGCCTGAAGCGTCTGTACCGGACGACAAGGCTGCGCGGCCATTTGAATGGCAAACAACGGGCCGGGCATGGCGGCGAATCCCGCTACCGGCACGAAGCAGTTTATACGCCCCTTAAAATCTCCCCCTCTTCATTTCTGATCATCGGAATGGCCGGCACCGAGTGCCTCGAGCAACGGCCGAAGGGCATCCAGTTCCGCGCCGAAGCCGCTCCAGTCTCCCGCCTTCAGGCGCTCGAGGGCGCGGTCATAGTGGGCAAGTGCCTCGCGCGCACGCGCGTCCCCTGTGCCTCGCGGGGCCGGCGCCGCTTGCGCGGTTTCCTTGAAAAGCGCCGCCAGGGCTTCACCCAGGCTGTCCTCCATCACCACACGGTCACCATAAGTGGCAATCACCCGCTTCAACTCCGGCAACTGACCGGACTCCGCGCGTAAATAGAGCGGGGAAACGTAGAGGATCGAGTTCTCGATCGGCACGACCACAAGATGACCGCGGATGACGCGTGAGCCCATCTGGTTCCACAGCGAGATCTGCTGCGAGATCTCCGTATTCTGCTGAATACGCGCTTCGATCTGAAACGGCCCAAAGACCAGCCTGTCCTTGGGGAATGTATAGACGCTGAGCTTGCCATACACGGACGGATCGCAACGCGCCACCAGCCAGGCAATCATGTTCTCCCGCTGGCTCGGCACCATCGGCAGCATGAGGATGAACTCGGCGCGTGCTTCGCCGGGAAGTCGCATGATCGTGTAGTACGGCGGCATCGTGCTGGCGGCGCTCACGCCATCCATTCCGGACAACTCCCGGGGAAACTGCCACAGATCCTCGCGGTTGTAGAAGACCTCCGGCGCATCCATGTGATAGGCGCGGTAAAGCAGCGCCTGGATCAGGAACAGATCTTCGGGGTAGCGGATATGACGCCGGAGCTCCGGTGACATCATGTCCAAAGGCTTGAACAAACCCGGGAAGGTGCGCTCGTATGTGCGCAGCAGCGGATCGGCGGGTTCGCTGACGTAGAAGTCGACCGTGCCGTTGTACGCGTCGACCACGACCTTGACCGCGTTTCGGATGTAATTGGCGCCTTGGTCGAAACCCGGCCGGGAATAAGGAAACCACTGGCTGACCGTGTAGGCGTCCTGTACCCAGAACAAGCGCCCATTGCTCGCCACGACATAGGGGTCATGGTCCAGACTCAGGAACGGCGCGATCGTCCGCACGCGGTCCTGAACGTTGCGGTGAAGCAGGATCCGGCTCTGGTCCGTGATATAGCCGCTCAGCAGGATGTTGGGATCGTCAAACTGCCAGGCGAAGAGACTGCGTTGCGCCACGCTGCCGACAGGGACGCCGTCGCGCCCGCTATACGTCGTGTACGCATTGTCCGCCCCTTTGGGGTAATCGAATTCAGCCACATTGCCGTTCACGATGACATAGTCCTGCCGGCCTTCACTGAAATAGAGACGTGGTTCGCGAATGGCCGGGCCGCCGTTGGAGACGGGTGGAATATCCCGCAGATAGAAAAGGGGTAAGCCTTCGGTGGACTTCTCGGTGACTGGCGACATCACGACACCGATGCCGTGAGTAAAGATAAGGTGCAGGTTCACCCAGGTTTGGGCGTTGGGCGCAAGCATCGCCGGTTCCAGTTCACGCGCCGACAGCATCACCTGCCTGTATCCGGTGTCAAGCTGATAGCGGTCGATGTCCACCGAGAGAAATTTGTAGTAGGTCCTGATCTCCTGCAACTGTGCGTAGGTATCCATCAGCGGTTGCACGTCCCATAGCCGGATGTTGTCGATGGTCGGTCGATTGGCCTGCAGCGAGTCGAGAGTCAGTCCCTGGCCGACCTCAAACGGCTTAACCTCAATCTTTGCGAGACCGTAAGCCTGTCGCGTTAGCGCGATAGTGTGCTCGATATAGGGTGTTTCCAGTCTCAGCTCGCTCGGTTTGACATAGAAGCGCTGAAACAGCAACGGATAGATCACAGCGAACACAAACGAACTGCCGAATACGAGCAGCGCGAGAACGGCAGGCAGCAGATAGCTACGCTGGCGCATGTTGATCCAAAGAGCCACGGATGAGGCCGCCGAAAGGCCGACAAGCATCCACAGGACCGGTAACTCGACGTGGACATCGGTATAGCTGGCGCCGACCACGACGCCGTTGTCACCGTAGAGCAGCAGAAAGCGGTCGAGCCACCACGACCAGGCCTTCACCGCGAAGAACAAACCGAGCAGTGCCGAACCATGAGTGATGGCGGCGCGCGAGAGCGTCCGTGGTGGCCGCTCCGGCGCGATGTCACCACTCAACCCGTAGACGGCACCTGCCACGATCGCGCTGCAGAAGACCAGCCACAGCAACCAGTTCTTGAGCGCGACATACGCGGGGAGCGAGAAGAGATAAAAGCCGATGTCCCTCTCGAAGATCGGATCGCGCTCGCCAACAGGCACCTGATTGATGAAGCGAAGCGCGACGTCCCAGTTCGAGATTTCGCTGGCAGCGGTAAGCAGCCCCAGTACGACCGCTGCGCAGGCAATACTGAAACGCCAGGGAACGTACGGCGCGACCAGTTCGGCCAGATCGCCGGTGACCACCGTCGCGCCCGAGGGACCGGCTGTTTCCGCTCGCAGGCTCTCGCCCTCCCTCGCGTAACGATGCGCCAAAATTCCCGACAGCCAGATCGCGCACGCCGAGACCGCGAACACGGCGGCAAACAGCAACGCTCTCGCGCAAAGCATGGTCCAGAAAACGCCACCGTAGCCGATGGAGGAGAACCACAGCCAGTCGACCAGGATGCCGGTGATGCGTCCGACGACAATCAAGCCTGCGATGACGGAAATCGCCGTGATTGCATAACGTCTCAGGCGCACGCCGGACTTCACTCCCGACCGCATAGTCCCTCCTGTGCTGGCCGTCGCGCATACTCTGATGCGATCGGATCAATCACGCACTGCCGAACTGCCGGGGAGCATGGTTGAACAGCCTGTCAACGCACCCGGACAGTCCTCGCGTAGCCGCCCCATGACCTGTGCGACCCGAATTCGGGTGGAGCGGGTTCAGGCCCGTTGAATGATTGTAGTTCGGTGTGGCCATTGACATCGGCCCCGCGCATAAGCGACCGTGGCTGCCATTGATTTCATGCACGCTTGAAGGGAGTTGCCGGGATCTCCTTGTTGCCGAGTCCGCCGGCGAGCATCGCCAGCACTTCGGTCTCCCGTAACGTCAAGGCTTCGAATGGTCCGCCAGAGGCCGTCTGACGCAACGGCTTTCGTCCGGCCACCAGCCTTGCGAGGATGTCGGGCGATAGCACGAACAGGCTCGCGGCGACGGTTTCGATGAACGCGACGCTGCAACCGCGCTCCACTCTCGCATCGCGGGCTCGAGCCCTGCAACACGACGTCAGGCATTGGCGCGTCGCCGCAAGTCTCGGTTTAACGGCTTACGTGACTGGTCGCGCGGACGTCATTTGGCTCAGGCGGCAACAGGCGCTTGGTGTTGCCGCTTACCGGCATGGTGCACGGCGGTCTGCCGGTGCGCACCGGACGCCGAACCTGTGCGGTACGAGACGAATCGCACCTTGACGCGGTGCGAATGCGCGAGCATCGAATGGCGATGATGCAGCCGCGCACTTGCGTAATAGCGCGGCTCGACGACCGGCGTTTCGTCGCCGTTCAGCCATCGACGTATCGTGACGAGATCGGCAGAGCGCCCCCACGATGTTTGCGAGCCGAGCAGCGCAATCATCACCTGACCATTGGGCATGTTGGCATCGACCACGATGCAGCGTCCCGCCTCGCGAATATAGCCGGTCTTCGCGACCACAACGTCCCAATCGGCTGAGCGGACTATCGGGTCGGTGTTGTGATAGAACCTCGTCCTCGTACCGATTTCCTCTTCGTAACGGGGAAGCGTCGTGTATTCGCTGATCAATGGATAGTGCGCCGCGGCGGCCGCCATCTTCACGACGTCGCGTGCCGTAGAGAGATTGTCGGGCGAGAGCCCGGTCGGGTCGTCGAAGTGCGTATTGAACATGTGCAGCGTGCGCGCCTTTTCGTTCATCTTCCGGATGAACGCCGGCTGGCCGCCCGGGTACGCACGCGATAGCGCAGACGCCGCGCGGTTCTCCGACGACATGAGCGCAAGGCGCAGCATCTCTCCCCGTTCGAGCGACGCACCGATCGGGATACGGGACCCCGAGTGCTTGCGCCGATCAATGTCGTCATTGTCGACACTCACCATGGCGCCCAGCGACTGGGCGCTGTCCAGCACGACCATCGCTGTCATCAGCTTGGTGATCGACGCGACCGGCTGGACGTCATCGGCGTTCTTTTCCAGCAGAACTTCGCCGCGCCCGACGTCGTACACGATTGCGCTACGTGAATGGAGCAATGGCGTTTCGGCCCACGCCACGAACGGCGCAGAAGCGAGCAGTAGCGCGCTCAGGAAATGCTTCATGACGTTCACACCTTGAGACAGCAACAGGCGATGGGGGGTCAACGTGCAGGATGATCCCCAACAACTAAACTGTAGTTGCTCATCGCTGGAATGAGTGTGTGAAAGAGAACGGAATTTTGTCCCCGGAGGTAAGCCCTCTTGAACGCATGCCTCCAGGCGACGCTTACGGCTCGCGGATTCTTCAAACAAACTGCCTATCCAACGGCACAACCGGCTAGCCAGCTCCTTACGAAAATTCCGCCAGCGCGTCACACTAATTCGAGCGACTCGAACGAGGTGTTCCGCTTTTCTTTGTGCGCCTCCCCCGCCCGTTGGTCTTCCAGCACATGAAGTTGGCCACTGCAGCCGCAATGAACGTGACGACAGTGGAGGCCGACGACGCGAGGAGCGTCTTTTCCCCTGCATCTGGCGAGGGCGTTGCGGGTTGCGATTGGGAGGCGCAGGCGGATGAGAATGGGGCTGCCGGAGCGCTTCCCGGCAAGGTGCGTGGCGCCGACGCGCCTTTCGCGTGCACGAAGGTGGCTTGAGGCAGCGGACTCGCCCACTTGTACCGCACAAAAAGGGCGGCCGTCACGCAAAAAAAAACCCACAAAGAGACCAAGAAACAACCGGCAAAGCAGTTCGAGCCTGAGGAAATTTGCCACGTCCGCCTCCGTCGTCGTCAACGGTTCCCGCACGCTTATGATGCGCCGGCGTTGGCAACAGGGCATAGCTTCAGGCAGACAGCCGCCCGACTATCTCATCGAACGAAGACCGCATCTCGACGTGCTCGCCCATACAGTCTTCGATCAACGCATGGATCCCGGCGGCACGATCGTCGGCCTCTCCGGCCAGACGTTGCGCGAGTTCTTCGCGCAGGCCGCCGATCGCGCGTACCTCGACGCGCTCGAGCGCCTGCGCCAGCGCGTGATCATCGATATCGTGAAAGGACGCCGCGCCGAAGTCGCCGAGCACTACGTGCCCTGAGCCGTCATGCAGGATGTTGTACGCATAGAGATCGCCATGCATGATCCCGCGCCGATGCAGATGCCGCGCCGCCAATGCGATCCGGTGCGCAATGCGGCACCGGCGCGGAAACCGCCTACTGCGCCATCTCGAGATCCTTGATGACCGCGGCGAGAAAGCGCGCAGCCTCTCCTCCCGTGACAACCCGGTGGTCGAATGTCAGGCTCAGCGGCAAGGTCCTGTGCACGGCGGGCGCACCCTCGTGCGCCACGACCTGGTCATGCATCCGCCCCGCGCCAAGAATCGCAACAGTGGGCGGCACAACCACGGGAGCCGCATATTTACCGGCAATCATGCCGAAGTTCGACAATGTGATCGTGTTGCCGCGCATCTCTTCCGGTGGAATCTTGCGTGCGCGAATATCGGCACGCATCCGGTCGAGTCCGGCACGCAGACCGGCCGCGTCACGATGCGCGACATCGCGCAGCACCGGGACGAACAAGCCATCCGGCAGATCGACGGCAATGCCGAGATCGATCTTCTCCAGCACATGGCGCCGCGCCATTCTGCCGTCGAACCATGCGTTCAGTCCCGGCTCCGCGTGGCACCCGGCCACCAGCGCACGGATCAGGCGGATCGTCACATCGGTATGCGGTGGCCACGCGTGAATATCGGCGTCGTCGATAACGGTCGCGGCGGCCACTTCGCTCTGGGCACGCGCCATGTTCTGCGCCATCGCGCGCCGCACGCCGCGCAGCACTTCAGGCGGACCGAGTTCAGCGAACAACTTTGCCGCCCGTTGTACGTCGGTCGCCGTGATGACGCCTTCCGGCCCGGAAGGCGTCACCATTGCGAGATCGACGTCCAGCTTGCGGGCGAGCGCCCGCACCGCGGGAATCGCCTTGATAGCGCCAGGCCCCGCACCCGTGCCGCTACCGGGCGCGGCTGGCGCCTCCTCCACCGGTTGCCTGCCCACTTCCATATGGCCGACCACGGTGCCGGCATCGGCATCCTCACCACCCTCTCTATCCCCTTCGAAAGCGGCAAGCGGGGCCCCCAGATGCACGATGTCGCCCGGCTTGCCGAACAGCTTCGCGATGCGGCCGGATTGCGGCGAGGGAATCTCGACGATGGCTTTTGCCGTTTCGACCGACACGAGCGGCTGGTCCGCGCGAATGTCCTCGCCGCTCTTGACGTGCCATTCGACGATTTCCGCTTCCTGGAGGCCTTCGCCCAGGTCGGGCAGCTTGAAGATCTTCATGGTTTCACTGCGCCTCCAGCGCCTGCCTGACCGCGGCAACGATGCGCCCCGTGCCTGGCATGTACTGACTCTCGAGCCTGTAAAGCGGGACCACCACGTCATATCCCGTGACGCGCTGCACCGGCGCAAGCAACGAATAGAGTCCGCGCTCCGCAATGCCCGCGGCAATTTCCGCGCCCACGCCGCCCGTGCGCGATCCTTCATGCACGATCACGCAGCGTCCCGTTTTCGCCACCGACGCAAGAATCGTCTCCATGTCGAGTGGCTTGAGCGTGGCCACGTCGATTACCTCCGCCATCACGCCCTCCTGCGCAAGCAGATCGGCGGCCATAAGGACTTCCTGCAGCGCTCCGCCCCAACTGACCAACGTCACATCCGCCCCGTCGCGCAGCACGTAGCAGCAATCGAGCGGCAGCGCTTCGCCGTTGTCTTCCACGGGCTGCCTGTAGATGCGGTAGAGGCGTGTCGGCTCGAAGAAGATGACCGGGTCCGGATCGCGGATTGCCGCCAGCAGCAGGCCATATGCGCGCGCGGGCGAAGAAGGGGTCACGACGCGCAACCCCGGTATGTGCGCAAACAGCGCCTCCGGGCTTTCGGAATGATGCTCCGGCGCGTGGATGCCCGCACCGGCAGGCGACCTGACCACGAGGGGGCACGTGAGCCGTCCGCGCGTCCTGTGCCGCAGGCGCGACGCGTGATTCAGCAAGTGATCGATGGCCGGATAGATGAAGCCGCTGAACTGGATCTCCGCGACTGGTTTGAGGCCCATTGCGGCCATGCCGACCGCCGTGCCGACGATCGCCGTTTCGGCGAGCGGCGTATCCATCACGCGCTGAGCGCCAAAGCGCGTCTGTAACCCAGTGGTTGTCCGAAAGACGCCGCCGTTCACGCCGATGTCCTCGCCGAGCAGCACGACAGCGGGGTCATGCGCAAGCTCCCAGGCGAGCGCGACATTGACCGCCTCGACCATGTTCAGGTCAGCCATGGCCGTTCTCCGCAAGCGGCACAACCGGAGCAAGTCGCTGCGCCATCGCCAGTTGCTCGCGCATGGCGAGCGGTAGCGCCTCATAGAGATGGTCGAACATCGAGGAAACGTCAGGCGGAGCAATCGCGAGATACGCCTCGACAGCCTGCTCGACCTGCGTGTGACACGTCCTGCCAAGTTCCTCTTCGCGCGCCTTGTCCCAAACATTCATACGGATCAGGTAGGCGCGCAACCGGCGCAGCGGCTCGGATTCCCAATGCCTGCTGACCACTTCGGCATCGCGATAGCGCGTGGCATCATCGGCCGTCGTGTGATCGCCGAGGCGAAAGCTGAGCGCTTCGATCAAGGTCGGACCGTCACCGCGTCGGGCCTTCGCGAGTGCCGCCCCAACTACGTGGTGCACGGCAATCACGTCGTTGCCATCGACCTGCAGGCCGTCGATTCCCGCTGCAATCGCCTTTTGCGCGAGCGTTTGTGCGGCGCTTTGCTGGCTGCGCGGCACTGAAATTGCCCATTGGTTGTTGTTGATCACGAGCACGAGCGGCGCGCCCCACACGCCGGCGAAGTTCATCGCCTCGTAAAAGTCTCCCTTGGAGGTGGCGCCGTCGCCGAAAAGCGCCACTGCGACGCGCGGCTCATGGCGCAACTTGAACGCATAGGCGGCACCCGCCGCATGGCAGACCTGCGTACCGATCGGCACACAGTTCGGAAAGTCGAAGCGGGGCACACTGAAATCGCTTCCACGCTCGTCACCGCCCCAATAGAGCAGACTTTCCGTCATCGTGACGCCGCGCAGCAATTGGGCCGCGTGGTCGCGATAGGAGGGAAACAGCACGTCTTCGGGGCGCATTGCACTGGCCACGCCAACGCCGGTCGCCTCCTGGCCAACCGATGATGCGAATGTGCCAAGTTGGCCCGTACGCTGCAGCGCAACTGCTTTCGTGTCGAAGGCCCGTGTCAGCACCATCGCACGATACAGCGGCAGGAGCGCTGCGGGGTCGCTTGCGAAGGCCGGAAGCGGATGCACGGGTTCGCCCTCGGGCCCGAGGTACTGCGTGTAGCCGATGTGAAAACTGGCAGCCGTGGTCATGACGGCCTCCTGTGTGTTTCACACATCGTAAGCGTTCTGCCGCTGATCGCCACAAATATGGCATGACGCCACGGGAATAGCGGGCGTTCGCCGGCAACGCGGCGTGCGCGATGCCGTGCCCCGGCGCCGAATTCAGCGCATCGCATCCAGAGCAGCGCTTGAGCGAAAGGCGAGAAAATTCAGGAGTGGCCCGTTGAAGGGAGGCATGCAGCTCACCTCTCCTGTAGCAGCGGTAAAAGCGCGCCGGTCGCACCTGGACTGACGAGGATTTCCGTCGTGCATCGGTCCCTGGTGAGCCAGCCGGGCAACGGCCTTCGGCGGCGCCGTTACCTGTGCCGACGGCATGTTGCCGTAGGCCTGGAAAGCAGACCGATCGGAGGGCAGGACGCAGATAGCCGCGCGCTGCTAGCCAGCGAAGCGATAGCGATGAGCCGGATCCGTCAGCGATCCGCCCACCACTCGTAACTTCATCGTCAAGCGCTTCTGCGTCGTGATCCGCATAGCTTCCGGTATCATCGATGCTCCTTTGCGACATCTGGCCGGTCGCGCACGATTGTGACCGAGCACGGCGCGTATGCGATCACTTGCCTCGCGATGGAACCAAGCAGCCAACGATCAAAGGTAGTACGTCCTCGATGTCCTACAACAACGTGGTCAATATTGTGTCGTTCGGCATACAGCACCAGCTCCTTGGCCGGATGCCCGACAATCACCTCATATTGGACCGTTACTCCGGGTAACCCGAGCTTTCCCTTGAGTTCGGTGATGAGGTCCTGACAGTGGCGTTTTTCGGTCTCAAGCAGCTCAGGCACCTCATAGGCCAACTTACCCCAGTCAGGCGGACGAGCAACCATAAGAATGTGGAGCCGCGCCCCTTCCTTTTCAGCAAGATTTTTTGCGAAGCGGATTGCCTCCTGTGCGGAAGCCGAGCCATCGTAACCCGCGAGAACGTCGTGCATGATTACCTCCAGAGACTCACCCGAACGTCTTCGAGGCACAGTTCAAGAAGCGCCGAAGTCATGGCTTTCGCATTTCTCGCCTTACACGCTCCACGTATTTTCCTGACGCGACCTCGATTCGCACAGTATCCCCTTCCTTGATGAACTGGGGAACGAGAACTTCCATGCCGTTCTCGAGTGTGGCCGTCTTGAAAGTGGAGGTTGCATGCTCGTGCACGCCCAGCGGCGCGGACACCACGCCTAACTCGACCGCATGCGGAAACGCGATGGTGACCGGCTCGCCGTCATTCAGCGCGACCGGGATTCGCATATTGGGCTGAAGGAACTTTTCGTATGCGCCAATAGTTTCCGAGGACAAACTGATCTGCTCGAATGTGTCGGGATCCATGAAGTAAAAGGCGACACCATCCGTATACAGATATTCCATCTCCTTGTGATCGAGCGCGACCTCTTCGAGCCTGTCGCTCGGGTGCAGCCGCAACTCCCTGATGTGCCCGGTCTTCAGGTTCTTGACCCTGGCGAACACTGCGCTACCCTGCTGGCCCCCGCCGGCATGGTACCCGGCGCTGGCGACGCTATGAAGTTCGCCTTCGAGCATGACGACCATGCCCGGCTTCAATCCGGAAGCTTCGACCATTTGCCTCTCTCCGCCTTGCCAGCATGGTGACGACATCTTCACCTGCAAGATAGCGATTTCTGCGAACACGTTCAGACACCCGACGGTGAGACGCAGAATTCACCTGGCGCATTTCATCGCCTGGAGCCCGATCCGTCGATCTGCGCTACAGCGCCGCGATGAACTCGTTCCACGGCGTCGCCTGCAGGGTCTCGGTGGCAGCGTGTCCATAGGCGCGGACGAGTAGAGCCGCCAGCTCAAGCTGTTTCAGATCGTTCGACTCGACAACGTCCAGGACGTCGAAGCGCCCGAGAGTCAGATAGCTGTCCTTCCAGGTGACGGCAGGGCATTCGGCCCTGATCTTTTCGGCCACTGTGGCGGCGATCTGCTTCAGTTCGCCGGGATCCGTGAATGCGTCAGGAGCGAGACGGCTCAGGATGACGTACGTAGCCATGGCATACCTCCGAGCAAAGAATTGCCCCGCTATCGATTACTGCAGTCGCACGCAAACAGGCGCCCGCGCGTCAAGCGGAAGCATTGCGGTGCGCATTGTTGTTCCGAAGCGTCATTAACCGCGGCGGGTTGGACCGGGGCCCTCAGGTAGGTCAGTGCAGTGGTCGCTTCAGGTTGGTGCCGCCAACGTCGACCTGAAGGCGTTTACAGAGGATTTTCCATGGTGGCGTAGAAATCGCGCCGTGCCTGCCGCCCATGTATTCCGCAGTCACGGCTTCTTGGACGGATCGGTGATCGTGCGGAGCGCGAGTGCCAAAAGGCAGTAGGCCTCGACACCAGGATCAAGGATGCAGTCAGCTCGTTGCATTCTGAACTTTCGGATCTGAAGCGACAACTGCACTAACCAATCCGCCGGGCTTTGTAGTTGATGAACGAGGGCCATGTGTCCGTAAAAACCGTAGTTTACCTTAGAGAGTCACTCGATCGAGCCTGCAGCTTCTCGCCTCCGAACCCGAGAATCGAAAACCCAAGGTCGCCGAAGCAAGAACACTGTAGAACCGCCACCGGGGAACGTCACCGCAACAGGCGGCGTGCCGCGTCAAGGTGTATGCCCTTTTTATGGCTTTTCGTCGAGATTGCTCGAGAACCCGATTTTCTTATGTGAGCCGTCGCAGAGTGGCTTGTGGCTCGATTGACCGCACCGGCATAGCCAGACTTCGTGTTGCCCGCTGCGATTGGTCGGCCGCCCTCGGTGGTAATCTGGAAGTCTCCTGTGATGAGGTACGGGCCGTCATTCTGTGGTGTGATAATTGCAGTTGCCATGTGCGCCTCCAATGAGGATGAATTGCGTAAGCCTGCGCAGCACTGGGCCCTCAATCGGGGCAACCCGGCAGCACGATCGTGCAAAGCGTGGTGCCAGACGGGCCGCGGCGCATCGTCCTGGGGACACTGCTGCAAGTGTTCATGCATGACAACGGCGCTTGCGCTGATCGATGTATGCCCGAAACTGACGGCCCTCCTGTTCGGCGCATCCTGATGGAGTGTTCCTTCAGATCGAGCCAGATCCACGCGTGAAGCATGGATTCGATTCACTGAAGAAGACCTGTATATCGCGTTGAAACGCTATGATGGATCTGAGTTTCGATCAAGCTGTATCCGGCGACCTGGAATGGCTATTTGACACGTACAAACGAGCGATGAGGGTTTTTGTCACCCAGGTGTATGGATGGGACGAGGATTCGCAACGGGCAGGGTTCGCAAAAAGCGTTCGCCAAGGTACCTGCCAGATCGTGACGTGCGAGGGCAAACGATGCGGATTTGTGCACTGGGAGGTCGAACCGGATCTCGTTTGGCTGAGGATGCTTTGTATTGTGCCGGACATGCAACACAAGTTGATTGGCAGTCAAGCGCTTGCGAAGGTCATGTCTTTATCCAGTCACTTGCTAAAGCCGCTGTACTTGCATGTATTCGTATGCAACCGGGCCGCCTATGACTGGTATAGGAAGATCGGATTCGTCAAAGTCGAAAATGATGGCAGGATTTGCACGATGATGTTTGATTCGTGAACCGAGGCAAATCGCTGCAGCTGGCGCGGCGATTTGAAGCGGCGTACCACCTTCTCGCGCACGCATGTGGGCTGGTGCGAATTCTCCGCCCGGTTGTCCAGCCGCTTGTGCTGCCGATGGTCAAGCGTCTCTACTGCAGCAAACGCTTCGCGGCCCCTTTTATTGAGGCGAGCGCGCACTCAAACGTCATTCGGCTCTACCGATCGGCACGGGGCGGCTCGGTATCTCCTGATCTTGTGCGTCCACACTTCGGGTGACCGGAATCTGCGAATGAATCGCGTTGGCTATGCCAGCGATGGCTGGCGTGCCTTCGATGGACCATCTGGGCTACTTGCCATTTGATGTTTAGCGATTTTCGCTTGCTTAGCTGTGCAGCCAGGAAGCACATTCGGAATCGGGTCATCGGCTCAAGGCGACTAGGCGGAATATCATAATGGGAAGCTGTATTCATCAGCGCAGGAGCACATCACGGCGTCGAATCCATCCAGTGAGCCGACTGGGACCTCCCTCAACCCCGCGCAAACTTCCGTCGACACGACGCGCCAGCCCGATCCAAAGGGCCTGCAAAATCCGGCCCCAGACGACCTTCCTGACGCCGACGCGGCAGAGCCCAAGCCTCACGGGCGTCTCCCGTCCAGAAGCGACGACAACTGATTCAACACCGCAGGTACCGACACTTCGAAAGTCGACCGGGAACAATGGCACTGTCCGGACAGACCCCTGCCCTTCGCTTCCTGGGGCTCTCAACAACCGCTCGCAAGGTACAACCTCCGCGTCACGGATATTCCCGACACTGTCTGCAAAATCGTCGGGGCCCACGGCCGCTGGAGTGCCGCACGACGACCGTCACGCCTGAGCTGAGGTGGGCGGCGCAGATCGAGCGGGCGGCAACCACATTACGGATTTCGTCCGCAACCTCATCCCACCATGTTGCTCCTTCACCATCGCTTGCCCGCGAGTCGATCGCGTTGCGATAGATCGCCTTTGCCGTGTCGAGTGTGATATGCATAGCGTTTTCCGTGATCTCAGGGCTGCGTAGGCTCTCCCGCAGCCATTTGCTTTCAGAGAGCTTCGACCATCGCGCAGGCCATCTCGTACTGATGCCCGGATTGCCTCGCCAGGCGTCGAGTTCGCCCTCCGCCCTTGTGAGTTGCTCCTGCAACTGTTCGACGTTTTGGGCGGACCGTTCTCGTGACCATGGTGTGCTCCGCGTAGACATCGGATTAATCAATCTAACCCTTCCCCCGGGGCTTGCGAGACTGCACGTTTAACCAGCCATGGCGATGCCGCCAGTCTACGCAGAATGCATACCTGCGACTAGTCGAGTTTCATGATGCCCATGTGCATCGCGGTGTCGGCACACATGACTACCAGCTTGTCGTGCGAAACACCTTCGGTCAAACGATGATTTAGCACCTCGTCGAATGTCCCGGCGCACTCCGAGACCGCGCTCATCGCGTCCCCTTCCGTCCGGTTGTAGGCGCCCGCGAGAAGCCATCGGGCTCGGCATTTGGCGGCGTCTATGGTTTCCTGAACTGAAGCATAAGGGCCTGCAGCCTGACATTCGGGGATAGCTACAGGCTGGAATGCTTGCGACAAGGTGGGGATAAGGAAGGCAGCGGCAGCGATGTATCGACGGCACATGGCAGCTCCTTTCTTGAGGATCTTCTTACCGCCGTTACGCGATGATCACGGGGGTCATAAACCCGGATCGCGAGCAGCGAAGCCCCGTTGATTCGCGACGACGAGTCAAATGACAATCTATCACCTCTCCCGCGCCGGTGGGTCTGCCAGCCGTCACATCAGCGCCGACTCCTTGCGTCCGACGCGCAATCGATCAATCAAGTCGCTGGTGACCCGGCGAGCCGTCAATGAATCACGGCGCAACCGTTCGAATGCAACCAGGGCCCATGGAACGATAAATACGAATACAACGCATCCCAATCCGGCAAGTACTGCAGCCATGGTCCCGTTTACCTGCGTACCGTTATGCGGCAACGTGCGGCGGATCCACACATATTCCGGATTGATCCCCGCGTCGAAAGTCATCGCCAAAACCAGGATTAAAGCGACGTGCAATGCCAGTTGCATTTCGTGGAACACCGTCGTGTCGTCATTTTCTTCGTGAATGAGCACGATCATCCGGCCAGCGATCGCAAGCGTAACTAACGCGAGAGCGCAAAAACAACTCAATTCGAACATTGTGATTTTATCATCCCAGGTTTTTGTTCCATCGCATATGGTCAATCAGGCCAAAGCGAGAATGCATTCCGCCGTCATAGACAGTCGCCAATGCCCTTCATCAGAAAGCCCGTCGCGACTGCACCAACGTTGCCACCTGCGCCCAGCACGCGGCGCACTTCGAGAGACTCAAGAGTTCGATGCGGGTGGCTTTGCCTGACATGGGGTGTCTGCCAAAACGAGAACGGCGTCCTGCGTATCAGGTCTTTCAACCCGTTACGCAGGACGCCGTTGCCCAGTGAGCCCGTTGCCGGGCAAATCAGTATTCAGTGATACTCAGTGCTACGGAGCGAGTCGCCGTTGACTCGCCCTGGTGCAGTGCAACGCAAGTGCCGTGCCAGTCCGTTTCGCCCGTCGCCGGCGTGGATATCGCTGCACGGCGGCGCAGCGCGGCACGGTTCTGGTGCGCAACGGCACCCAGCAGAGTCGCTCTGCACTACAGCGCTGCTTCCGACTGTCCCATCCGGGCGGATGCACCGGCGTAACGCCGCGGCATGGCTCGCACCGCCTGGCGCGGATCGTGTTCAACGTCAGGGTTGATCAAGGGAGATTTGCACGGGCGCGACCTTCCAGATCCGTTCACAGTATTCGCCGATCGCGCGATCCGACGAGAACTTCCCCGAGCGCGCCGTGTTGAGGATCGATGCGCGTCCAGCGTGCCTCGTCTTTCCAGACGTCGCTCACACGCTCCTGGCACGCGACATAGTCGGCGTAATCGGCAAGCACGAGAAATGCATCGACGCGCATCAGGTTCTCAACGAGTGGACGAAACACCTCGTGGTCGCCGCACGAAAAATATCCGCCGGCAATCAGGTCCAGCACGTCGCGCAACTCCGCATTGCCTTCGACATATTGCGCGGGTCGATAGCCTTCGCGTTTGACGTATTCCACCTGTTCGGCAGTCAGACCGAACAGAAAGAAGTTTTCGTCACCCGCTTCCTCGCGGATCTCGACGTTGGCGCCGTCCAGTGTTCCGATCGTGAGCGCGCCGTTCATCATGAATTTCATGTTGCCGGTGCCGGATGCTTCCTTGCCGGCCGTTGAGATCTGCTCGGACAGATCGGCGGCGGGATAGATAAATTGCGCGTTCTTCACATTGAAGTCGCGAAGGAACACAACCTTCAGCCTGCCCGCCATCATCGGGTCGTTGTTCACGACCTCGGCGATGCCCGTGATCAGCCGGATCATCAGTTTCGCCATCCTGTAGCCTGCCGCCGATTTTCCGCCAAAGATCGTGGCACACAACCCCGCTCCCGATTACGGCGCAGACGCTGGTAAAGCGTGATGATGTAAAGCGCATTCAGATGCTGTCGCTTGTACTCGTGAATGCGCTTTACCTGAATGTCGAAGAGTGCGTCGGGATCCACAATGACGTTCGTCACGTCGCGGATGCGCTCCGCCAGCACCTTTTTGTTCGACCGCTTGACTGCACACCACTTTTCCCGAAACGCCGGATCGTCGGCGTACGCCTCCAGTTTCCGAAGGCGCTTGAGGTCAGCGACCCACCCCTCGCCCACCGTTTCGTCAAGCAGCCGGGCAAGGCGCGGATTGGCGAGCAGAATGAAGCGGCGCGGCGTGACACCGTTTGTGACGTTGAGAAAACGTTCGGGCCACATCTGCGCAAAGTCGCGCAGCAAAGTCTGCGTGAGAAGCGCGGAATGCAGCGCTGCAACACCGTTCACGGCGTGGCAACCGATGGTCGACAGGTGAGCCATGCGCACTTTTTTCTCGCCGGCCTCGTCAATGATCGACATGCGCGCCACGCGCGACTCGTCACCCGGGAATGTCCGCCGCACCTCGTCGAGGAAACGACGGTTAATCTCGTAGATGATCTCGAGCGGACGCGGCAGCAACCGTCCAAAAAGCGGCAACCCCCAGGTCTCCAGCGCTTCGTGCAACAGAGTATGTTGGTATACGCGAGCGTGCGCCGCGTAATGTCCCACGCCTCCTCCCAGGGGAGCAGTCGCTCGTCGACGAGCAGACGCATCAGTTCTGCGACGGCGATGGCAGGATGCGTATCGTTCAGTTGGGCGATGAACATCTCGGCGAAGCGCGAAACGGGTTCGCCCTTCAGATCCAGCAGACACAGCATGTCCTGTAGCGAGCATGAGACGAAGAAGTACTGCTGTGCAAGGCGCAACCGCTTCCCGGCTTCGGGCTCGTCATTCGGATACAGCACCTTGGACGCGTTTCGGAGATCACCTTTTCCTGCACGGCCTGGTAGATACTATGGAAGGGCCGCGGAAGTAAGCCTCCTGGAGTAAAACGAGGATTCCGACACCCGTTTTCCCGAGAGGAGTACGCAAATGAACGCGCCTCGCACGGCCCTTCCATAGTATCTAGTTGAAGCCACTGGTCGCCATTCCGGCGAGGTCTAGCGGTGCCACTCCCGCCGGGGCACGGTGATGCGTGGACTCGATCTTCGGCATGGACCGGGGTGCCAGGCTGGCCGTACGCTTGGGCGTACATCTCCGTACGTGTTCGTGCGAAGTCGGGCGTATGCCGGGACGCCCCGGTGTACGGGTTAGAGGAGGAATCATCCTCTTCGGCGTCTTCCGGTTGGTGCGCCCGCCGATCTGAACGCCATGTACGGTGTTGACATGGCTATCCGTACGTTCAGGCGTACGTCCATCTGTACGTACATCAGCTCAAGTCCATACGATTCCGTACTGCGAGCCGTCCGAGTCCGAGCAACAGCGTACGCATTCTTGCCGCAGGCGAGAGGAGGTGCGGGACCTGAGCGGCCGCACCATACCGGCGGCGCCACCGAAGCACTATGTCAGTGACATGCGTCACACTGCTGAGACAAGAGAATGCGTGAGCTTGAGAAGCCCCCCAGCCCGACCCTGATCGCTTTTTAAGTGAGAGCAAGCGCCGGCTAAAGCTCAGTCCCCAGCGGGACCTGATCGCGTCTCTTTCTCGGAAAGGAATGGAGCGCGTACATGATTTGGCGCTTTCTCAAGGAGAAGTGTGGCGTGCGGGTGGGCCGAATGACCGTCTACGAGTTTTGCGTACGGATAAGAGAAGGCAGCGCGAGTACGCGCACCGAGCAGCCCACCCTCACGACGGCGAACATTGCCGCCCGTCGATCTTGTCCACAAGGTCTTTCGCGGCTTCTAATGGACCCTTCTCGCGGTGACGGCATTGCAGTCCGCTGACTCGACGCCTGACTGCCGAGCCACACTCACCGATGGCGACTTGCATTCGCTCGAACACAAGAACCTAGTTCCATCGGCGCTGAGCCGTGTGGTAACGGCACGCTTAGCGGTTACGGTTTCGTCCGGGTTGTCCGTCGTGCGCTCTGCGCATTTTTCCCATTGAGGGGTCCATTCGTGAGTGATCTCCGTTCCCTCGGCCCTGCCGCCCTCGTCGACGCACTGGCCTGCTAGTGCCTCTATTTCCTGCCCCTCCCCGTCACCTTGCGCAGGCTGCGGCGTATCACATGTCGCTAAGGAGACCACGACCATAACTATCCGTTCCCACCGCAACCACTTCCATCTCACCCCGCGCGGGACCCGGCGACCGCGCAATCCAATACGAATCACGTCTACGTAGCTCACAACTACTGTTGTTGCCATCAGCATTTCGGGCTGGCTTCTCCAGGTCTGCGGCGACCAGCCCAAGCATGGGTATGTCCGCCTTTACATTACAAAATACGTGCGATTTGATACGAACAGGATTTCCCATTTAGAACTTATTGTGTGTACGCCCGGAAGCTGGGAATCTGTTACCGATGTGCCAGTCTCGTCGTGAAACATTCGTTGCAGATTTGCCCGAACAGCCCGCTGTTACGTCGATTCAGAGCGCTGCGAATTTGGCCCTGAATGTTTCACGGCACGACTAGACCTGAACTGCTGCCATGTCAGGCTCGGACTAGAGCGAATGCATTTCGGAGCGTCGTCGTCAGTGAATTCGGTTAGCGCTAAACTGTTAGTTGCAGTATTCATGCAATCACGCCGATGTTGCCGTAAACCGTATACGTCCTAGCGGCGTGCGATTGCCCTACCGTCTAGATGGGGGCTTCATCCGTACGGTGAACTCCGCATCACAGTACGGCTAGTGGAACCGGTCCACTCTTGCTACCTAGCCTACGGAACTCACTCCGGTGGAGCGTATGTGTCGAGCGCGAGGCTGCTTCTAGTGTGAGCGCCGATGAACCCCAACGCTCCAAAGATTACCTCGCCACCCTATCACTGGACTGGGTGGCCAGGTCTAAAGCACAGCGCGTCTCCCGTCGCTAGCGCACGTTTGTGGGCCGACTCGCGGCTGGCTACCAACGATATCCTACGCTTGTGCAGCGTGGTCTTTTTCGAGTGATTGACATCCGCTTCCCATTTCGTCGGCAACCCGTGCCTGACGCTCGCGTCCCCCGTCGTCGTGCTGAAGGAAAATCACATGGCTTTCAAGAAGGACCTATCGGCCTCTCCGTGCAACACTGTCCTCGGGCGCGCAATGTTTGCGCGGGTATGCGCGGTACACCGCCGCGCCCCTGGACGGACCTCTTTTGTCCCTGAGCCTTCGGCTGTCGGTGAAGAATATCGCCCGGCGCGCGGCCATGTTGGTGACAGGATGCACGAGGCGAAAGCGGCGAGCACCACACACTACAAGCACAGAACGGTGGTTGAGAGCCGCGACTCAGAGGTGCTGTGGGAAATGACTGTCCTGGGCAAGGGCGGCAACTACGCGGGGCAATGGCTTCGCGCCAGCGCCTTGTACCCGCCGCTGTCGTACAGGCTGCTCCGTCTTGCCGAAAACGAGAGCCTGTCGCTCGAGCAGGCTGAGCACTCGCGCGCGCGGACGCTTTTTGCCACACGTGGGCCAGGGAGGTAATCGCGCGAAAGATGCCGCCCGACGTGGTCCAGCGTCTGCTGGACCACGCGTTCTTCTCCCTCGCCATCCACGCGCGCGCCGAGCGCAAGCGTAGCAGCGAGGGAGTCGCAAAGCTCCTCGGCGACGCTACTTGGGCGCGCCCGAACCGTCGCTATACGGTCTTGCAATCACGCAAGTCGGCCTTCAAGACCGGGGGGCGCTTAGCAATGAATCGTGGCCAAAGCAAATATAAATGCGGCCGATGCTCGCTCAAAGGACGCAGCAGATCGATGCAGAGACATCACGGAAGAATTGATGGATCTGGTTGAAAGGCTACAGACTTAGGCTGCTCAACCGTTCTATTCCTCGTCGCTGGACTCATTGCTTTAGGACTTTCGCACTGAAATGTCCAGGGCCATTGGCACAGGATGGGACCGTGGAAGACTGCAAGCTAGCGGCACTGATGTTTCTGGAAAACGTGGCATTCTTTAGTCATTGCGTCAACTTCGTGCGTGTCGTGCCCGCATCTCGCGCATGAAATCAACCGCTATTAAGCGGGAAGCGGCAAGAGTCGAAGGGCTTGCCCGGCTGAGCAGTCAGCGCATATTCCTGGACCAACCCCCACGATTACGCAAACTGCACCGTGTTAAATGCGGTCGGAATTCAGGGTGGCGAGATTACTGGAGTCCAAGGGCCATCGGTTTCACCCGGCTTCAGCGGCGCTATCGATGTATCTTCCATTGAGATAAATGCCTCTCCCGACGAGTCGGACCCGTATCTGCTGTTCTCTTTGCGGCAGACGTGTTCGACTACCTTGCAGGCCAGAAGCCTATTGCCATTTGATATGGAGCAGCTCGGCACTGAAGAGTGTTCGGAGCCGAACACTTTTTGCCCGCTGAGAGTCATCGCTGAAGAGTGTTCGGATCCGAACACTCTTCAGCGCAGCCGATGCATCCGCCAGTTGATGGGGAGCAAAGCTCCGAGCAGCTCGCCGCGAGCGAAGGTGTTCGGATCCGAACACTCCAGAGATGAAGGGATCGGCACCCCAATAAAAAAGCCCCGCAAATTACGGGGGCTCTTTATCCTATCTTGCAGACCTACTCCGCTTGAACCGAGAACATCTTCGCGACTGTCTCTCTGAGCGCGCGCTCCTGCTCCTCTGAAATTACGCCGGCCTTGAACTTAAAGGTCAGCCCCGAGACATCTTTCGTGATGCTGCCTGCATGGAGATTTCCCGAGAAAATTTTGAGGATGCTTCGGCCCGCCGCGTCATGCGTAGACACCCCGCGAGTCGCTGCAGCGAGAATCGCAGGGGCGACCTTCGACTCAAGGAGGTCACCCGCTACTACCTGCGTCCACAACTCCGTTAGCGCCTTCAGGCCCGCATCGCCGGTCTTCTTCAACGCGCTCACAATCTCCTGTGCCTGATTTGATTGCAAAAGCGTCGGCCTCAGATCCAAGTCGCGCTTAACGAAGTCAGGAAGCTCATCGAAGGCAAGGTATCGGTAGAGTTCATTTCTGGAGATGCCCATCGTCTTGGCAAGCCGAGTCTTATTTGGAAACTCACTCTCGGCCCGGCGGACCGACAACGCAATCTCGTAATCTGAGAGGTCATCCCGCGTCACGTTCTCTACGAGCGCGAGCGCGGCCATATCCTGGTCAGTGCAGTCTACAACCACACTCTTAATGGTCTCCCGATTCAGGAGCTTATGTGCACGCCAACGCCTCTCACCAGCTACCAGCTGGTAGGCGTCATCGCCCACTCGACGCACTAGCACCGATTGCAGTAGTCCAATCTCTTCAATCGAGCGAGCCAATTCATGCAGCTTCGTCTCATTGAATTCGCGGCGAGGTTGCCATGGGTTCGGCGAAATCCCGTTGACCGGCAAATCGGTCCCTACACCTTTTTCTTCAAGCTCCTGGATTCGGATTTGCGCCGCGGTCAAGGCGCTGGTAAGTCCCGGCATGGTTTGCGGACTGCGAGTACCCTTTTCCGCCTCTTTCCTAACCGGCGTCATCTCAGCCGGCGACGCCAGGCCTGCAGTCTTGGCCAACAGCTGCTCGCGAATATTGCTCATGCCTCCTCCTTCCAATTCTTGACGAACATGTCGTCAAGCCAACGCGCGTACTGCATCAACGGTTGTTTCACTCGTTGAAGCGATTTAGCGGTCGAATGCGTATTCGTGATATCCAGAGCGGTGGAGAATGAGAGGGCCCCACCACTCATCACTGAGCTTGCCGGAATTTCGAACGGATCCAACCATTTCCCGTAAGCTGTCTGAGCCCATTGCCGAACCACCGGGGCCGATGACGTCTTGCCATAATCCACCTTGGAAAGAAGGATGGAGATGAACTCGTAGACCTTGTCTTCCTCGTACGCGAGGAAGTCGCCCGCGACTTCTGAAAAGAGACGCCAGAAAGCCATCGAGCTGATGAAGTCCAGGTTCTCCGGGACCATCGGCATCACGAGTGCGTCTGCGGCGAGCAACGCGTTGAGGTTCATGTACGACAGCGACGGCGAGGTATCCATCAGGATGTAGTCGTATTGCGAACGTAGCGGCTCGAGGCCTTCGCGAAGCACTGACCAGAACCGAAAACCCTTCATCGTCTTCTGCCGGGCCGGCAACAGAAACTCAGCGCCATACAGGAATGTGTGCCCCGGAATAATGTCAAGGCCATCCCAATAGGTGCTCTGCACCTTCGAATTCAGCCCGCCTTCGATAGACTGGTCATAGATGTAGGGGAGGACGGTGTCCTCTCCGCTAATTTCCTTCTCCGCATACAGTCCGCACAACTCCGAAGCGGAAGCCTGCGGGTCCAGGTCGATGATGAGCACTCTGCGTCCGAGCAGCGACAAGGCTTGCCCGAGGCAGACAGTTGTGGTGGTTTTCGCAGAACCCCCCTTCAGCTGAGCCGTCGTCAGCACCCGTCCTCGAAAATTGCTGTCCGATTCGGCAAGTCGCGTTTGATAGATGTCCGAGGCCATCTTCACCCACGTGCGTACTTCGGCTAGCGTGAACGTCCGGCTACGACCGCTGCCGTTGAGCGTGCCCGACGGAAGCCCCTGATCGGCCTTCGTCACCAGATACTGGATCTGCTGGCGCGACAGATTGCACATGTCGGCCAGTTCGCTGATAGTAAATATGGGAGCGGTCTTTCGCGGCCGCGGCGCGAGAATCTGCTCGCGCAGGTTGTCCGCGAACGGTGCGAGTTTGTCGGCGAACTCTGCGACCTCGCGAAGCGTCGTGCGACGGCTTTCAATTGGGAGAGCGGTAGCCACTGCATCCATTCTGCACTTCCTTGGGTTTTTGACGATGAAGCGCAGAATACACTATTGCGTGTAAACAGAGTTGTATTGAGCCTGGTTTTTTAGCGGAAACATCAAGATTTTGCGCCAGTTGATTGATTTCACGTCCAATTCGGGTATTCGCGATGAGATTTGGAACGTTCACTGGCAGTAGACCCTGGACGAATTCACTACGCGCAGCGACCCATTCACGGTTCGCCGCGATCGCGCGGAAAAGGCGTCAGCACAAAAACCACCCCCGGAGGTGGTTTTTGTGTATTTTCTCACCAGCCGAAATTATGCATTGAAATCATACAGTTATCGTGGTTCGGGTCTCTGCTTTAACGTGATCTTTTGCGTTGACGGGGGCTATGTCCGTTTGCTTTTTGTAAACATAAACCAGCAAACCAACAAACAGAAGCTGGAAAAACCTTTCTTATCAAAGCCAAAGCGTGTGGATAGAGACGGTTTTTGTGAAGACCAGGACGCTTTTTGTGATGCAGTGCGCAGAAATTGGGTTTGGATGGGTGGAAATTGTGAGAACACCGTGCGGTTTTTGGGCGCTCGCTCGAAGATAAGGGGTGGTTTTTGTGCGGGAGAAGGGCACGATATTGGGGATGGTTTTTGTGTTGACAGACGCTGCTTGGCTGATAGAGTGCCCGCATCGAGCCGAAAGAACGAATGGAAAACCTGACGCTTCCCGCCACGCCGCATCAACTTGCCTTGGACATCTACGACGACATGTCCGGGAAAGACGCGCGGATAGACCAGGCAGACAGGGACATCGGGTATCTCCGAAACAACATCTTCACCCGTGTTGGCGGACTCGGCATCGCCGCACGCCGCGTGCTCGACGCTGCATACTTCATCGTCGCTTCGAAGGCGCCTGACGAACTAATCGACGACAAGGTCTACACGTTTTCCGAGGACATTAATTACTTCAAGTGGCTGATGCGCTACGACAGCCGCAACCACAGCCATCTCGTCACCCAGATGCGTGCCGCCGCGAAGGCCCGCGTTGAAATCATGACAGCCCCCTCAATCGAGGAACTGACCGAGAAGGACTCGTGGGGCACGATAAGTCTGCTTGGTGATTGCTACATCGAGAGAAACGTGGTGTGCATCCTGCTCTCAGGGCGAGTGATTCGATATCTCATCAGCCCGTACAAGGCACATTGGCTCAGTCTGCGCGATGCTGCGAAGTTTACGCTTTCGCTCGCGCGCGCAGTCTATGACCGCCTCATTCCATGCGAGGGCCATGGTGTAACTGAGTGGTTCGCGTACGAAGACGTTCTCGAATGGCCAGGGAAGGTCGGCGTGTCGCGCAGGGTTTTCAAGGAGTTCCGGAAGCATTTCCTTGAGCCTGCGGTGCAGCAGCTCAACGAAGAGTCGGATTTTGAAGTCAGCTGGGAAGCGAACGCCGCGCGCGTGTCCGCGGACAAGATGAAACTGCGCTTTCGGTTCACGAAGAAGCAGGGCGCGGATGCTGCGCGCGCAGGCATTCCGGATGAAATGTACCTCGTGCTTCACAACGAGTTCGCGTTCGATGAGCTGGACTTTCTGCGCCTCGCAAATAATCGGCACACCTGGACGGACGAACGCCTGGCGCAGGCCATCGAATACACGCAGACCAGGCTGACGCAGGGGAAGGTTACAATTAGCCCCAAGGGCTATCTCTTCAAGTCGCTCGAGGGGAACTACCGCATTGGTGGCGCCGAAAAGAAGATGCTGGCTGTTCAGTCGCAACAGTCCCAGCATTCGCAGGACGACGCACGCGCCCGTCAAAACGCGGAGTCGCAGCGACGCGAGGCTGAGAAAGCCCAGGCTGAAATTGCGGCTGCCAAAGTCCGTTCCGAGGCTGAGGCCGGCAGGGAGTACTATGAGGCAGCGGACGCCTATATCCGAAAAGAGCTACTGCACACGTTTGTGACGGGTCTGCTGCACCAGCGGCAAATGGCTAGGGTTGGCATCGCGCGTGAGTCGCTCACCACCGAAAACATCCTCACGACAAACAGGCAGCTCGCTGAGACTTTCTGCACGCACGTGTGTTCGCGCATGAAGAAGGTAATCGACGCGCGCTCGAAGTAAGCGAAGCGGTGGCTGCCCACCGGCTACGCCTTCACCTTGTAGAACTGTTCATGCATCTCTCCGTGGCCAGCATTCACGGGTGGGTCTAGGCAACCATTCGGTGGCGGCCCCCGGGCGATGGACAGTCCCCAAGAACCTCTCCTGAGAGAGGCTTTGGGGCGAACGTACCAACAGGGGAGGCTGGGGTGGTTCGCGGTGAGCGCCGCATCAGCTTCTGGCGCGGTACCGGCTTCGTATGGAGCCGGTCGATTGACCCGCATGTCATGGTGATATGAGTCGATGATTGGGTTGGTGCGCCGGTGAGCGGAGTGGTGACGTGCGCAGTCATCCCATTGAATTAGGTATCCTAAGGAAAATCGATCTCCCGGCCTGCTGCACGCTTGCTGCTCCAGATCAGGAAGTTGCCTGCGTGCGCCATGACATGCGGTCGTGCCCGGGCACCCGTCACCGGACGAGTTTTCGACATTACCGGCCGACAGTCAAATCTCCATTCGGTGCCACCTGCTGAGTCCATCCGTCAGGAAAACGCGACTAACGGTCTTGCGCCATCTCGCCCGCCACACAGGTCGACCGCGCCAAACCCGGTCTCCAGGCAGACAGGTAGCCGCGCCCGATGGCGCACTGCTGTCGCAGCCGAAGCCAAAGACGCTTGACGGCCAAGAACCGCCGTTCACATGCGTCGTCGGTCGGACGTTCACGCGTCGGCTCCATCCCGTGAACGGCCATCCAATCGTAAAGGGCACGCGCTGGGTCATACGCTAACGGCGTCAATGACGGGGGATCCTTTTGGCAAATCGTTTTGCAGCACACGTTTGCCCCAGCCGAACCGCCAACGCTTTGTACACGTATCGGACCTTGGTCCGATAGAGCGAACGCGTCCCGCCCGCTAATTTAGAAGTTGCGCCGCCGTTTCAATCGAAATAAATCCCGAATGGCCACTGGGGAGTTCGTTATGAAACGTCATCCTCCCGTAACTGCACCCGCCGTTTGCCTTGCAATGCTACACCGCCATCCGGCGTGCGGGTCATCCGCGAAGCTTCGAAGCGAGTCCACGCAGCGGGCGTTGCGCACGCGACGCGCCCTGGTGGCCGTGGCTGCCGCGATGCTGCTCGGCGGCTGTGGGGGCGGTAGTAACAATGCGAATACAACATCCGCACAACCTGTTTCGGTGCCGTTGCAGGCCGCCCTGACCAATGAGGTCGATAATGGCGGCACGGCGAATTTCTCCGTCTCTGGCACGATAGACAACGTTCCCGTGACCGGATCGGGGACGCTGGCAGACTCGACGCCTGTAGCGGCGACGTTTAATGGTGCGACTGTTTTCCAGACCACCGAAACCATCACCGACACCGTGGTTGAGAACGGCACCCCCACTACCGTCACTGAGACAAAAACGATCTTCACCGATCCCAATACGGCGGCTGAAGTCGGGCAGATCAATGATGATGGTTCAGTTGATGTGATCACCCAGATCGATCCCATTCCCGCCTCTGCGCCGGTGGGAAGTTCGGGTGTGCTCGGCACCGGCACCGAGTTCTCAGATACGACCCAACAGACGGTGGTCGGCAATGTCGAGGATTCCTACGTCGTCGAATCCGGCACCGGGAACCCGGGAGGGACCGGGAGCGGGAGTTCTGGAGGGGCCAGCAGCGGGACTTCCGGGGGATCGGGCTCTGGGGCCACCGGGAGTTCCGGCGCCGCGAACTGTGATGTGGTCGATTTTGTGAAGAAAGTCACGGACAAAAACAACGCTCAGATCAGGAAGTCCGAAAAGAAAATCTGTGTCGACGACAAAGGAAACTCCAGGTTCGAGTCGGGCGAAGAGCAGGAGCACAACCACGGCCACAACAATGACGATTTCAACGAAAACGCTCAATAGGCTACGGTGTTTCCAATCAGTGCCCCGCCGGCCGCTACATGAGCGGCAGCGGTCACACGTCGGCGCGGCTCGAACGGCTGTTGTGGGTCGGCACCGGCCGACCGCATCGGGCAATAGCCGGCCAAACTGAGTCATTCCGGTATGACTGGCGAGCGTCGGCATTACGCCGGGCTTCAGACCGAAGAACGGCGTATGAACAGCGTGAAGAACCACACGTTTCCATCATTGAGCGGTCTAGCACTTGCATGGAAGTCGTTCGTGTCTTCCTCGGAGCAGCCAGGAGTATCCTTACAGGGAGGCTGACGCATTTCGGTTTCGTTTTCCGGACGCGCAACTGCCTCCACGGCAGGTTTCACGCGTCGAAGCCCCGTTCAATGGAGAGTAGGCAGGTGGCCGTCGAAGGGTCCCGCGCGGCCAGACGGACAAAGGAGACAGGCATGAGCACTTGCAACGAACCCCATCACGCTCACCATGACCATCAGCATGCCCAGGCTGTGGACACACCGCCGTCAGGCATGGCGACCACGTAGACTATCTGCACGATGGCCATCTTCATCACCCGCACGGCGACCACTGCGATGACCACGGTCCGGTGGAACTCGCCTGAGCGCTATTGAAGTGCGGCGGGGACCCCGTTCCCTGTCCTATCATCCGCCCGTTGGAGACGTATGTCCCAGCACTGCGGCGAACACGAGAATGGCCAGCATGACAAGCGCTTCAACGGTCAGCCAGGCGTAGAAGCGGCCTTGCGCGGCCATGAAACCGGAGCCGTCCTGCCGCGCCTGTGCGCACAGATCAGGCAGGACCATCCGCCGGTTCCAGCCGCCCAAGGCCACCGCGGCGGCGACGCATACGAGCTTCGCAGAGAGTATCCGGCCCCATGCCATGCCGAAGAACGGCGCGCCTGCCTGTGCGGTGTCCTGCATCACGTTGTAGAGGCCGGTGATCAGCACGACGACAAGCGCGGCCGTGGCGAGATGCGACAGCCCTATACAGAACGCCGACCTTTGTCCGGCCGCTGCGTAAGCGCTCGGCGCGGCCCGGCGCAGCATCACGGACGCGACGATCACGCTGCCGGCCCATAGCGCTGTCGCACACAGATGCACGAGATGGATCGCTTCGCGCACCGAGAAGTCGCCCGCGTCCGCCGC
Source organism: Paraburkholderia sp. CNPSo 3281 (assembly GCF_024206515.1). Taxonomy (NCBI): domain Bacteria; kingdom Pseudomonadati; phylum Pseudomonadota; class Betaproteobacteria; order Burkholderiales; family Burkholderiaceae; genus Paraburkholderia; species Paraburkholderia sp. CNPSo 3281. Next base: position 148,274 of record NZ_JAMBPS010000005.1, on the reverse strand, counting down.
GTGGCTGGCCGCAGCCTTGCCCGCCGCCCACACGAGGAGGCCCACGGCGAACAGCGGTAGGCCGCGACGATCAGCGATGCGACTCAGTGTTGCGAGCAGCGCGCCGATGAACCCGACTGACCATGCGACGCCGTAGTGTGACTCCGTGAGCACGGCGGCGACCGCGTCGCTGGCGCCGGCAAGCGGCAAGCCACTCATCACGGCAGCCTGCAGCCAGAGGTACGCGAGAGCCGTGAGCGCCAACGCGATTGCAAGACCCGCCTGCCACCCGCGCAGCGCGGCCGGCGCGCCCATGCCGCTCCTCTTGCCCAGCACAGCGCACGCCAGCGAGCCGGCGGCCGTCGCGAACAGCACGTCCTGCACTGCGGCGAGAGCCATCTGTCCGGCGACGAGCGGCTCCATGCTCACTTCACCGTGAACGTGTAGTGACCCTGCGTGCGATGCCCGTCCGTCGCGACAGCGACCCACGAGACCGTGTAGACACCTGGAGTCAGCGGGTTCAGCGCTACCGACATGTGCTTGCTGTTCGACGGGTCGATCACGGCCTTGCCACGGGTGACGGCGCCGCCCTGCGCATCCGTGACGGTGATCGAGCTGAAGGCCGGCTCGAGGCCATCGTCGAAATCGATTGCGACGTCCTTCTGCGAGGCGGGCACGGTCAAACCAGCCCCCGGCGCCTGATGGGTCGGGTAGGCGTGCGCCTGCGCGAGCTGACAGGTAGCGGTCAGGAGCGCGGCAACGGCGCCGCGTGCGGTCGTATGCAGCTTCATGAAGGGATTCCTCATAGGTCAGAACAGCGGCTTGCCGATCGAGCTCGGGAAAATGTCGTCGAAGTAGATATGGGCTTGCACCAGGATACCCGTGTGAGTGCCGGTCGCGCGATTGACGGGAATCTGTGCTTCGACGCCGAACTGCCCGTAGCGATTGATCCAGATTACGCCGGGGTTGATCGTGCCAGTCGTCTGTCCGGCGCACGCGCCTGCCATGCAGGTGCTCATCGGGAATTCGACGACGGGAATCAGGTTGCTGAACGGCTGCGGCAGCCCGAGATCCTTCACCTGCTGCTGCAGGTACGGAATGCTGTACTGCAGCGTCAAGCCCCAGCCGAGCGAGTTCGGCCCCTGGTCCGACGACGCGGTCGTCAGGTTCGGGCCGATCGTGCCGGTGATGGCGAACGGCCGCAGGTAGCCGAGCGACGCGGGCAGGTCGCCGAAGCCCTTGCCGAAATAGACGGTCGGTGTGAAGGTCGAAAACGAGTTCGCGACCGATCTGGCGCCCGTGCCGCCGAGCGCGGCAAGGAGTCCGACCGACGCCATGAACTCGTGCTGCGGGTTCGCATAGACGAGATATTTGACGCCGAGCGTGAAATTGTCCCAGCCCTTGGCGCTGCCATCCGGCGAGTTCAGGCTCGAATAGTTGCTCGCGACGCTGAACGCGAGATTCTTTGTGATCAGTTTGTCCCACTCGTACGACACCGTGTTGACGTTCATGTCGTTGCCATTGCTATCGGGCGTCTTGATGTGGCCGTACTGCAGGTTGAATTCATCGCCGACGCCGGGATCGTCGACCGCCATCGTGGCCGGGAATACGCGATCGCCGACCACCGCGTGGGCCGACGCATCGATTGAAACGAGGCAGGAGGCGATCGCGCATAGCGCGGCGGCGCCCCGTTTGAGAGTGGTTCGCATGTTCAGATCCTGATCAGATTATCGTGACGCACGCTGCAGGCTGCCCCGAGGGGACCGGAGAGTCCTTGCAGGGAGCACGCCGCAGGTGCGCGCCAGCGCAGCGATGCCGTTCACCGGCATCGCCACATTGGCTGGAAAACGTCTGCGAAGATCAGGACCAGGCGGGGGGAGCGCGCGGCTGAGCCGGCGTCAGCACCGTGTACGGGCGGAACGCAGCGGTGACGAGGGGGGCAGGAAAGGAGGGGCGCTGCCGCGCGACGTTCGATGCGACGGCCACGCCAGGCAAGGCTGGCGAGTGAGCGAACAGTGCGCAATAGGGGCACGCGTCGCACAGCGACGACGAATCGGAGCCATGGTGGTGCATGGCGTGCGCGGCATGGGCATCCAATGCAACCTGGACGGCCGGGTGATGATGATGCGAATGATGTGCGTGATGTCCGACCTCGCCATACTCGCCGCGCAGCACCTGGGACACCGTCGGCGCGATCACGCTCAGCAGGATGGCAAGCGTCCCAAGCCAGGCACCAATCTTCTGACGGCGGCGGTTGAGCATGGCGAATCTGCGAGACGGCAAAAAACACGAGGGGAAAGAATGCTAAGAGCCGGCCCGGCGTTTCCGACAAGCGGAAACCCATAACGGGATAGGCACGTCGCGTCAGCACAACAGGCCGCAGCCACCCACAAGCGACTCTGCCGCCGAAGCAGGCGCAAGGCTTCAGGTAAACCTTAACGGCTACTGCCTGACGAGGCCGATCTATCGCCGACCACGCCCGCCGGTCAACCTCGGGCCGGCGTCGGCCAGTTGCCGACGCTGGCCACCGTTCTCACGCTGACATTCGTACGTCGGCTCTCCAGCAGGCAAGGGACGTTCCGACACCGTCAAGGCTTTGAAGGGCCTGACTACGGCGCGGGTGCCTGGTGAGGGTGATCCGTGGAGCGCCTCCGAGAAGCGTCTTCTGGTCTGGCATCAGCGGATCACTTCGGATCGACACTACTCCTTCACCTCGGCATTCTTTGTTTCATCTCCGGCCATGCCGTCATGGTTCATCGCATCTTCTTTCATCCCGTCTTTGGCCGCGCTGTCGGCGCTCATCGCGTCTGATGCTGTTGCGCTCTTTGCGGTTATCTCCTGACTCGGCGCGTCGTTGGCAGTCGCGTCGGTTGGCACACTATCATCAGCGAAGGCGCCCGCGGTCGCGAACGAGAAGCAGCTGGCGAGAATGGTGGCAGTGAGCTTGTTCATGATGTGATCCCTTAGCGAACCGACAGTGAGTCGGAATATCGATAGGACAGTAGCCCGATGGTGGGGGCCTGGTCTTGCCGCGAATCAGTGACGGGCATGGCACTTCCCGGTACCCCATCGGCGACGGTCATGTCATTCTTGCGCGGATGGATATGACAGGAAGTCGGCAGCCACTCCAAAGGGCATGGGTAAAGACCCGATATGCGTTAACCGAATCACTGGGGAATGACTGCAGGTAAGGTGTGAAAGGCGTCTGGATGGTCCAACGACCGCAGATCCAGGCAGTCGATGGACACAGTGCGGCCCTTTGCTGTGGTCGTCCACACTCAAAGCAGGGCCGACTTTTGGGCATCAGCCGAGCTTCGGCGTCGCATGTCACCGAGCCCGTGACCACTATTTTTTGCCCATGTACACGCGGGCATAATGCGCGCAGGTTGGCGAGAATTGCTGCATCAATGCCGTATTCAAACAGCCCACCTTCTGAAGAAGCGGCGACGATCGCACCGGACATGATTGCGTTTTCAACGATTCCTGCGAGGCACGCGGGCTCGTTCCAGTCGTATGGGTAGTGAACGAACTTTACGCGAAGCCCCTCTAGCGCACTACCGTGCGCACACAACGCGCGCAAGGCAGCGGCACCGAATTGGCGGCCATTGAGATCAATGTCCAGTACGCTGATCGTAATGTTGCGTGCTGCCAGCGCTTGTCGTCGCAGCTGATTGAGCAGAATCAGCGTATCGAGTGTGTCGATCGCCGTACCTCATCGCGTGTCGCCCGGCATCCGGTCTGTGCATCGCGCCTCGGATAAAATGCCGGGACTGTGACACTGGCCGGAGATGCTTCCCGGAGGCGCGGCGTCGCGCTGAACGTCGGCGGCGATGGCAAAGCGGGTGAACTGCATTGCGGTTGCCGCATACCGCACGGACATACCATGAAATTCGATCATCCCGATCCCGCGAGCGCGCCCGCACCCAGAGGGGTCTGGCTTTGCGGGCCGTGGACAGATGCGTCGCCCGGCGATGTCATGTGACGTGCTGCGAAACAATCCGTCCCACGACCAGGACCGGTCATTTTTCCCACGATGCGCGCGATACGTGATCTCCTGGCGGACCCGACTTCCGCCTGCATTTGAAACCGGTTTTCCCCATCAACTGTTCATGTCCTTTACCGATACCGATCGCCTCTCGCCAAGAATCACACCGGCGGGCCACCTGCTTGTCGCGCCGGACGTCGAGGCGCCCGCGCTGCCCGATGACGTAGCGCTGGGCGCGGCTTTCGCGCGCGGCGCTGGTCACGGGCTGCTTTACCTGGGAAGCGCAACCATCGGGCGCGCATTGCCGCCCGCCTGGGCGTGGTGGCGCGAACTGGGGGCCCGCTATGTCACGGCCCTGTGCACTACGGCGGAAGGTGGGGACATCGCGGGCGCAGAGCCAGACCCGCTGGAGCTCGGCACACTGATCGAAGACGCGCCGCCCATGACGGGCGCTGAATATCTCACGCCGGATGTTCTGGCGGCACTATGGGGCGAAATCGATCGCGCCCTGCGCGATGAGCTTGCTGATTCGGGAGAGTCACTTCAGGCATTCCTCAGGTCGCGTCATCCTGCCTGGAATCTGGTGGGCCGGGTTCACTTCAACCTTGCCGAAAACCGCAAGGACCCCGAAGCACCTTTCGCGTTCCTGGCTACGTACGCTGCGCGCCTGTCGGCCCATGGCAAGACGCAGCATCAACCCCTATCACGCGCGCTCGAGGAATTTTCCGGTGCGCGCAACAGGGCGCAGCTTCTCTCTCTGCTCATGCCGGTTCAGCGTGCGGCTGAACGCTGCGACTGGCTGCGTGCGATGGTTGAGTCGCGCGAAATCTATCACCCGTTGCGCTGGATGCCCGCCGACGCCTGGCGCCTTCTCTCGGATCTGCCCGCCCTGGAATCCGCCGGCATCAAGGTTCGACTACCGGCGAGCTGGGCGGCGGGACGCCCCGCGCGGCCCGCGGTCAGGGCGAGCGTTGGGACGCAGCCTCCGTCACTCCTTGGCAGGGAAGCGCTGCTCGACTTCAGGATGGAGGTGTCGCTCGATGGCGAAACGTTGAGTCCGGCCGAGATCCGGAGTCTGCTCAAGGGGGCCGACGGCCTTCAGTGGATTCGCGGGCGCTGGATCGAGGTGGACACGAAGAAGCTCGGCCGCCTGCTTCAGCGCTTTGAAGGTCTGGAAAAGGCCGCGCAGGCGGGGCTGCCGCTGAACGATGCGCTGCGTCTGCTGGCGGGCGTCGCCGGTGATGAAGGTGACGGGTTCGGCGAGCGCGACTGGGCGCAGGTCGTGGCTGGCGACTGGCTTGCACAGACGCTGCAGCAGTTGCGCCAGCCGGAAGGGCTGGCGCAGGTCGATCCGGGCCCCGATCTGAAAGCGCAGCTTCGACCGTACCAGCAGGCCGGTGTGCGCTGGCTCTACCTGCTAAGCCGGCTCGGGCTGGGGGCATGTCTGGCCGACGACATGGGCCTCGGAAAGACGATGCAGGTCCTCTCCCTGCTGCTGATCCTCAAGCGCGACCCGGTCGGCCCGTGCCCGAGCCTGCTGGTCGCACCGGCGTCCCTCCTGGCAAACTGGGCCGCGGAAGCGGAGCGTTTCTCGCCGGGCCTGCGCGTGCTGGTGGTGCACCCGTCCGTGATGCCTGCCGACGAACTGCGCGCCCTGGACAGTGCGCGGCTCATGCAGACGGACCTCGTCATTACCAGCTTCGGCTCGCTGCTGCGCCAGCCCGTTCTGGAAGCGTTCCAGTGGAATATCGCGATTGTCGACGAGGCCCAGGCGATCAAGAACCCCGGCACCCGCCAGACGAAACAGGTCAAGAAGCTTCAGGCACGCTCACGCATCGCGCTGACGGGCACCCCGGTGGAAAATCGCCTGTCGGACCTGTGGTCCATTTTTGATTTCACGCATCCAGGCCTGCTGGGCTCGGCGAAGGAATTTGCCGGTCTGACCCGGCGTCTGGCGAAAATGGAGCATTTCGGCCCGCTTCGAAACCTCGTGCGGCCCTACATTCTGCGTCGTCTGAAAACAGACCGGCGTGTGATTGCCGATCTCCCGGAAAAAACCGAACTCAAGGCGTGGTGCCACCTGAGCCCCATCCAGGCCGCCCTTTACGGACGCGCAGTCAAGGACCTGACTGCGGCGCTGGATGGTACCGACGGTATTGAACGCAAAGGGATCGTACTAAGCTACCTGATGCGGTTCAAGCAGATCTGCAACCATCCGTCCCAGTGGCTTGGCGACGCGGCGTGGCAGCCGGAAGCCAGTGGCAAATTTGCGCGGCTGCGCGAACTGGTCGACGTGATCGCGGCGAAGCAGGAAAAGGTTCTGGTGTTTACGCAATTCCGCGAAACCACCGAGCCCCTTGCCGCGTTCCTCGGATCGCTTTTCGGGCGGGAAGGCCTGATTCTCCACGGCGGAACGCCCGTAGCCAAACGCCGCGAACTGGTCCGGCAATTCCAGGAAGATGAATCGGTCCCGTTCTTTGTGCTCTCGCTCAAGGCGGGTGGCGCGGGGTTGAATCTCACCGCCGCGTCCCACGTGATCCATTTCGATCGCTGGTGGAATCCCGCGGTCGAAAATCAGGCGACGGACCGGGCATTCCGCATTGGCCAGCGCAGGAATGTTCTGGTACACAAGTTCGTTTGCCGGGGAACGGTCGAGGACCGGATCGACCAGCTGATTGAAACAAAGCAGCAACTGGTGAAGGATGTGCTTGAGGGCGGCGCGGAGCTGCTGCTGACCGAGATGAGCGACCGCGAGCTGCTCGATCTGGTCAGGCTCGATATTCATTCCGCGCAGGAAAACTGATCATGGAGAGGAACGCGAATGGCTGACTACGGCGGATGGAACCCCTACGTCCCGGTGGCCGAGCGCAGAAAGCAGGCGGAGCAACTGGTCGCGAAAGCGCTCAAGGCAGGCAAGATGCTGTCGCCCATAGCGCCCTATCGTGGAGCTATCGCGAAGACCTTCTGGGGCAAGGCATGGTGCGATAACCTGGAGCACTACAGCGACTACGCCAGTCGCCTGCCGCGCGGTCGCACCTATGTGCGCAATGGTTCGGTGATCGATCTGCAGATTTCGACGGGCAGGATCCGTGCACAGGTCATGGGGTCCAGCCTGTACGAGATCGAAATCGATGTCACAGCCTGCCCGGAGAAACAGTGGCGGGCGTTGAGTGCCGAGTGCGCGTCGTCGGTTGACTCCATGGTCGAACTGCTGCAGGGCAAGCTGTCGGCTGCGGTGATGGGCCGCATCTGCAAGCCGGGCAGCGGGCTCTTCCCCGCGCCGAAGGACATCAAACTCGGCTGCAACTGCCTGGACTGGGCGGCGATGTGCAAGCACGTCGCCGCCGTACTCTATGGCGTCGGCGCGCGGCTCGACCAGCAGCCGGAGTTGCTCTTTACGCTACGCGGCGTTGACCCTGGCGATCTCGTCAGCAGCACCGGTGCGAACCTCTCCGGGGCAGGAGCCGGCCCGACGTCCGGCAAGGTACTCGACAACGTGGACCTGGGCGACGTGTTCGGCATCGATATTGATGCCGAACCCTTTGCCGATGCGCCCCCGGCCCGCGGCAAACGCACGCGCAAGGAAGCCGCCCCGCAAACAGCACGCACGCCGAGATCGACGGCGTCGAAGTCGTCTGCGACCGCGAAATTGACACCGAAAGGCAAGGCCGCGGCGCCGGACGTGAAAGTCAGTGCTGCCGCGGTGAAGAAGCCAAAGGGCAAAACCAACCCCGGCGTGTCGAAGGCGACACGTTCGGCTGCGCCGCCAAAGCCCGCGGTGCGTGCGCCCGCTGCCTCGAAACCCGCGAAACGCCGCGAGTGATTTTCGGGCGGTGCGGCACCGGCTGGTCTGGCGACTGGGCCGGCTTGCGAGATGTGCAACGGGACCGGGATGCGGCGAATAGACAAAGTCCAGCTGTACCTCTGGCCGAAGCCCCACGCCAGCCCAGGAGGTTTGCCGTGATCTTCCTGCACGTCTGTCGAGAGGCTGCGATGAGAAACAAGAGCGGCCGATGGCCAGCGGCTGAGAGGGTGCCGATTAGAATGCGATGAAGTGGAATGTCAGGGAGCACATGTTGGGCAGAAAAAAGAGCGCAGAAAAGTTGAAGGTTGTGGCGGTCCGCATCGATCCGGTCATCGAGCACGAGATCCTGTTACTACCGGAAACGACCTGCCGGAAGCCGTCCTTCTTCCCGCAGCAGTTGATCGAAGGGGGGATCAGCGCGCTGGAGGAGGTATGGTTGCGTCCCGCTCTGCTGGCGCAGGTCCGAGCGGACGCGATGCCGGAACCGGTGGCGTCTCACGTGGCACCAGACCTGTTCGACGAAACCGCCTTCATGGACTGAACAGGCAATCGCCGCACGGGACGGCGAACCGGGCGCCGGCGCAAACGGCAGCTTCCAGAATTCTCTGTTGGTCTGAAGCTCCTTGGGAGCGCCCAACGAGCGTGAGGGCGTAGGAGATTCGAGGCTGAGTACCTCAGGAGCCCGATGTCGCTAGCTTGTCGGAAGCAGGATCATCGAGTTCCGAAAATGCACGGGAGTGAGGTGACGCACGGTTACCGATATCAGCGTCCCGGACTCGTAGTAGAAGCATCTGGTTTTATGATAAATATGCATTCCTACTTAAAATGCTTTTGCGAGAACTTTTTGGTGGCTCTACGTGAAATCTTGTGGAAGACAAAAAAATAGTGCTCTTTCCAATATGATTGGAAAGAGCAATCGTTGGCGGTGTCGCCGTGCAGTTTTCGTCTCCTTTTTCATGGCCACCTCCAGACAGAACGGACAGCACGCACGGACTCCGCAAGTCCAGCGGGTTACGATCAGTCCGCAACGGCTGGCCGATCTATTCGGTTGTGCTGAGTTGCAGTGTAGATCGTTTGCCTTATCAAGGCCAGGTCGTCTCTACAGCGCGATTGCGCGGAGCATTCGGCGCCTTGAATCGCTGGAAATCCAGCAGTGAATCAGCAGTATGCTGTTGCTGAACCAGCAACGTGCATGCGGTTTTGCCGCCATACGCACACCTGCTCCCCGACCAATGATTGGCATGGCTTCTGCTTTATCGGTAAAAGAACGAGGCCCGATCACGGGCCACCCAACAAGCCGATACCAGGAGCCCCTATGACCGCATTGAATCTCGCCAGCACGGTGGCAGTTGCTCCCGTTCTTTCTCCCGGTACGGACTACGAGCCTCTCGCTTCACGTTTTCGACCCGTCTTCGCCCGCATTGCCGAGGGCGTGCTCGAGCGTGAGCGCGATCGCAGGCTGCCTTATGAGCAGATCGAATGGCTCAAGGCTGCAGGCTTCGGCGCCGTTCGCGTGCCTCTCGAGCACGGCGGCGCAGGGGCTTCGCTGCCGCAGTTGATTCAGCTGCTGATCGAACTGGCCGAGGCGGACTCGAACTTGCCACAGGCGCTGCGCGGCCACTTCGCGTTCGTCGAGGATCGGCTCAATGCCGAGCCGGGCCCGGCTCGCGACGTCTGGTTCAAGCGCTTCGTAGCGGGCGAACTGGTCGGCAATGCCTGGACCGAAGTCGGCAGCGTGGCGATCGGCGACGTGATCACGCGCGTGTCGCGTGATGGCGCGCGCTGGGTCGTCAACGGCGCGAAGTACTACAGCACGGGCAGCATCTTCGCCGACTGGATTGACGTGTTCGCTCGCCGCGACGACACGGGAGAAGACGTGATCGCGGCCGTGCGGGCAAGGCAGCCCGGCGTGACGCATCACGACGACTGGGACGGTTTCGGCCAGCGCACGACGGGCAGCGGCACCACCACGTTTGTCGCCGCCGACGTGGACGAGATCGACATCATCGACTTCTCGACTCGCTTCAAGTATCAGACCGCGTTCTACCAGCTGGTGCTGCTGGCCGTTCTCGCGGGCACGGGCCGCGCCGCGCTGCGCGACATCTCGCAGGAGGTGCGCTCGCGCCGGCGCATCTTCAGCCACGGCAATGCGCCTTCGTTCGCGCAGGACCCACAGGTGCAGCAGGTCGTGGGCCAGGTCTCGTCGCTCGTGTTCGCCGCCGAGGCCACAGCCGTGCGCGCGGCGCAGGCCTCGCAACGCGCGTACGAGGCGCGTTTCGGCGGCGATGCGCAGGCCGAGCACGCAGCGAATGTCGATGCCGAACTCGATTCCGCTCGCGGCCAGAGCGCGATTGCCGATCTCGTGCTGCGCGCGACCACGCTGCTGTTCAACGCGCTCGGCGCATCGGGCACGAGCGAGCAGAAGCGGCTCGACCGCCACTGGCGCAACGCGCGCACGGCAGCCTCGCACAACCCGATCGTCTTCAAGGAGCGTATCGTGGGCGACCGCGAAATCAACGGGACCGAGCCGCCGTATGTCTGGGCGATCGGCGCCGGTCCCGCGCCGGAGCAGAAGGCGGCGTGAGCGCGAAAGTGCGGTGCCGTCGAGCGCACGGCACCGCTATTTGAGGGCCGCGATTTCCTTCGTCCGGATCAGCCGCGCGCGCAACACGTTGCGGCTGATGCCGAGGAGCCTCGCCGCCTGAATCTGGTTGCGGTGGCTGTACTCGAACGCCGTGCGCATCACCATGTCCTCGATCTGCTCGAAGAGATTCTCGTGTTCGCCGTTGAACAGTTCGAGCAGCGCCGATTCGAGGGCGTGGTGCGGACCGCTCGGCGCACTCGCGCCAGCCGGGGTCGTGATGCCGGATGAGAACAGGTGCAGGTCGCCGTCCTGCAGGGTGTCGTGGCGACTCACGAGCAGCGCGTGATGGATGACGTTCTCCAGCTCGCGAATGTTGCCGGGCCAGCTGTACGCGAGCAGCTTCTGCTCGGCGCGCGGCGAGATCGTGCCCGGCCCGTACCCAAGCCGGCTGCGGTAGTCCTCGATGAAGTAGCGGGCGAGTGGAAGGATGTCGCCGGTGCGCTCGCGCAGCGTCGGAATGGCGAGCTGCACGACGTTGAGCCGGTAGAACAGGTCGCTGCGAAAGTGCCCGGCCGCCACCGCGTGCTGCAGATGGACGTTCGTCGCTGCCACCACGCGCACGTCGATCGGCACGCCGCGTCGGGAACCGAGCCGCACGACCTCGCGCTCCTGCAGCACGCGCAGCAGCTTGACCTGCATGGACAGCGGCAGGTCGCCGATTTCGTCGAGGAACAGCGTGCCGCCGTTGGCCGCTTCGAACCAGCCAGCCTTGGCATGGAACGCACCCGTGAAGGCCCCTTTCTCGTGCCCGAACAGTTCGCTTTCGACCAGCGTCTCGGAAAAGGCGCCGCAGTTCACGGCGACGAACGGCTTGTCGCGCCGCTCGCTCAGGCTGTGTACGTGGCGCGCGATCAGCTCCTTGCCGGTGCCGGTCTCGCCGATGATCAGGATATTCGCGTCGCTCGGCGCGACCAGCTGGATGCGCTCGAGCAGTTCGATTGACCGGGGATCGACGAACACCTGCGCGCGGGCGCGGATCGAGGCGGTCAGCGAATGCTTGTGCGGCAGCGTCAGGACGGGCACCTCGCCGTTGGCTTCGGCATCGTCGGACCATGCGTGGGGGAGCGGGTGGTTCATGAGTAGAAGCTCGGCGTGGGATAGGTTCGATTGAGCGCCCATTCGCCGATCTCGCGGATCTTGTAGGCGAGCGGATCGTGCAGCGTATGGGTGCGCAGGTTGCGCCAGTGGCGGTCGAGCCGAAGCTCGCCGTGGGTCGCGCGGGCGCCGGCGACATCGAACATGCGCGTACAGATGTCGAGGCCGGTTTGCGCGGCGGCGACCTTCGCGCTCGCGATGGCAAGCGCCAGTTCCCCACGTTCGGTCGCGGTGAGGCGGGTGCCACGCGACCATGCATGGTCGAGTCCGGCGGCGGCTTTGTCCGCAAGCGCGCGTGCGGCTTCCAGCCCGAGCCAGAACTCGCCGTACTGGCTCAGGATGTACGGGTCCTCACCGGAACTCGCGACGTTCGAGGCGGGCCAGGGCCGCGCTTCGTTGAGGGTGTAGTGCCGCGCATCCTCGAATGCGGCCTCGCCAATGCCGAGATAGATGTTCGTCAGGATCAGTTGCGCGATGAGCGGCCGCAGCCCCGCGAACGGTGACGAGAACGGACCAGGGTCCGAGAGCAGCTCGTGATGCTCGACGCGGACCTGTTCGAACGTCAGGGAGCCACTATCGGTCTGGCGTTGGCCGAAATTGTTCCAGTCCTGGGCAATCGAAATGCCGCTTCGCTGGGTCGGGATGGCGGCCACGAGAAACGCTCGCGTTTCGGCGTGGCGCGCGGAGACGATCAGCATTTCCGAGTCGAGCGCGCCCGAGCAGAAGCTCTTCTGGCCGCTGAATTCGAGCCACCCACCGCGCGGGTGCGCAAGCGTGCGTTCGTCGAGTGGATTGAGCGCATTGCCCCAGAACCACCGGTGCCGCGAGGTCTGTTCGAACAGCGCGTGCCATTGCTCCGGCGAGCCGAACAGACGGACCGTGGCGAGCATCAGGTGATGAAATCCGAACACGTGGGCGAGTGAACTGTCGGCGCACGCAAGCACGCGTACGACGTCGAGTGTCGTGCGCCAGTCCGCACCGAGCCCGCCATGAACGGTCGGGATGCTCAGTGCGAGCAGGCCGCTCGCACGCAGCGCGTCGCGCTCCGCCTTCGGTGTGCCGCCGCGCGCATCGCGCTCCGCAGCGGTCTGCGCGAAGCGTTCGGCAAGACCGTGGGCGACGTGCAGCGGCGACTCGCCCTGCAGGACGGGCCGGACGTCATCGGGCGCTTCGGCCAGCGGCAACGGTAGGGGAAGGGAGGCCATCGCAGTGTGAGTGGTTGAAACAGCCATGCACGCGCATGCGTGCTGCTGGATCAGCACAGTGTTCAAGGTTTTGGCCGACGAGAGAAGCAACCATTTCTCATAACCTAATCAGGCTGCTGCGCCAGCAGCATCGAGACGCGAAGTCATGCGTCCTGCGTGCCTCCATTCATGTGATGAACCGGTGCTGCTGCGTGGGAAGCAGCGAAGCAGCAGCATTGTTGCCGGTGCGTCATCACATGTCGGCATATCGATCCGAGTGTCTCCGGGATGTGCTTATCAGGTGCATTTCCCCCTTCTGGAAAGGCTGCTCGACGACGAAAACGGCTGCTATGTCAGCGGCTCTGCTGTGAGTGGTCAGTTCGCGCGATTTGGCACGGTCCTTGCCTTTAGCTCTTGACGGGACCGATCAGGCACGTCCCGATTCACGAAGGAATCCTCATGAGCAAGAAATACAAGATCGTCGCAGTGTCGGGCAGCTTGCAGCGGCCATCGCGCACGCTGGCACTGGTGCACTCGCTACTGTCCGCGCTGGAGGCCGCACTGCCGGTCGAAATCCGCGTGATCGATCTCGGCGAGATCGCAGGGCGACTCTCCGGTGCGCTCACGCGTGCGCAGGTGCCGGCGGATATCGAAGAACCTATCGGGGCGATCGAGACAGCCGACCTCGTGATCGCCGCCAGTCCAGTTTACCGCGCCTCATATACAGGCCTCTTCAAGCATCTGTTCGATCTCGTGCATCACGAGGCGCTAATCGACGTGCCCGTTTTGCTGGCCGCCACGGGCGGCAGCGACCGTCATGCGCTCGTGATCGATCACCAGCTGCGTCCGCTCTTCAGCTTCTTCCAGGCACGCACGCTCCCGGTCGGCGTCTACGCCTCCGAAAGCGATTTCGATCGCTACGAGATCGCGAGCGAGGCGTTGCAGGCTCGCATCGCACTGGCTGTCGAGCGTGCGGTCCCGCAACTCGGAGCACGCTCGGAAAACGTCACCGCGGCGTTAGCCGTCTGAATTCAAAGTCATTCAAGGAACCTTCAATGAGCCAGACTTCCCAAGCCAAAGACGCCGTCAAGTTTGCCTACTGGGTGCCCAACGTAAGCGGCGGCCTTGTCGTCAGCACGATCGAGCAGCGCACCGACTGGGGCCTCGAGTACAACCAGCGTCTTGCGCAGACCGCCGAGCGCGCGGGCTTCGAATACGCGCTGAGCCAGATCCGCTTCACGGCCGGCTATGGCGCCGAGTATCAGCACGAGTCGGTTTCATTCAGCCAGGCGCTACTGCAATCGACCACGAAGCTCAAGGTGCTCGCGGCGATCCTGCCCGGGCCGTGGCATCCGGCCGTGGTCGCCAAGCAGATCGCCACCATCGATCACATCTCGAACGGCCGCATAGCGATCAACGTCGTAAGCGGCTGGTTCAAGGGGGAGTTCACCGCGATCGGTGAACCGTGGCTCGAGCACGACGAGCGTTACCGCCGCTCGAACGAGTTCATCCGCGCGCTCAAGGGCATCTGGACCGAGGACAACTTCACGTTCAAGGGCGACTTCTACCGCTTCAACAACTACACGTTGAGTCCGAAGCCGGTGCAGAAGCCTCACCCCGAGATCTTCCAGGGCGGCAGCTCGCGCGCGGCGCGCGACAACGCGGCGAGCGTATCGGACTGGTATTTCACGAACGGCAACACGCCCGAGAATCTCAAGGCCCAGATCGATGATATCCGTGCGAAAGCGGCGCAGAACAATCACCAGGTCCGTATCGGCGTGAACGCTTTCGTGATCGCGCGCGATACCGAGGAGGAAGCGAAGGCCGTGCTCGACGACATCATCAGGCACGCGCACGTCGAGGCCGTCCATGCGTTCGGCGACGCAGTCAAGCAGGCCGGCAAGGCTTCGCCTGAAGGCGAGGGCAACTGGGCCAAATCGACCTTCGAAGATCTCGTCCAGTACAACGACGGCTTCCGTACGAACCTGATCGGCACGCCGCAGCAGATTGCCGAACGCATCGTCGAACTCAAGTCGATCGGGGTCGACCTGGTGCTGACCGGCTTCCTGCATTTCATCGAGGAAGTCGAGTATTTCGGTCAGAAGGTGCTGCCGCTCGTGCGCGAGCTCGAGGCGCAGCGCGAAAGGCAGGCTGCCTGACGCCAGTGGCGGCGGGGCGGGGCCGGGCGCGCGAGCAGACCCGGTCACATGGAACAGAAGGACACAACCGGGAAACGGCACCCCAAGGGGTGAATCAGCATGACGCAAGCCTCGACGGCCCTGCTGGCGCTCGACGACATTTCGGTGTCGTTCGGGGGCGTCAAGGCCATTACCGATATCAGTTTCGAAGTCGCGGCTGGCGAGATCTGCGCGTTGATCGGCCCGAACGGCGCGGGCAAGAGTTCGCTGCTGAACGTGATCAACGGCGTCTATCGTCCGCAGCACGGCACGCTGCGCTTCGACGGCCATGCTTACCGGCGCATGGACGCGCACGACGCCGCGCATCGCGGCATCGCGCGCACGTTCCAGAATCTGGCGCTGTTCAGGCGCATGAGCGTGTTCGACAACGTGCTGGCCGGACGCAACCTGCATCGCCGCAGTACATGGCTCGAACAGACACTGCACGTTGGCCGTGCCGCACGGGATGAGGCCGAACAGCGCGAGCGAGCGCAGTGCGTGATCGAAGCGCTGGATCTGCAGCCGTGGCGTGACAGCGTGGTGGGCACACTGTCCTACGGGTTGCAGAAGCGGGTCGAGCTGGCGCGCGCGCTGGCCGCCGAACCGCGCCTGCTGCTGCTCGACGAGCCCATGGCTGGAATGAATACCGAGGAGAAGCACGCGATGGCGGGGTATGTGCTCGATGCCAACGAGCATCTCGGTGTGACGGTCGTGCTGATCGAGCACGACATCGGCGTGGTGATGGGCCTGTCCGATCACGTGGTGGTGCTCGATTACGGAAAGAAGATCGCCGACGGCAGGCCCGACGAAGTCCGCACGAACCCGGACGTGCTGGCGGCCTATCTCGGCACACGACATTGAGAGGGGCGCGCAATGCAATTTTTTATCGAGGTGCTGGTGGGCGGGCTGCTCGCCGGCGTGATGTACTCGCTGGTCGCGATCGGCTTCGTGCTGATCTACAAGGCGTCGGGCATCTTCAACTTCGCGCAGGGCTCACTCGTGCTGTTCGGTGCGCTGACCTACGTGAGTCTCGTCGAACGCGGCTGGACCCCGTGGCTGTCGTTCGGCGCGACGCTCGCCGCGCTCGTGCTGATCGCGATCGCAGCCGGCCGGTTCGTGCTGCTGCCGCTCGTCAACCGCGCGCCGATCGTGTTGTTCATGGCCACCCTCGGCCTGAGCCTGATTCTTGAAGGCGCGGCGCAACTGTTCTGGGGCGCGCAGGTGCACGGGCTCGATCTCGGCATCGACGACAAGCCGCTACACCTGGCCGGCGTGATGGTGAGCCGCTTCGACCTGTTCGCCGCCGGCACGGCCGGCGTGCTGGTGCTCGTGCTGTCGCAGCTCGCGAAGCACTCGCGCTTCGGCCTGTCGCTGCGCGCCGTGGCGGACGATCCGCTCGCCGCGTTCGCGGTCGGCCTGCGGCTGCCGCGCATCTGGGCAATCGTCTGGGCACTGGCGGGCTTCGTCAGCCTCGTTGCGGGCCTGCTCTGGGGCGCGCGGCTCGGCGTGCAGTTCTCGCTCTCGCTCGTCGTGCTCAAGGCTCTGCCGGTGCTGATCATCGGCGGCTTCTCGTCGATCGGCGGCGCGATCGTCGGCGGGCTGCTGGTCGGCGCAACGGAGAAGCTGGCCGAAGTCTATGTCGGGAGCGTGATCGGCGACGGCATCGAGAACTGGTTTCCCTATCTGCTTGCGATGCTGTTCCTGCTCGCGCGCCCGTCCGGCCTGTTTGGCGAGGCGGCCGTCGAGCGCGTTTGAGGAAACGTTGATGGAACTGACCCGTCCCCTCGTCGAACCGCGCCGGCTGAACCTGCGCCAGCTGGCCTTGCCGCTTGCGGGAGCGCTCGTCGCGTTCGCCGGCGTGCCTCTCGTGGCGAACGACTACTGGCTGAACGCGATCCTCGTGCCATTTCTGATCCTGTCCGTGGCCGGACTCGGTCTGAACTTCCTGACCGGCTATGCGGGGCAACTGTCGCTCGGCTCGGCCGCGTTCATGTCGATCGGCGCCTATGCGACCTACAACCTGCTCGTTCGCGTGCCCGCGTTGCCGCTTCCGGTCGGCCTGCTGCTCGGCGGCCTGGTCAGTGCCGCGGCCGGCGTGCTGTTCGGACTGCCGAGCCTGCGCATCAAGGGCTTTTACCTGATCGTCTCGACGCTGGCCGCGCAGTTCTTCGTGGTCTGGCTGTTCACGCGCGTGGCGTGGTTCTCGAACTACGACACGTCCGGCGTGCTGAGCGCGCCGCAGCTCATGATCGGTCACTGGCGCATCGACACGCCGGTGTCGCGCTACCTGTTCGTGCTCGGTGTCGCGACCTTGCTGTTCGCATTCGGCGCGAGCCTCGTGCGCAGCGAGCTGGGCAGGCGCTGGATGGCCGTGCGCGACATGGAAGCCGCTGCGCGCGTGATCGGCATCCCGGTGGGGCGCAGCAAGCTGCTGGCCTTCGCGCTGAGTTCCTTCGTGCTCGGCGTGGCAGGCGCGCTGTGGGCTTTTGCGTATCTCGGCACGATCGAGCCGGACGGTTTCAACCTGAATCTTTCATTCCAGGTGCTGTTCATCATCATCATCGGCGGCATGGGCAGCATCTCGGGCAACTTCCTGGGCGCAGCCTTCATCGTGTTGCTGCCGATTCTGCTTTCCAACGCGGCTGGCGCGCTGGCCTATGCTGGTATTGGCGCAGACCAGGTGCAGAACGTGCAGAAGATCGTCTTCGGCACGCTGATCATCGTCTTCCTGATCAAGGAACCGGAAGGCCTTGCGAGACTCGTGCAGATCGTTCGACAACGCCGACCGAAGGCATCCTGAGCCGCCAATTCTTCTGCTTTATCGCTGCTCTTATCGTTCAAGGAATATTTTGTTATGCGAAATAATTATATTCGTCTCGCTCGCACCAAGTGGGGAAAGTGGTCCTCGGTCTTGCTGGCCGCGCTCGCTGTCGGCGCGTTGCCTCACGCGCAAGCGGCAGGTGAGGAATACTTTCCGCTGCAAAGCTACCGGGTTGGCCCGTACGCAGCCGGTGGCAGCGGCTTCTTCGGCGGATTCATCGACTATCTACAGCTGATCAACGCGCGCGACGGCGGCGTGAACGGCGTCAAGCTCGTATGGAAGGAGTGCGAGACCGAATATGTTGTGGAGAAGGGCGTCGAATGCTATGAACGCCTGAAGAACGGTGGTCCCGACGGCGCGCCGACCGCGGCCACGAACCCGTTGTCAGTTGGCATTGCCTACGCGACGCTCGACCGATCAACGGCCGACAAGATCCCGCTCATCACGATCAACCACGGCCGCACCGATTCGACCGATGGCGCCGTGTTTCCCTATGTGTTCCCGCTGCAGCTGAATCCGTACAGCGAGGTCTCCGCAATCGTCAACTATATCGGGCAGCGCTCGGGCGGCCTCGCCGCGCTCAAGGGCAAGAAGATCGTCGTGCTGTATCACGGCTCGCCGTACGGCCGCGAAACGATTCCTGTGGTCGATCTGCTGGCGAAGAAGTACGGCTTCGACGTGACCCAGATCGAAGTGCCGCATCCCGGCAACGAACAGGGTTCGCAGTGGCTGAAGATTCACCAGATCAATCCCGACTGGGTGATCCTGCGCGGCTGGGGTGTGATGAATCCGGTGGCGATCAAGACCGCGCAGAAGGTTGGATACCCGGTCGATCACATCATCGGCAACATCTGGAGCAACTCCGAGGAAGACGTGCGTCCGGCGGGCGATGCGGCCAGGGGCTTCATCTCGATCACGACGCACCCCTCGGGCACGGACTACCCGGTGCTGCAGGCGATCAACCAGTACGTAATCAAGCCGGGCAACGGCAACCTCAAGGACCCGACGCGCTTTGGCACCGTCTATTACAACCTGGGCGTGGTGAACGGTATTTTGAACGTCGAGGCGGTGCGCGTCGCGCAGCGCAAGTTCGGCAACAAGCCCCTCACTGGCGAACAGGTGCGCTGGGGCTTCGAGCATCTGGATCTCGACGATGCGCGACTCAAGCAACTCGGCGCACTCGGCCTCGTCCAGCCGCTCAAGCTGACCTGCGCGGACCACGAAGGCGGCGGCGCCGTGCGCTTCCAGCAATGGGATGGCCGTAAGTGGAACGTGATCAGCAACTGGGTGCAGGCGGACCGCGCGCTGCTGCGTCCGATCATCGAGAAGTCGGCGCTGTCGTATGCGAAGGAGAGGGGCATTACGCCGCGCGATTGCAGCAAGGACCTCTGACATGGCGAGCCCCCCGATCCTGCAGGTCGATGAGATCGCCGTGACCTACAGCCAGATCATCCCCGCCCTGCGCGGGGTGTCGCTGGCGGTGCCCGAGGGCGCGATCGTTGCGCTGCTCGGCGGCAACGGTGCAGGCAAGACGACCACGCTCAAGGCGATCTCGAACCTCGTGCGCGCGGAGCGCGGCGAACTGACGGGTGGCCGCGTCGTCTATCGCGGCGCGGACATCGCGCGCATCGAGCCGTGGACACTGGTCGAGCGCGGTCTTGTCCAGGTGCTGGAAGGGCGGCGCTGCTTTGCGCATCTGTCGGTCGAGGAAAATCTGCGCATCGGCTCGTTCGCCCGGCGCCCTCGCCGGGCCGGGATCGAAGCAGATCTCGAACGGATCTACGCGATCTTTCCGCGTCTGAAGATTAAGCGCCACTCGCTGGCGGGATTGACGTCGGGTGGCGAGCAGCAGATGGTGGCGATCGGTCGCGCGCTGATGGCGCGTCCCTCGATGGTGCTGCTCGACGAGCCGTCAATGGGACTCGCGCCGCTGGTGGTCGAGGAAATCTTCGAGATCGTCGCGGCGCTCAACCGTGACGAGGGCGTGAGTTTTCTGCTTGCCGAGCAGAACGCGACGATGGCGCTGCGTTACGCGCAGCACGGCTACGTACTCGAAGGTGGACGCGTGCTTGCCGAGGGCGCGGCGGCCGAACTGGCCCGGCTTGATGTGCTGCACGACGCATATCTTGGGGGCGCAGCCGTCGACTACACTGCGCGTCGCTCCGGGCGTGCGAGGCAGGCCTTACCTGCTTGATGTGTGGTGCGTTTGACAGAGCTGACCGGACAGCGCGCGACGAAAAACACTGTGGCTTATGCGTGTTATACGCTTCATCCCATCCCCGTCGAGCGACGTTGTCCGCGGGCACGCAGGCGGGAGGCAATTGTGTTTGGTGCAATCGCCCCGCGCCGCTTCTGCAGCAGGATGTCCAGTCCGGCCCCATGTTCATCGACTGCCCGCCACAGCAGATAGGGTTCACCGCGCAACGTCACAAACATCTCGTCGAGATGCCAGGTGCTGGCTGGCTTGCGCCGCACCGCTTTGACACGATGGGCAAAGCTCGCGCCAAATTTGTCGCACCAGCGACGGACGGTCTCGTAGCTCACGACCACACCGCGCTCGAACAGCAACTCCTCGACGTCGCGCAGGCTGAGGTGGAACCGGAAATACCAGCGAACCGCGTGGCTGATGACCGCCGCCGGAA
Source organism: Paraburkholderia sp. CNPSo 3281 (assembly GCF_024206515.1). Classification (NCBI taxonomy): domain Bacteria; kingdom Pseudomonadati; phylum Pseudomonadota; class Betaproteobacteria; order Burkholderiales; family Burkholderiaceae; genus Paraburkholderia; species Paraburkholderia sp. CNPSo 3281. The sequence continues at coordinate 127,942 of NZ_JAMBPS010000005.1, read as the reverse complement.
ACCGGTGGCCGTGATAAAGCGATTTGGTCTTCTTCATTAACACATCTTACCCGGCCACTTCGTCAACGTGACAGCGCCGGCCGGACTAGTGAACCTCGACCAACGAGCGTATCCAATATACCTGTGCTAAAACTATGACAGGAACAAGCTGCTCATCTTTAGAAACTGCATGTACAGCAGAGGGGCACGTTCTGTCCGACTTTGTCGCAAAGGTGCCGTTCAGAACAGGTGGCGAATGCCAGCGTTGGCGCCGACTGTCGAACCCGTCACGCCATATAGTGCCCCGTTGATCGACAGGCCAGTGTCCATCGCGCCGTGGTTACGGACGAATCCGACCTGCCCATAGAGTGTCGTGCGCTTCGAGAGGTAGATTTCGGAGCCGACTGCAGCTAGGATCGAATGATTGGATGTGTCGTTACGATCCTGCGTGAACCATACGCCGCCGTTCACGTTCAGCGCCGGCGTCACACCATAGCTGAAGCCTCCGCCGTAGACGTGACTATCGAAGGAGCCCGCAACCTTGTACGAGACGAACGACGCATCGAGTGTTAGCTTTCCGAAATCGTAAGCCGCGCCGACGGTGTGGCCAGTGAACTGCACTGCGCTGGGAACGGGCGTCGTAGCGGCAGTGCCCCCGGCATTGCCGCTATACAGCGCGGCGTTGATCATTAGCCCCTTGAATGTGTATTTCAGGCTGACCGAATATTGCCGCCCCGCCTGGAAATTTCCCGCTTCGCCGCCGAGCGCCAGCATGGCGCTCCCTTGCAGGCCAGCAATGGTGGGACTCGTGTACGAATCCGAGGGTTGGAGCGCCCGATCACTGGCGATGCTCGTCATGCAGCCTCGCGACAACGCGGTCCGGTTGCGCGCGCAGAAACGCAGCGGCGGCAACGGCTACACGCTGGTCAGCGAGATCGACAAGTCCCGTCCCGCCCCGACATTCCTCGGCGTCGGGCACAAGGTCGTGAAGTGGCTCGCCGAAGAAACGGGCGGGGTTGCGGGCAGCACCCTGACAGAAGCCTTCCGCAACGCCCCATGGACGGCGCACATCCTCGGCGGCGCGGTCATCGGCTCGAACGCGACCACCGGCGTTATCGATGCGGGGCTGAAAGTGTTTGGTTACGAGAACATGATCGTCTGCGACGCCGCCGCCCTTCCCGCGAATCCTGGGGTCAACCCCGCGCTCACTATCACTGCCCTCGCCGAATACGCAATGGATCGGCTCCCCAGCGCACCCGCGCCGGCGCCGGAGACCGAGGACCGGTGATGCTACGCGGCCGAGCACAAATCGGCCAGGAACCGGAAGGCGGGGCGCGGCTCGCGATCACGCATAGGAAATTTAACGGTTAATGGGCTCGCGCTACGACGCACGTCGACAGTTCGCGCAGCCGCTGCGCGGATAACATCGTCCAGCTAGAGCCAACGATAGAAGTCGCACAATTGTATTGATATTAAGTATAACTATATATGGAGATTATTCGTGACATTCCCTTCCCATCGCATTTTAGTCGTTGTACTAGCGGGCATTTTATCAGGCAGCATCGGTACGGCCGCTCACGCGCAAAGCAGCGTGACGCTCTATGGCGTACTCGACGGCGCGCTGCTCTACACGAGCAAGACCTTGAGCTACCAAACCGGCGCCGACGCGGGAAAGCAGTTCTCGATGACCGATGCCGCAGCGAAGCAGGCCCTTCCGTATGGCTGCAGGCAAGCGGGTCGGAACTCTGTCGACACCGGCACGACGTTGGTGTTGCACGCGTGCTTTCCGCGCGGTGTCGGCTGTTCTCAAAGTCGCTGGCTCGGATTATCAGAGACTTCAGGGCTGCGAGGCGATTGCCAGGCCAGTACCGGAGTGAAAGCATGTCCGAACATGTGTACGTTGTTCTATATTTGAAACAATGACGCCAGCCGGGATTTCCCCTGTTGCGAGCGTCTGGAGGTGCCGCGCAACATGCGCGAACTCACATGCACTTCTCAGGAGCGCGTCAACATGTTTGTTGCGAACAGATCGAACCCGGTTCCCGAAAGGCTCCCCTTGCACGTCGAGGAAATCACGCCGTCGTGGCTGACGTCGGCGCTCGCGCGCGGTCATGAGGGCGTGACGGTCGAATCACTCACCGTGAGCGATGTGATGTACGGAACCGCTACCAAAGTCAGGGTGCATCCTGTCTACAACGCAAGAGGGCGCGAGCTAGGCTTGCCGGAGTCGTTGATCGTGAAGGGCGGTTTCGTTCCAGAATATCGGAATCTGAACGCCTACATATACGAATACGAGGCGAGGTTCTTCAAGGAAGTCCATCCTCACATGCACGCGAACGTACCGGCCTGCTTTTACGCAGAGACGGACGCTCGAAGCGGGCAGTCTATCGTGATCCTCGAAGATCTAAGCTCACGGAACGTTGAATTCTGCCGCGTGCAAAAGCCGCTCACGTTTGCGCAGGCCGCGGCGAATCTGGACGCGCAGGCACGTTGGCACGCCCAGTTCTGGCAATCACCGGAACTCGATAGTGGTGGTGAACTGGCCTGGCTGGCGCCGCAGGATCCGCTGCCCGATGGCGAGTCAGGCACGTATCACTGGGGCCAGTTGAAACCCGATGTTTTCGCAAGCTATACGCAGTTGCCTCGCGGGGTTGCCGTGCCAAAGCGGTTTCATGATCGGGACTGGATGGAGCGCGCGTTGCTCGATCTGCGCGCTTTCGACCGTATCGGGCCGATGACGCTTCTCCACGGCGACGTTCACCTCGGAAATCTCTATTTCGACCGCGACGGCACGCCCGGCTTTCTCGACTGGCAGTCGTATCGACGCGGACCGTGGGCCCATGATGTCACGTATTTCCTGATCTCGGCATTGGACATCGCGGATCGACCGCGATGGGAGCGTGCGCTGCTCGAGCACTATCTCGAGCGGCTTGCGTTTTACGGGGTGAAGGAGCCGCCGTCATTTGAAAGCGCGCTCGAAGCGTATCGGCGGCACATCGTCTACGGACTGTTCTTCTGGCTCGTGAACCCGGTGGAATGGCAGGTGGAAGTCAACAATTGCGCAGTTGCCCCGCGATTCGCAATGGCAGCGCTCGATCACGAGATTCATGACCTTATCGGCCGATAACAACCTTCGGGGGCGTTGAGCGGCACGGCCAGGCGTGCCGCTACCGAAGCCGCATCGCGTATGGCGCTTGACGTTGTCTCCTCAGCAGGGTACATTTTTTAGACCATCATTCAAGAATGTGAATGATGTGATAATGATGAGGAGGCAAGCATGTCGGAGATGGTCGCTCGACGCAGCACGACCTGGCACAGGGTGTATGCGTGGGCTGCGCTCGGTGCGCTTTTCGCTTTTGCACAATTCTACGCCTACGTGGCATGGATTCGTTCGGAGGACTTCCGCCCCGTCGAACTGGGCGCGGACCCGATTCCGGAATCCGTGAAGGCGACGATCGACCATTACCAATGGGTCAGCGTGCTGCTATTGATTCCGGTGGCAATCTGGTTCATCTACGGAATCGTCAAAAGCCGCCGCATCGACGCGGTGCGTCTCATGATGATCGGCTGGCTCTCGGCATACTGGCTCGACCCGTGGTTGGACTTCCTTCGGCCGATGTTCACCTATAACGCCTATGCGGTGAATTTCGGCTGCTGGTGCCGATTCATTCCGTTCTGGCAGTCGCCGCATGCCCGCATTGCTGAGCCAGTCCTGATCGACGCGCCAAGCTACTTCTACACGTTCACAGGCACAGCGGTGGTCGCGCTATGGGCGATGCGTGCGGTCCGCCAGCGTTGGCCCCGTGCGGGCAACGTTGGACTCACGCTCGCGGGCTTCGCTGCCATCTGGATGACGATGGGTCTGCTCGACATCGCTGCCAGCCGCTTCATGGGATTCGATGCGTGGCCGGGCGCGTTTCAGCGTGTTTCGTTCTGGGGCGGTCACTACTACCAGTTTCCGGTTTACGAGTTCCTGCTGTTTCCGTCCGCCTTCGTGGCTTCTGCGTTCCTTCTGATGAGCGTCGACAACAACGGTTACACGGCGATCGAACGAGGCGTCGATCGTCTCGAGTGCCATTCTGCGGTTCGCACGGCGCTGCGCGTGCTGGCCTTCGTCGCGTTTTGCAATGTACTGAACCTTGCCTACACGACTGCAATGGGTGTGCACGCGGTATATGCGGATCCGTGGCCGACGGATATGCCGAGTTGGCTGGCGAACAATCGATGAACAACCGGAACGCTCAGCGCTTCGACAACGTCGAGTATTACGTAGAAGACGACGTGGCCGTCGTCGCGATGAGCCACCCGCCGGTCAACGGGCTGGGCCTCGGAGTTCGTCGCGGGCTCGTCGCTGCGTTCGAAGCGGCGCGGCACGATCCGGAAGTTCGAGCGATCGTGCTCAAAGGCTGCGGTCGTGGCTTCACTGCAGGCGGCGACATCCGCGAATTCGGCACGGCCGCTGCGGCGGCAGCCCCCGCGTTATCGCTGCATGTTCATCCGGTGATCGAGGCGAGCGAGAAGCCGGTTGTCGCCGCTATTCACGGATTTGCCATTGGCGGTGGGCTGGAAACGGCGTTGGTCTGCCATTACCGGCTTGTCGCAGACAATGCGCAGATCGGGCTGCCGGAGTGCAGGCTTGGTGTGATCCCTTTGTCCGGGACGCAGCGTTTGCCGCGTGTGCTGGGCCTCGCAAAATCGATCGAGTTCATTCTCGGCACGCAAATCGTGTCCGCGAGTACGTTCGCCGGAACAGCGCTATTCGACCGAATCGTCGAGGGCGATGAGCAGCACGTGTTGCGCCTGGCGATCGAACTGGCGCGAGCGAAGATCGGCAGCGCGGCGTTGCCATTGATAAGTCGGCTGCCATTGCCGGATCACGATCCGGTTTCCGTTATCGCTAAGGCGCGCGCACGTCTCGCCTGTGGCGATGCGATAGAAAGCAAGTGCCTGGATGCCATCGCTGCCGCCGCCGAGTCGGCTGATTTCGAAGCGGGCCTGGCCGCGGCGCGCACGATTTACGATCGGCTCGCTGCGTCCGATGAGGTGTCGAGGCAGCGAGATCGTTTTTTCAAGTCGCGCCAGGACAACCACGCGCGATAAGTGCCGACTGAACTGCCGTTACGTGGAAAGCTGCTTGCGCAGGTCGCCTTTTCGCACTTTTCCCGATGGCGTGCGCGGCAGTTCTGTAACGATGCAAAGATGCTCGGGGGTCTTTTGCTTCGCCACGCCCGCGGCGGCAAAGTGGGTCTGAACTGCGCTCAGGTCGAGTGCCGTGTGTTCGTGCAAGACGACTACGGCACAGACTCTTTCGCCGTATCGGGCGTCGGGTTGCGCCACGACGGCGACATCGCGTACGGCGGGGTGAGTGGCAAGCACGCGCTCCACTTCGAGCGACGAGATGTTTTCTCCACCGCGAATCACGATGTCCTTCTTTCGGTCCGTGATGGTCAGGCAGCCGCTTTCGTCGAGATGACCAATATCGCCAGTCCGGAACCATCCGTCGCGAGTGAATGCCGCTGCATTGAGCGCCGGGTCGGTGTAACCGACGAACAACTCCGGTCCCTTGATGAGAATCTCGCCGTCGTGTCCCGCAGGCAGGTCGCGGTCTAACTCGTCGACAACGCGCACCTGAGAACCGGGCTGAACGCGCCCGTCCGAATTGGCTCGAATTTCAAAAGGCGAATCGGCCCAGCCAACGCTCACCGTCGAGTGCTCGGTCAACCCATAAGCGCGTGTTCCCGTAAATCCGGCGCGATCGGCCAGCGCGACGTGCTCGGGCGTGACGCCAGTGCCGCCCAGACCGTAAGACACAAGCGACGCCAGGCTGCGGCCGTCGTGATGAGCGGCATCAAGGAGTCCTTGAAGATGGAACGGCGTGCCGCCTGAAAGGCGCACGCGATGCTCTTCGATGAGTCGCGCAGCGAGCGAGGCGTCCCATCGGTCCATGAACACCATCTCCGTGCCGGTGACGAACGGGCGCAGCAGAAAATTGAAGCCTGCGATATGTCCGGCGGGGAAGGGTGTGAGGTAAGGCCCAGACCCGTCGATGAACGGAATCTGCCACTCTGCGCCAACGGTGCGATGCGAGTGCTGAACGCCTTTGGGTGAAGCCGTGGTCCCCGATGTGTACAGCAGCAGGCAGATGTCTTCCGATGTTGGCGCGTCCCCGAGATGCCGATCGTGCGTTGTCGCCGCGAGCCGTTGCAGCGCATCGAACGTGATACCGTTCGCGGGCGCCCGATTGCCAACGACGATAACGCGCTCCAGATCGGGTGGGTCGCCTAGCGCCGCGACACGCTCCAGGTAGTCCGTGCCGCACCAGAGGTCGGGTACGCAAAGAAATCGGGCGCGCGACTGCCGAAGGATGAAGCCGACTTCGGCTGGACCGTAGATGTGGACGATCGGTACGAGCACGGCGCCGATTTCGAGTGCAGCCAGATACAGAAGCGCAGTCTCGCGTTGTGTGGGGAGCTGTATCGCGATCACCTCGCCTCGACGCAGGCCGATCGCTCGCAGCGCCTTGCATATTCCTCTCGCGTCGTGCAGCAAGGACTGCGTGGTGCACGTGTAGGCGCCGCCCTGGGTATGAAAATGGAGCGGCGTGGCGCCGTGCTGTTCGACGGCGCGCGCGATCAGAGCCGAGAGAGGCAACTCACTTGTCCAGGTTGCAGTTGTGTCGGGTTTCATGCCAGCAACGCTCGTAAGAGGCTCACCAGCGCGAGTGGCTGGTCAAGCATCATGTGATGGCCTGCGCGCGGCATCGTGATGGGTCCCTTCGCGCCAGGAATCGCCGCTACGATGTGGCGCGCGCGATCCGCGCTGACCACGCTGCTGCACTCGGCGTGAACGTAGCTGACGGGAACCGTGATGCGGGTCAGCAGGTCTTCCTCGCCTTCGACCGGCTGGAGATCCCGCAGCTTCGGGTCGAAACGCCACACCCAACCTTCGGCGGTTTGGCGAAGCGATGTCTGCGCAAGATGTTCAAGAAGCCACGGCTCGCAATCCTGCTCGGGGATGAGGCGAAAGCGGCTGACGCTGGTTTGCCAGTCCGGATAGGGACGCGGAGGCGGGCGACGTTCCACGGCAGGCAAGCTATCGCCGCGTAGCATGAAATACGAATCGAGCACGATGGCATGCGAGAGACGATCGGGAAAAGTCGCGCACGCCTGCAGGAGACGAGATCCGCCGAAGCTGTGGCCGACTGCAACACACGGACCGGAGCCGATTGCATCTACGACGGCTACGAGGTCGCGCACGAAAATGTCTGCGCTGTATTCCTGCCTGTAGCCGCTGTCACCCATGCCGCTGAAATCCAGAGCGAACACGCGAAAGCGGTCGGTGAAAAACGGCGCAATGAAGTCCCACCAGTGCGTGTGTCCTAGAAATCCATGCGCGAAGACGAGCGGAGGTTTGCCTGTGTCTGCGGCGTTCCAGGAAACATAGTGCACTGCGGCCCCGCTGGCTTCGGTGAAGTGGGAGCGGCGTGGCTGGCTCATGGCGAGATCGAACCAGGAGGGGGCACTGACATTCATTGCGGCTCTTCCATTGCTCAAGGATTGTTTCGCACACCTGTCACGCAAGCGGGATGTGCTGTCGATTCGCGTCGATCCAGTCTGTCATCGAGGTCAGCTGGATACCACGTTCGGAGAGCGAATCGATGTCGACGCGATACCCGACCGCGTTGATCCATTCCTGCGCGTTCACCCAGCCCGGTGCGAGGCCCCTTGCTCGCGCTTCGTCCGGCGAGACGTGCGAAACGCCAATCTGTGTGCCAAGAACCTGAGCGAGGCGAGCTCCCACTGCGGACATCGTGAGCTTCTCCGAAGCCAGCGGCACAGTCTCGCCATGCCAGCGTTGCGCGTCGTTGAGCGCGCTGGCTGCGAGCGCACCCACGTCGTCGGCGGCAACCCAGTCGAGCCGGGTATCGGGCAGCAACGCGCTGAGCAGCAAGCCCTCGCGCAGGTGCGGGAACATCGCGCGCGCTTTCGGCTCAGCGAGATTGTCCATCATGAATGCCGGTTGCAAGACCGTCCATGATTCGAAACCCGCAGAGCGAACGGCCTCTTCGACGTCCCATTTGTCCGTCCAGTATTTTTGATTCCAGCGCTTCTCGTTCCAGTCTGGAAACGTCAAATGATTGCCTGCCTGCGCCACGGAGGTATGAACGAATTGCGGGACGCCCGCGTTGCGCGCTGCGTTGATGAGCGCGAAACCCTGGCGGCGCTCCCTGTCGCTGCGATCGAAATCAGGGAGGAGAACGGAAAAGACGGAGCGGACGCCCTCCATCGCTTTTTCGAGCGACTCACGGTCGTCCAGATCCCCCCTTAGGCCCTGCGCATTCATTTCGATGAGTGCCCGCGCAGTCGGCGAGTCTGGATCTCGTGTCAGAAAGCGCACTGTACGTCCAGCCGCAAGGAGGCGACGAGCGGTAGCACCCCCTTGCGCGCCAGTAGCGCCGATGACGAGTGTCGCGTCGGATGAATCGGTCATGATTTTCCGGTGGTCGAACTATAGAGGTAGGCCGGCCGTGTCGTGGTTGGGCGCATAGCGCACGAAGTCACTAGCCATGCGACCGGTCATTGAGGAATCGCCTGGAATCGCGCTTGTGTTCTAATATTAGCACGGTGTTCAGAAAAATATGCGGTGGCGAATGCGCGGGCGCCAAGGGGCGCGAAGCGGAAAGACGAAGCGTCGTCTTTCCGCGCGATAGCACGATCAATGCTGCGGTCGCAGCGTTTGAACGAGGCCGCCTTCATGTGCGACGATCACTTCGCAGCCCGGGTGATAAACGTCGGCAATCTCCTCGCCGCGCACGCGGTTGCCCTGGAAACCGCGCAAATAGCTCGTTTCGTCGAGCCGCAAGACATGCTCGCCATCCGCGTCGCGCACAACGATCTGGTCAGGCGCGATAGACGTCAGCGTGCCCACATAGGGCAGCCGGGGCGCGAACGGGAAACTGCCGCCTTGCGGCAGGATGCGCGTGTCGAGCGAAAGGCGGAAGCGGTCGGAATGATTGCTGAGCCCGGAATGCGGCGTGCGCCGGCTCATCAACAGGACGTCGCCCAGACGGTAGTTCGTGCGGCGCCATGCTTCTTCGGGCACGCTCGCAAGGTCGATGGGAATGATCTTGTCTCCGTCCTTCTTATGCAGGCACGGAAGCTTGTGCAGCCCTTCCGCTACGGCCAGTCCACCAACTTGCGCGTCGATATCGCTGAGTGGAATCCAGCAAATGATGAAGTCGAGGCGGTCGCTGTAGATCGCATCTTCGTGAATGAAGTCGAAGCGTGTGCGGTTTTTGTCGATGGCGGGCGGCGAAGTGCGGTATTCGGTAAACGGCACCCAATAAAGCGGTACGTCGAAGAGCCGCTGGAAGAATGCGCGAGTTGCGGGATCTTCCATCACGGTTCGCGCGGCGCGCTGCTCATTCATTTCCTTCACGGGAAAGAAGCTGAAATTTTCGCGCTCCTTGCCGGTCCATCGCACGTCCCGATCGTTACGGTCCACGAAACCGTTGCGGTCGAGGTGGTCAACGAGCAGCGCGCGCATGCGTTCGAGCGGCTCGTGGTCCAGTACGTCGCGGAAGAACAGGTAGCCGTCTTCGTCCCAGCGTTGTTGCAGCGCGGCGTGATCGCCGAGCAGATCGTTCGAAACGTTGAATTCGCGCATCGTCGGCACGATATCCACGATTGGTGTGCTCACAAATTGTCTCCTCAGGTCGCAGGGCGCTTTGCCGCTGTCTCACAGCAATCCGCGTTCTTCCGAAGTGCGGGTGGTTGTGTCGATGCCCAGTTCCCGCAGCGTCTCGAGTACGGCCGTGGTGGCGGAGGCGACAGCCGGGAAGCCTGCATACGGCAGCGCCTGAATGAGCACACCCTCGAGCTCTCGTGCGCTCAGACCGTTGCGTACTGCAATGCGGACGTGGTTTTTCAGCTCGAGTGTCTGCCGGTTGGCAATCAGGATGCCGAGCGTCACGAGGCTGCGCTGTTTGCGCTCGAGCTTGTCGTCGCCCCATACGTCCGCGAACGCGTAATTGACGGCAAGGCGTGAAATATCGGCGCCGAAGCCGTTGGACTCGCTTGCGGCCCGCAGGCCGGCTGCCTTGTCCTCACCCATGATTTCGCCGAATACCTTTAAACCATAGGCGTGCTTTTCTTCGAGGGTCTTCATTTGCGTCTCCTGTTTTACCGCGGCGGCGCGGCTATGGGTGGCGGGTAGCGGCTCCGCTTTTCCCGCCATTCTTTTCGCTGGCAATATTGACGATGATGCGTGCTAAGATCGCCGCGAAAGAGGATCAAATTCTGCATATAAGGGGATCGAAATTCGCAAGCCCGCCACCCCGACTGAGCCAGTGAAAGACGTTGCCGCGCTCGTGCTGCCGGGCAGCTACCTGTCGAGCGTGGGCGCGCTGGTGGATGGGTTCGCGCTCATTGCGCGACATGTATTTACGCAGTTCGCGCCGCCATACCGCCACACGATGAAGACGCAGGTGCGCCTGTTGAGCGCCACCGCGGGCAGTCTGGAGTTCGCCGGCGGCCGGAAGATGGATAGTGACGGCGACTTGCTGGGGGACGCCGAGTACAGCATCGTCTACCTCCCGGCCTTTGCGGTGGCCAGCGAGGAGGCGCTCGTTACGCTGCTCGACCACGCACAGCCGGTGACGGAGTGGCTGCGTTGGCAACGTTCCCGGGGCGCGGTACTGGCCGCAAGCGGCACAGGGGTATTGCTGCTCGCTCAGGCAGGCCTTCTCGACGGTGGCCCTGCGGCTGTCCCGCGCGTGCTCAGGGGCTTGCTGCGCTCGCGCTATCCTAAGGTGCGCGTGGACACAGGCGCCACAATCGCGGAGCACGGAGGCGCGCACACCTGCAGCGTGCCGGCAAGCGAATGGCAACTCGTGGCGCGCCTCGTCGATCGTGCGATTTCATCGCATACCGCTCAATGGCTAGCCTCGACGACAGGCACGGATGGCGAGCGCGAGGAAGGCCGCCTGTCGAGCGACGATCCGCTCGTAAGCAGCGCGCAGTTCTGGCTCGCACAGCGTTTCGCCCAGGACTTCAAAATCAGCGAACTGGCGGACGTGCTGGCGGTCAGTCACGCTACGTTGCTGCGCCGCTTCTCACGAAGCCTCGGCATGACGCCGCGGGCTTATGCAAGCTCATTGCGAATCGAGTCAGCAAAGCGCATGCTGCGCAACACTCAGGTCTCCATCGAGCAGATCGCCGTCATGGTTGGCTATTCAGATGTGCGCGCGTTTCGCAACATCTTCCACAAATACGTTTCGATGAGTCCTTCCGCGTATCGACGGCGCGGCGCCGGCCACGAATGAAGAATGAAGCTGCCCGGCATTCAGGCGGCAAAGGTGTCGAGTTCCGCCTTGCCGGTATCGGTCGAACGAAACTGTTCGAGCAGGTAATCCACAAAAACCCTGACTTTTGCGGGCAGATACTGGCGGTGGGGGTAATGCACCTAAATGCGCCGCCCCGTACCATCCGCCTCGTCGCCGTGCGCCCGGTATTCGGGAAGCACGATCTTGAGTGCCCCGGTACGCAGATACGGTAGCACCACGGGCACGGATGACGGCGTGATCCCTGCGCCGCTGAGCGCCGCGACGAGGCTGGTATCCGGCTGGCCCGCCACGGTTAGACGCCCGCGGGGATGGTGGACGCAGGTCTACGTCAAGTCCGGATGCACCCGATACCGCCCACGTTCAACAATGTGACCAGGGTTCATCCGTAGTGCACTGCAACGGGACAAAGGCGATATGCTGGCGGCACCCTCGATATCGAAGTCATATCAAGCCATGGAATTGCGGCATCTCAGGCACTTTGTAGCGGTTGCGGAGACCCAGCACTTCGGGCGTGCGGCTGCGCGCCTCGGCATGGCGCAGCCGCCGCTCAGCCAGTCGATCATGCGGCTGGAGGAACAGCTTGGCATCAAGCTGCTCGAACGCACGCCGCGCGGTGTGACCCTCACGCCCGCGGGATCCGCGTTGCTCGCGGAAGCCAAGCCGCTCATCGCGCAAGCGGAACTAGCCGAGCGGCGGGTGCGTCAGGCAGCCGATGAACTGGCGAGCTTGAGCGTGGCGTTCGTGCCGATGTGCGCGCTACGCATCATGCCGCTCGCCATTCAGGGGCTGCGCAAGCAATGGCCGGGTGTCGATGTCCGGTTGATCGAGCGTGGTAGTGCCCTGACTGTCGCGAGCGTGAAAAATGGCAGCATCGACCTGGGCGTGGTAGTGACCAGCGCGGCGGACGTCTCGGGTCTGGAAAGCGTAGTGATCGAGCGCCTGCGCGTGGTGGCCGCGGTCCCCGCGAAGTGGCCCGTCGCCGCGCAGCGTTCGATTCGCATCGCTGATCTCGCTCGATATCCACTCATCATGTTCCCTCAGCAGATGTCGCAACCGCTGTTCGCCGCGTTCGAAGCAGCACGGCGCGAGGAGGGCTTGTCGCCGCGAGTGACCCAGCAGGCTCGCCACCCCTATACGATGCTCAACCTCGTCGCTCACGAGCTGGGTGTCGGTTTGATGCTGGACTCGGCGCGATACTTGCCCGTGGAAGGTGTTGCTTACGTTGATATAGAAGATGTCCCGGCATCTGGCGAAACGGAAGTGTCGCTGGTGTGGGCGGATAGACCCCACAAGCCCTGGCACCGCGCGATGCTCGACATCATGCGCGAAATCGCGTCGCCGACCCCGGTGTGACGCGCGCAGTCGCGCCGTTGAACCGATTCATTCTCGCTGCTCCTCGCGCCATTCGTTTCTGCGTTCACCTTGACACCCCACGGTGGGGTGTTTATGTTTACGAATGACGTTCACAAAATAACCCGCTCGCGTGGCGAGCCAAAGGAGGAGCAGTGAGTACGAATGTGGCGAGTCTTTTCAGTCTCGATCAGAAAGTGGCGGTGGTGACAGGGGCAGGTTCGGGTATCGGCCGCGAGACGGCGCTGTTGCTGGCGTCGGCCGGCGCCGCTGTGGTCGCGGCGGACCTGAACGAGGAAGCGGCGCAGGAAACGGTCAAACAAATCGAAAGCGCTTCCGGTAAGGCAATCGCCGTCAAGGTGGACATCGGCAACGAATCTTCGATTCTTGCGATGTACGAAACCGTGCAGGCGAAGCTCGGGCGTCTCGATATTCTCGTCAACAATGCGGGCATCTATCCGAAGACGCAATTCGTCGAAACGTCAGCCGAGAAGTGGGACAAGGTTCTCGGCGTGAACCTGCGCGGCACCTTCCTCTGCATGCGCGAAGCGATCAAGCGCATGCAAGCGGCCAAGCGCGGCGGTTCCATCATCAATATCTCGTCGGTGGCTTCGCTGCAGCCCGTGATTTTCGACAACGGCGATTACGGCGCATCGAAGGCGGGCGTCAATAACCTCACCAAAGTGGCCGCTCTCGAATTCGCAGCAGACGCAATTCGTGTGAACGCAGTGTTGCCCGGCGGCGTGGCGACCGAGGGCGCAGCTGCATCGACCAAGGTCCATCAGGCAAGCGGCCCGATTACGCAGCCCGGCCGTATGCCCCTGGGCCGCATTGGCGTCGCCTCCGATATCGCGCGCGCCGTGCTGTTCTTTGCCTCGCCGGCATCGGACTATGTCACCGGCCAGCTCCTGGCTGTCGACGGCGGTTTCCAGGTTTCCTGATCGCCCCTCGGCGGCCCGTTTTTCGCGTTGCGAAGCCGCATCGGCGATGCGGCTTGGGGCTGCTTTTTACTCTCCCCCATTGAATACGATCCGTTGCGCACACTTGACCGTGTGCGTAGCGTGCGCTCGCGCATACGCACCACGCTACGCCCTGGCGGCTGGTGAAAATACCGACACAATTAATTGAACGAGTTGTTGCATAACGGAACTTCGTCACCTACGATGTCGACATAGAGGCGCCGCGAAAGCGCCCGCGTGGCATAAGCCTGATCGGAGACATGCGATGTATCTGCTCGACAGCGATTTACGTGGCCCTCTCGCGGACTACACGTTCCACTATCGGCGCCAGCCTGCTGGCAGCCATCCTCCCTCGTCGGACGAATCGGATCGCGCAAAACAATCGAACTGGGCGGCGCGTGCGCTGGGTGCGATGGCACACCGTATCTTCGGCAAGATGCGCATGGAGGGGGCGGCACGATGAAAACGATGCCTGGTGAGCGCGCTCGAGAAGCGCGCAGGGTATGGCTCCCGCTTATCCTCTTGTCGATTTCGGCAGCGGCGATCTGGCTGCTGCAACGCGACTTGCGCATGGAAGAGTTGGGCCGTTCGGCGCTGTTCGACGTTGTGATGACGATTGCCGTGCTCGGTGCGACGGCATTCGCGGGCCTCGTTGGATGTGCGATTGCGAGTCGCGCGCAAGAAGAGGAAACCGATTTGTCGACAGGTGAAGGGTATTGCTTCATTGGCGCGGTGATCGGCGCGGTGGTCTTTTTCGTCGCCATGACTTACTAACGGTAGAAACCATGAACGAAGAGTTGAGCGCACGCGTGGAGGCGCTGTTGGACAAACAGGCCATACTCGAATGCGTGCACCGCTATTGCCGCGGGGTCGACCGCATGGACCGTGAGTTGACGCTGTCGGCGTACCACCCGGATGGGATAGATGACCACGGCGCATTCGTTGGCAATGCAAAGGAATTCGTAGATTGGGCCTTTGCGTACCATACCGAGCATCAGCTATCGCACCACCATATGGTGTTCAATCACAGTGTCGAACTGAAGGGCGACGAGGCGCACGGGGAAACGTACTGGCTTTTCTTCGGCGAGAATCGCGTCAAGCCGGACACGCTTGCGGTGGGGCGCTATATCGACCGATTCGAAAGGCGCAATGGCGTGTGGGCGATTGCCGCTCGCGTCTGCATCTCGGAGGCGATCAACGAGCTCGCGCCGGCCGAAGTGCCAGCTGCCTGGCGCGAAATCCTGATGAGCAATGGCGTAACTTCACGAAATCGTGAAGACGTCTCCTACGAGCGGCCTCTCACGACACGTCAGCCCAGCGAAGTCCAGGGGCTTGCGTAAGCACCGTGCGACGCTTGCGAGAAAGCAACCAGAATGTTATGCAAGCCAACGTCGGTTGGGAGCCGACGTTGGCTTTTAGCTATTGGGCAACGGCATGATCGTGCTGTGGCCTACGATCGACAGGAACTCCCGGCGCGTTGAGGGATCGTCGCGAAACGCACCCAGCATCCGGCTCGTCACCAGCGACGCGCCGGGCTTATGCACGCCGCGCGTGCTCATGCACTGATGCGCGGCTTCGAGGATCACGGCGACTCCCTTGGGCTGCAACACTGTGTTCAACGCATCGGCGATTTGAACGGTCATCTTCTCCTGAATCTGCAGACGCTTGGCATAGATGTCGACGAGGCGCGCAAGCTTGGAGATGCCGACCACACGATGCTCAGGCAGGTAAGCAACGTGGGCGCGCCCGATGATGGGCACCATATGGTGCTCGCAATAGCTTTCGAAGCGGATGTCCTTTAGTACCACCATCTCGTCGTAGCCATCCACTTCTGAAAACGTCGTAGCAAGAATCTGCATCGGATCGGATTCGTATCCCGAGAAGAACTCGCGATACGCGCGCGCGACGCGTGCGGGTGTTTGAATGAGACCTTCTCTTTCGGGGTCGTCACCCGCCCATCGGATAAGCGTTCGCACGGCTTCTTCCGCCTGATCCCGCGTGGGGCGAACCGACGCTTCCTCAGCGCCAATTTTTTCGTCTCGCTTGTTCATCAACTCTCCTGATCATTCATGTCTCGTGCAATCCGACGCACGTGCGCGTGTTCGGCACACCCGTATCGGCAACGTGAATAAAGTGTATATAATCGCACGGTGTTCGTAAATACAAACGAACGTGCTGCGCTCGACGGCCTGCACGCTGCGGAAGCAGGTTGCACTTACATCACAGGATCAGTACATGAAAACGCGCATTACCGAGTTGCTTGGGATTCAATATCCCATCGTTCAAGGCGGCATGATGTGGGTGGGCCGCGCGGAACTGGCCGCTGCCGTCTCGAACGCCGGTGCGCTCGGCACCATCACCGCACTCACGCAACCCACGCCGGAGGCGCTGCGCAACGAGATTGGCCGTGTTCGATCGATGACGGATCAGCCGTTCGCCGTGAACCTGACGATACTGCCGACGATCAAACCGGTTCCGTACGATGAGTACGTGCAAGCGATCGTGGAGAACGGCGTGAAGGTCGTCGAGACGGCGGGACGCAATCCCGAGCCGTACATGCCGGCGTTCAAGGCTGCGGGTATCAAGGTCATCCACAAATGCACTTCCGTGCGTCACGCGCTGAAGGCGGAGGCACTGGGGTGTGACGCCGTGAGCGTGGATGGCTTCGAATGTGCGGGTCACCCAGGCGAAGACGATGTGCCCAACCTCATTCTGTTGCCGGCAGCCGCCGCGAAACTGCGCATTCCGATGCTGGCATCGGGCGGCATCGCCGACGCGCGCGGCATGGTCGCGGCACTCGCGCTCGGTGCGGACGGCATCAACATGGGCACGCGATTTATGGCCACGCAGGAAGCGCCGATTCATGAGAACGTCAAGCGCAGGCTGGTCGAGAACGACGAGCGCAACACGGCGCTGATTTTCCGCACGCTGAAGAACACCTCGCGCATTTTCAGAAATTCGGTAGCGGAGAATGTGCTGGAACTCGAATACAAGGAAGGCGCGACCTTCGCGGATCTCAAACCACTCGTGAGTGGCGAACGCGGAAAACGCATTTACGAAACGGGGGATACGGAAGATGGAACGTTCCCCGCTGGTCTCGCGATCGGGCTGATCGAGGATATTCCCACCTGCGCGGAACTCGTGAGCCGGATGGTCGCTGAGGCGCGCGCACTCATTCACGGCCGGCTGGCTGCGTTCGCAGAAGACAACTGAGCGTGCTGTAAGGCGTCTTTCGAATACGCCTGCCCGTGCCCGGATTGAAAACGGGCGTGGGCAGGCAGTTTGTATTCAGCAACGCGGGGCTTGTTCGTCTAACCGGTCGAGATGAGCAAGCAGCGAGCGGGCCGCGGCTGGCCAGAGCTTTGCCGGTACGTCGTCGTAGGCATGGCGTAGCCAGTCATCGATCGAGCCGTTCGGCAGTGTCTTCACTGCCTGCGCGATCTTTGCTTCCCGCGCCATGCGGTGCGCCTTGAGGCGCGCGATCTGCTCGCGCGCGCAGTCGAGCACGTAGCCGTGTGCAGGCAGAATGAAGTCGATCTTATGTTCAACGCAGATCGCGTCCAGCCGGTCCAGCGACGCGAGGTACGCAGTCATGTTGCCGTCGGGTGGATCGATGATGGTCGTGCTTCCATTCAGGATGTGGTCTCCGCTGAACAGCAAACCGTCCTCGACGAGGACGAGACACACGTGGTTGCTCGCGTGCCCCGGTGTCGGAACGACAAGCAATCGATGTGTCTCGCCATCACCGGCAAGCGTGAGCCACTCACCGTCGCGCAGTTCGCGGTCCGGGACGAAGTGGCTGCTCGCCCTGACAAAGGGCCCGGACGGCAGACCGAGGACCGTTGGCTTGTTCGTGCACATGGCCTGGAGTGGCCGCGCGCCGGGCGCGTGGTCCGCGTGCGAGTGCGTGCAGACGATCATGCGTATGTCGCCACCGGTTGCCGCAAAAATGCGCTGGAGGTGCGCCCGATCGTCAGGCCCCGGATCGATCACGATGAAGCCGGATGCCGCCGTGCCGACGATATAGCTATTCGTGCCTGGTCCCGTCATCATGCCGCCGTTCGCGACGGTCAACCGCATCACGTTTTTCAGAAGCGGGACGGCTTCGGTCGATCGCCAGTCGAGCGCGTGAAGGACCTGGCCGTCAGGACACACGAGGCGAAGCTCCCCGTACGGCGCGTCGCCTTCCATGCAACGCACGACGCTGCCGGCTTTCAAGCCGCCGCGCGGACAACTGCTCCACAGCGGTCTTTCACCGGCGCATGCCGCAAGCAACGCTTCGACCGAGACGAACGAACGAAGGCGTTCGAGCGTGCGCACGGTTGGGAAGATCATCGCGAAGTCGCCTGCAGCGTGGCGCGCGAGCGCATCGAAGGGATTCACCCACACCGGTTCGAATTGCTCGGCGCCGTCCGCGACAGCGGTTTGTCCAGCAGGCATGCGCGCCACGAAAAACTGCACGTCGAAGCGCCGGGGCAGGTCGCGGTCGGTGATCCAGTGCGCAAGCGGATAAATGCAGTCGGCTGCGAGTGTGAGGCTTCGCCGCGCGCAATGTTCCTCGATCGCCGCGCTTCGGTCGAGCGTCGCAATATCGCTGTCGTCGACGAACGCGCCATCGCTTCGCCGCGCGAGCAACACGCCTAGCTCCTCGAATGTCTCGCGTATGGCGGCCACGGCCTGAACCGCCTGCGCTTCGTCTTGTGTGCCGCGCCGTGATGCGCACGCGGCGATGCGGGCATCGGATGGATCGATCGCTCCACCAGGAAAGACAAAGGCGCCCGGTGCGAAGCTCGCTTTCGCCGAGCGCCGCGTCATCAGCACTTCAATAGCCGCCGAACCTTCGTATTGCGCGTCGCGCAGCAACAGCATCGTTGCCGCCAGACGTGGTGAAACGGGTTGTCGTTGCGGGTGGAGCAGTTGTTCGGGGCGTACCACGTCACTCCCTCTGATTCAATGAATAACCGCTTGCGTAGCCCTAAATGCGTTCGAAGACCGCCGCGATGCCCTGGCCGCCGCCGATGCACATCGTGACGAGCGCATAGCGGCCACCGCAACGGTGCAGTTCGTGAATTGCTTTCACCGCAATGACGGCGCCGGTTGCGCCGATGGGATGGCCGAGCGAGATGCCCGAACCGTTTGGATTGACCCGGGCGCTGTCGAATTCTAGCTCCTTCGCGACGGCGCAAGCCTGCGCGGCAAATGCTTCGTTCGCTTCGATCACGTCCAGATCCGCCACGGTCAAGCCCGCGCGTTGCAATGCCTTGCGTGTTGCAGGCACCGGGCCAATGCCCATGTATTGAGGATCGACGCCCGCGTGTGCCCAGGACACGAGCCGCGCGAGTGGACGAAGGCCGCGTTGCTCGGCAGTGCGGCGCGCCATCAGCAGGACTCCTGCGGCGCCGTCGTTGAGGCCGGACGCGTTGCCGGCCGTCACGGTGCCGTCCTTCTGGAATGCGGGGCGCAACCTGGCGAGATCCGCGGCGGTCGTGCCGGGCCGAACGTGTTCGTCAGTATCGAAAACGCTTTCGCCCTTTTTCGTGCGGAGTGCTACAGGCACGATTTGCTCGCAGAAGTGTCCATCGTGGATGGCTCGTGCGGCGCGCCGGTGCGACTCGACGGCGAGCTGGTCCTGGTCGTCGCGTGAAACGCCGTACTTCTTCGCGACGTTCTCCGCAGTCACGCCCATATGGCAAGCGCTGAACGGATCGGTCAACGCGCCGACCATCATGTCGATCAGGCGGATGTCGCCCATGCGTGAGCCCCAACGCGCGGCAGTGGCAACGTACGCTGCGCGCGACATGCTTTCCGCGCCTGCGCCGATGGCGATTTCGGTTTCGCCGAGCGCGATGGCCTGGGCGGCTGAAATGATGGCCTGGAGGCCGGAGCCGCACAGCCTGTTGAGTGTCAGCGCCGGGGCGTCCGCACTGATGCCGCCCTCGAGCGCGGCTACGCGCGCGAGGTACATGTCGCGAGGCTCGGTATGGATCACATTGCCGAACACCACATGGCCGACATCGTCACCCGGCAGATTCGTGCGGTCGAGCAGCGCGCGAACGACTGTCGCGCCAAGCTGCGTAGGCGGAACGCTCGCTAGCGCACCACCAAAATCTCCAATTGCAGTGCGCACGGCAGCAGTGACGACGACCTCATCCGACATGATGGCTCCTTGATCCGACGCTCGGCCACGATCCGTACGTCGTGTTTGGAAATATGAATGACGTTCACAAAGTAGCGTATTTTTGGTTTTATGTCCACGTGATTGTGCAGTGCGCAAGGACGGGATCGTGTCGCCCATTTCAAGGAGTATTCGCGCCAGATGCCGGTTCAGCATCGGGCCTTTCTTGTGGGTGACAACCGGATAGACGAGCGTTCGATTTCGCGTTATGCTGGTTCAACATGATGATCGACGTTCAATTATTGGTTATTTTGGACGTGCGAGATTTCCGTCTGCCGAAAGGTGGTGCGAACGCTCGCAGGACATGGCTTGCCAAATAACAACAGGACGATTCAGATGGATGCAGGTACGGCTTCGCACGATGCCCTCATGGATGTACCGTTTCGCCCCATTCGCCTCGGCAGCATGGAGGCGATAGTCGAGCGCAGACCCGATGGCAGCGTGGTGTACGAACTGAAGGAACCGCTCGAACCGTATCCCGTCCGCTTGACGGAGCGGCTCGAACACTGGGCGAGCGTTACGCCCGAGCGCGCATTGCTCGCGCGCCGCACGCCGGACGGCAAGTCGTGGGAGTCCCTCACCTATAAGCAGGCGTTCGACGGTGCGCGTGCACTGGGGCAGGCGCTGCTCGATCGAGGGTTGTCCTCGTCGCGTCCGTTGATGATTCTTTCGGATCGAAGCTTCGAGCATGCGCTCTTCGCGCTTGCCGCATTGCACGTCGGGATTCCTTATATTCCGGTGACCCCAGCGTATTCGCTTTTATCGCAGGACTTTTCGAAGCTCAGGCAACTGGCGGCTGTGTGCACACCAGGGCTCGTGTTCGCGGATGACGGCGCGCAGTATGGCCGCGCATTGCGCGAGGTATTCGGTGACGTGGAGTGCGTCGTCGTCGGCCCGTTGCCGGAGGGCCGTGCCGGTTCGCGTGTCGCGGAGTGGCTGAAGACGCCGGTTACCGCCGATGTCGAAAAGGCGTTCAACGCAGTGGGCCCGGACACGGTGGGCAAGATCATGTTCACTTCGGGTACGACGGGCGCACCGAAGGGGGTGATCTACCCGCAGCGCATGTTGTGCAGCAATCGCCAGCAGGTCGCGCAGGTGTTCGCGTTTCTTCAGGACGGGCCGCCGGATCTCGTCGACTGGCTGCCGTGGCATCACACCTTCGGTGGCACGCATAACTTCGGCATGGTGCTGTACGGTGGGGGTACTTACTACCTGGACCCCGGCAAGCCAACGCCGGAGGAAATTGGCCCGACCGTGCAGGCTTTGCGTGAAATCGCACCGGTGGTCTACCTCAATACGCCTCAAGGGTTGGCTTCGCTCATTCCGCATCTTCAAGCCGACAAGGCATTGCGCGAGAAATTCTTCAGCAAGCTCGCGCTGATCTACTACGGCGGCGCAAGTCTGCCGGAGTACATCTGGGCCGAGCTCGACGAACTCGCCGTGCGCACGATAGGCCAGCGCGTGCTCATCATGTCGGGGATCGGCGGCACGGAAGCAGGCCCCACGCCGATGTCGGCAGCCTGGGACCCGCGGCGCGAGGCGATTGCAGGGTTGCCCGTGCCCGGCGTCAAGGTGAAGGTGGCGCCAGTTGGTGCGAAGCTGGAGATCCGTTTCTTTGGCGACTGTGTTACGCCAGGGTACTGGAAAGATCCCGAGCGCACCGCCGCCTCGTTCGACGAGGAGGGCTATTTCCGCTCCGGTGACGCCGCAACCTTCATCGACCCGCAGCGTATCGAACTCGGCCTGCGCTTCGATGGCCGCATTGCGGAAAATTTCAAGCTGTCCACGGGTACATGGGTCAACGTCGCCGAGTTGCGTCTGCATGCGTTGAACATTTTCGGCCCGTATGCGCGCGACATCGTCATTGCGGGGCACGACCGCGATTACCTGACCGCAATCGTATTCCCCGACGTCGAAGCGTGCCGTGCGCTGTGCGACGACCTTCACGAGCCTACGCCGAGCGTCGATCAGATCGTCAACAGCCGTGGTGTGCTGGCGTTCTTCCAGACGGGCGTCGACAAACTCGCGGCGCGCCCCGGCGGCAGTTCCGCCCGTATCGCGCGCATCGTGCTCGAAAGTGAGCCGCCCACGCTCGACAACGGCGAATTGAGCGCGAAGAGCGCGATTAGCCAGCGCAACGTGCTCGAGCGGCGTCGCGGCGTCGTAGAGGAGCTTTATCGCATGCCGCCCACGCCGCGCACGCTGGTCGGCAATGCCGGCGCTGCCGAAGCAGATCCTGTTCAACGTATCGAAAACGCTGGAAGCTAAAGAGTATGGATTTTCGCGTAGACCCCGCCGACATTGCGTTCCGCGAAGAAGTTCGGGCTTTTCTCAAAGAGCACCTGCCGGTGGATATGGCGTTTCGCGGCCAGCAGGGCTTTCTCGCAGGCGACGACGATTCCCAGCGCTGGACCCGCATTCTGGATGAAACACGCGGATGGTCGGTCCCGCATTGGCCCGTTGCCGACGGCGGCACCGGCTGGACCGCGATGCAGCGCTACATCTTCGAGGAAGAATGCTATTTGGCGGGCGCTCCCGCGCAGAATCAGGCGGGTGTATCGCTCGTCGGACCCGTCATTTGCGAGTTCGGAAACGAAGAGCAGAAGCGGCGCTTTCTTCCGCCGATTCAGCGCGGCGAAGTGTTCTGGGTGCAGGGCTTTTCGGAGCCGGGTTCGGGCTCCGATCTCGCATCGCTGCGCACGACGGCGGTTCGCGATGGAGACCACTACATCGTCAACGGACAAAAAATCTGGACGAGCTTTGGCGCCTATGGCCAATGGAACTTCGTGCTGGTACGAACGGACAGCGAAGCGAAGCCGCAGAAGGGCATTTCATTCCTGCTGCTCGACATGGCGACGCCGGGTGTCACCGTGCGGCCCATCGGGTCGCTCGATGGCTGTCACCACCTGGCCGAAGTGTTTTACGACAACGTGCGCGTGCCCGCCGAAAACCTGATCGGCGAAGTGAACAAAGGCTGGGGGTATACGAAGTTTCTGCTCTTTAACGAACGTGCGTTCCTCGGCGCCGAAGCACCGGCGCTCAAGCGTTATCTGCGCAAGATCCGGCACTATGCGTCGCGCGAGCGCGCGGCGGGCAGGCCATTGATTCAGGACCCCACGTTTACCGCGCGTCTCGCGCAGCATGAACTGGAGGTTCGGGCGATTGATATGGCGGTGCAGAAGATTCTGCATCAAGGGATCGACGAGCGCAGCGGCGGCATGGCAATCGGGTCCATGCTCAAGGTGCGAGGCTCGGAACTTCACCAGAAGCTCACGGAGATGTTGCTGGAGGTGATCGGCGACTACGGCGCCGTGTTCTACCCCGATCCGAATGAAGAGCACGCGCTGCGCGATGCATCGTTCATCGGGCCCGAATACGCGCCGGGTCTCGCCGCCGAGGTTTTCTACCGGCGCGCGTGCACGATCTACGGCGGCACGGCTGAAATTCAGCGCAACATCATCGCGAAGGCGATGTTCGATCTGTGACGCATGCGTCGATCCCCGATCATCCGTCGATCGCCGTTATGGGCGATCGCATCAATTGCCGGTAGAAAGAGGGTGCAGCATGGACTTTGAGTTGAGCGACGAACAGCGGATGCTGCAGGAAAGCGCGCAGCGCTTCGTGCAAAAGAGCTATACGTTCGAACATCGCAGCAATCTGGCTTCGCAAGGCGGCGGCTTTTCGCGCGAGACATGGCGCGCGCTCGCGGAAATGGGCTGGCTTGGCATCGCGGTGCCGGAGGAAATGGGCGGGCTCGGTTTCTCGCCTGTGGAAAGCGCCATCGTGGCCGAGCAGATCGGGCGCGCACTGGTGCTGGAACCCTACGCGATGTGCGGCGTGTTTCCGGCTGCGCTCGTTACGCGCTGCGGGCGCGAAGGGCAGCGCGAAACCATGCTCGGGGAAATCGTCTCCGGCGAAGCCGTTTACGCGGTTGCGCATAGCGAGCGCGAGGCGCGAGGCCAGGTGCACTACGTCACGGCCACGGCGAAGAAGACGGCGGACGGCGCCTGGCGCCTGGACGGCTACAAGACGCTCGTGGTCGGTGCACCCGTTGCCGACCGCTTGCTCGTCGTCGCTCGCACCGCGGGTGCAGCCTGTGACAAGGACGGCATCGGTATTTTCCTCGTCGATCCGAAGCAGGCTGGCGTGACGCTCAAGACGTGCACGCTGCTCGACGGTACGCCGTCGGCCGATCTGCTGCTCGAATGCGTGATCGTGGCGGATGCCGATGTCGTCGGCGAGCAAGGCCGTGCTTACGAAGGACTGCAAGCAGCGGTCGACGAAGCCATCGTTGCGATTTGCGCGGAACTGGTGGGCAATATGGAAGACGCCATCGAACTTGCTTCGGAATACCTGAAAACGCGCAAGCAGTTCGGCGTTTTAATTGGCAGCTTCCAGGCGCTGCAACACCGTATGGCCGACATGGCGATCGATGCCATGCAGGCGCGAGCAACACTGCACCGTGCATTGCTTGCGCTCAGCGAAGACAGCGCGAAGCGAACCGTGGAGATCTCGGGTTGCAAGGCGCAGACCACGCGCAGCGCGAAGTTCGTCACGCAGCAAGGCATTCAGTTGCACGGTGGCTATGGCATCACGAACGAATACAAGGTGGGTCATCACTATCGCCGCCATCTGGTGCTCGACGCGTTGTTCGGCAACATGGACTATCACCTGAATCGCTACGCATGCCAGATTCAACACGAGGCATTGGCGGCGGCGGCTTGAACCTTATCGAGGCACTGCCATGGACGCGAAAAGAACCGATTTGCTCGGCACGACGCATGAGGATGCCGTACTCACGCTCACACTGAACCGCCCCGAGGCGCGCAATGCGCTGAACCTTGCGTTGACCGAAGCGCTGGTCGAAGAACTACGCCGCTTCGAATCCGACGAAAGCCTGCGCGTGCTGATCGTGACGGGTGCCGATCCGGCCTTTTGCTCGGGGCTCGATCTCAACGACTTCTCCGCGCCCGATGCGCCGCGCGCGCGAGTCGCGGAAATGATCGACATGTGGCCGCGCATCACCAAGCCGGTGATCGCGGCGGTGAATGGCGCCGCCGTCACTGGCGGGTTCGAGCTTGCAATGGGGTGCGATTTCATCCTTGCGTCCGAGCGAGCGCGCTTTGCCGACACGCACACGAAAATCGGCGCACTCGCAGGCGGCGGCATGACAGCGCGGCTGCCCTATATCGTGGGCCCGAGGTGGGCCAAGCAGATCAGCCTGACGAGTGAGCCGATCGACGCGGCGACCGCGTTGCGGATTGGCCTTGTGAACGAGGTGGTCGGTCACGATCAGTTGATGGAGCGGGCAAAGGCGGTTGCGAAGACGATTGCGAGCCGTCGTCCCGACCTCCTCGCAACAGTCAAGCAAGTGATCGATCAGGGCGCGCTGGCAACACTCCAGGATGCCTTGCGCATCGAGAAGGCCGCGCTGGCGGAACGAAAGCAACGCGGCGGCATGGCGTGGCAAGTGCAGAAATAATCGATCCGCCGAACAAGGCGCGTAACCCGGGCGCGGTAGCGCCGGCTCATCCAGCAACTCTGGCCCCACGACGGCAAACATGACAAATCTATACGGCCTTCCAGACGATATTCAAGTTACGGCAGATGGCGGCCTGCGCATCATCACGCTCAACCGGCCGGACGATCTGAACGCGTCGACGACGGAAATGCTGTTTAGTTATCCAAAGCTACTCGCGGCGTTGGCTGAAGATCCCGAGGCGCGCGTGGCGATTCTCACCGGCGCGGGAAGGGCATTCAGCGCGGGCGGAGACATGAACCATTTCGTCATGACGCTCGACGACCCCGAGTTCGCCCGGCGTGTTCAGGAGAATGCACGCCAGACCATACACGGCTTCATCGACGTGCCGATTCCGATCATCGCGGCAGTCAACGGCCCGGCGGTGGGGTGGGGCGCGACGATGGCCACGTTGTGCGACATTGTTCTGATGTCCGAGAAGTCGTTTCTGGCCGAACCGCATATCAACATCGGTCTTGTCGTCGGCGATGGTATTTCGGTAGCGTGGCCGCTCTACACGAGCCTGCTGCGGGCGAAGGAACTGATCTTTACGGGCGATCGCATCACCGCGCAGCAGGCGGTTGAATACGGACTCGCCAACCGCGTCGTGGAGCCAGGCAAGCTGATGCACGAGGCGTTGGCGCTTGCCGAAAAACTGCTCAAACAACCACGTCACGCGCTGCGAGAAACCAAGAAGCTGATGAATCTCCACCTCCATCGCAGTGCCGCGCAGATGCTCGACACGACGCTTGCGCGCCAGCTTGCGGCAACGCTCAGCAATGAGCATCACGAGATTGCTTCAGCGTTCATCGCCCAGCAGAAACGCAAACAGGGCTAATTGGCACGGTGATTCTCCTTCATCGGCACACCATTCTTATGTGGAGTACGCATGGGCTCTTCGCTTTTCGACTTGACCGATAGGGTCGCCATCATCACAGGATCGAGCCGCGGCATTGGGTACGCCAGCGCGCTCGGCATGGCCGAGCATGGCGCAAAGGTCGTCATTTCCGGCCGCAATGCCGACGCCTGCGAATCCGCCGCGCAAGCAATCAACGAACAGATCGGCAGCCGCGTGGCCATGCCGTTTGCCTGCAACATCGGGCGCAAGGCCGAGCTGCAACATCTCGTGGAGGCAGCGAACGGCGAGTGGGGCAGCGTCGATATCGTGATGGCCAATGCGGCAATTCATCCGTGGATCGGATCTGCCCTCGATCTGCAGGACGAAACGTTCAACAAGTTCATGCAGGTCAACGTGCAGAGCAATATCTGGCTCGCGCAGATGACCATGCCGGGCATGATCGAGCGCGGCTATGGCCGCTTCATTTCGGTGGCATCGGTGGTCGGGCTGTTCGGCGACGCCGTGACGGGAACCTACGGGCTCACCAAGGCCGCCGACATGCAACTGGTGCGAAACCTCGCGATGGAATTCGCCGCGAAGGGGGTCACTGCCAACTGCATTGCGCCGGGCACGTTCAAGACCGAGATGGCACGATCGCAATGGGAAGACGAGGCGATGGTCGAATGGTACCGTGGCCGCAATCCGTCGCAGCGCTTCGGCGAAGTCGAGGAGATTGCCGGGCTCGCCGTGCTGCTGGCGTCGCCCTCGGGCGGCTATATCAACGGCCAGACGATCGCGGTGGACGGTGGCCACACGATCTCGTTTCGCTGACTTACGCGAGGAAACCGCATCGTGCGCCCACAGATGTACAAGACGCGAATCACCGATCTGCTCGGCATTCGCCACCCCATTCTTTGCGGCGGCCTCGGGCCACGCGTGTCCGACGCCCGATATGTCGCGGCGGTCGTCAATGCAGGCGGCATGGGGTTCATCGTCGGTGCCGGCTTTCCCGATGCCGACGAATTTCGCAACGAGCTGCGGACCTGTCGCGAACTCAGCGGTGCGAAGAATTTCGGCGTCAATCTCTACATTTCACGGCAAGCGGGCGGTGTGGAGCGCGTCAAGCAGCAGATCCGCATTCTGATTGAAGAAAACGTCGCCTGCGTGGAAACGGCGGGTGCGAGTCCGGAAGCGGTCGTGCCCATCCTCAAGGAGGCGGGCATCAAGGTTTTGCACAAGGTGCCCGCTGTGCGCTATGCGCATACGGCTGCGCGGATGGGCGTCGACGGTGTGATCGTCGTCGGCAACGAGTGCGGCGGACACCCCGGCATCTATCAGATCGGCAGCATCGTGCAGGCCGCGCAGGCGCCGCGGGAAGTTGGCTTGCCCGTTGTGATCGGCGGCGGCATCGGCACGGGGCGGCAACTTGCAGGCGTGCTGGCGATGGGGGCCGACGCGGTCATCATGGGCACGCGCATGATGGTTGCCGAGGAGTTGTGGATTCATCCCGAGGTCAAGGCGACGGTGGTGGCGGGCGACGGCAGCGAGAGCGTCGTGGTCAAGTCTGCGATCCGTGATCACCATCGCGTGCTGCGCAACGAGAGCGCCGAGGCGGTCATGGAACTGGATCGTGCACAGGTGACCGAGTTCGAGCAATTCCGCCCTCACGTGATGGGCGCGCTTGCACACGATGCCTACGTGACTGGCGACACCCGCAAGGGCATGATCGACTACGGCCACGCGGCGGTCTTTGCCGATGCGGTGAGGAACGTCGAAGCCATCTTCGACGAGATGATCGACGACGCAGTGGCAGCGTCGAACCGGCTGAGCAAACTGATGATGTATTCAGATGTCATGGTGACGATAGAGCGTGCGGCGGGCTAGGCAGGTCCGGCGCAAGTGGCCCCTGGGCTACAATCTCGCGTACTGGTTTCAATTCCGGCAATTCATACGCAATTTCTATCGACACGCCATGAGCGCAGTGAAAAGGCCGCAGGCCACGTTTGAGGACGAGGCTTTACCACGTGCGAAGCGGGGCCGCCCATTCAAGGCCGACGCGGAGAAGCGCCAGGATGAACTGCTCGACCACACACTGGAGCAGTTCATGGCTGTGGGCTATCGAGCCGCGACCATGGACGGCATTGCGGCCTCGTTTGGCGCGAGCAAATCCACGATCTACCGGCGCTACGGAAGCAAGGCCGGTTTGCTGAGCGCGGCGATGGAGCGCGGCGTTCCGCTGCTGCTCGATCCGCTTGCCCAGGTCTCCACCGATGCTCGCCGCTCGCCGCGTTCGGTACTGCGAGATTACGGCGAAATCATTCAGTCCTACCACTCCGATCCGAGCATACGCGCGATGTGGCGGGCGGTAAGCGAGGCGAGAGAAGAACTGGGAGACATGCTCGGGCACGTTGTCGAACAGCAGGACAGGGCGTTGGCTCCCATCGCCGGATATCTGGCTACGCTGGCGCGCAGCGGAAAGATCGTTGTTGCCGATCCGCGCGCGGCCGCTGCGTGCTTCGGCGCGTTGACGAGTGGCGGTCTCGCCAGCTTCCTCGGCGAGCCGCCTCGCGAAAACGAGCGGCGAGGCGCGCTGGAGTTTGCACTCACGCTGTTCCTCGACGGCATACTGCCGCGCGCATCTGCCCGGAAATAGGTGAGGGCTCGCGCCGCTGCGCTAACCAAACAGTTTGCGCAGCGTGCCGCCCATGGGAACGGGGAGTGTCGCGCCTTCGTCGTAAGGCCAGCGCAGCATGCCGAGGGCGGCCGCGGCACCGCCGTCCACATGCAGTACCTGACCTGTGATCGACCTCGCGAGGTCGGATGCGAGGAACAGCACGGCATTGGCGAGGTCGTCCGCAGCAGGAGGAGTTTGCAGCGGGATGTACATTTGAAAGGCCTTCGCCCACCATTCAGGCGGGGCGCCGGCGTTGAGCGAGCGCCATGGCTCGGGAATGGCTGCGGCGTTCCCCGCGCTGGGCGTCGTGTCGGGCGCGATCAGGTTCACGCGTATTCCAAGCGGGCCGAGTTCCCAGGCCATCGCCTTCGAGAAGTTCGTCGTTGCGGCTTTCGCGCCCGCGTAGACGGCAAAACCACCGGCGCCGCGATGTGCTTCGATGGTCGTGAAATTCACGATCGATCCGCCGCGGCCGCTGAGTTGTAGTAGCGGCACCGCGTGGCGCACGGATTCGATTACGTAGCCGAAATTGCGCTGAACGTCGTCGGCGCAATCGTGTTCCGTGCGCTCCATGAATGGCTGCATGCGCGTGCCGCCGACCACATTCACAAGCACGTCGATGCCGTCGAAGAAGCGCGCAGTCTCGCCATAGAATTGCGCGAGCTGATCGGACCGCGTGGCGTCCGCATGCATGCCGAACACGCGGCGTCCCATCGTCCGCAACGCCGCCGATGTGCTCGCAATGCTTTCGTCATCGACGTCGCAAAACGCGATGTCAACACCGGCCTCGCCGAGTGCAAGCGTGACCGCTCTGCCAATTCCTGCCGCGCCGCCAACCAACACGGCTCTGCGCCCTTCAAGCGCGCCTCTGCGATCCAGAATTTCCATCGGCTCCTCCTGTCATTGTGATGTGGGTGAACGAGAACACATCAGAGTCCGCGTATTGAATAATGGTACTGAAGGTGCTATTGTTTCTCAAGGATATCAAAGCAATCTGCGGAAGACGTCGATCCTTGGAGGAGCCTGCGTGACCGACATCGAACGACTCCTTGCAATCGAGGAGATTAAGCAGCTCAAAGCGCGCTATCTGCGCTGCGTCGATACGAAGAACTGGGAAGAGTTCGGCTCCGTGTTCGCGCCAGATGGCCAACTCGACATCAGCGACGACGTGCCCGGATGCATTCTCGCGGGCAGGGAGAACATCGTGCGCGCGGTCAGTGTGCCGCTTGCCGGATGCGTGAGCGTTCATCACGGCCATTGCCCGGAGATCGACATCACATCGAGCACCACCGCGAACGGCACGTGGGCGATGGAAGACACGTTGCGTTGGGAAGCGGACTCGGCGTATCCAAACCGTACGCTGCATGGCTACGGCCACTATGTCGAAACCTACGTGAAGATCGACGGCCAGTGGTCGATCAAGAACATGAAACTGCGGCGGCTACGCGTCGATGTCGGAGTGCAGGCATGAGTGCAATACACGTATCGGACGCGCAATCGGCGATTCGCTTCGCCGGGCGCGTTGCGATCATCACCAGCTACCGGCGGCGGCGAAGCGGCGGCCGGACGAGGCTCGGCCTGTGACCAACGAAAAGAGAAAGTGAGACATGGAGAAGCGATCGTGACACGCAGAATCGGCATCATCGGCGCCAACTGGAGCCTGAAAGTGCACGGCAGCGCCTGGCGGCTGCTGCCGGATGTGGAGGTGGCGGCGGTCTGCACCGCGCACCGCGAGACCTCTGAAGCGGCGGCGCAGGCATTCGGCGTGCCGCGCGCGTATTGGAACGTCGCCGATCTCGTCGCCGATCCGACGCTCGACATCATCGATGTCGGCAGCAGGCCTGCATATCGCTACGAAATGGTCATGGCTGCCCTCAACGCCGGCAAACACGTGTATGACGCGCTGCCCTTTGCGGTCGATACGGCGCATGCCGTTGCGCAGAGCGAACTCGCCACGAAGAAGGGACTGGTTGGGGTCGTCGATGCACAGTTCCGCTGGGTGCCCGCAGCGATGCACATGCAGGCGCTGATCGCAGAAGGGTTCCTCGGCGAACCGCTCGGATTCAATTTTCAGCTGCTTCAGCCACTGCGCAACCACGATGGTTTCATCTATCCACACGCCTCCTATCCCGGCGGCGGCGTCTCGCCCTACAAGTGGCTTGCCGACGCGCAAAGCGGCGGCAGCGCATGGCGCAATTTCGGCAGCCACATGGTGCTCCTGCTCATGCCGCTGCTCGGGCGGGTGAAAGCGGCTACCGGTTCGGACACAACGGGCATCAAGCAATGGCGCCTGCCGGACGGCAGCGTATTCACGCCGGACACCGCCGATCTCGGCTGTAGCGTCCTGCGCACGGAAAACGGCGCGCTAGGCACGGTCCAGACGAGTTGGGCCGTGGCCGACGGTCCCGGCATCCGCGCAGAACTGTGGGGAACGAAAGGGCGCCTGCTCTATGTCGATCCCACGTTTGGCGATGGGGTTTCATCGCGTCTTTATGCGGGCAAGCCGGAACCATTCGAATTCGGCACCGCGGGAGGCGAGTGGCTCGAAACGCCCGCACACTATTTCGAAGTGCCGGGAACCGGGTTCTCGAAGGAGAACGCGCCTTCGTACATGGTGTCGATGGGATGGATGTTTCACGACATGCTCCAGGCCATCGAGCAAAAACGGGCACCGTCACCCAGCTTCGAGGAAGCCACGCACGCGCACCAGGTGGTGGAGGCGGTGATCGAATCCGGCCGCAGCGGGCGGTGGATCGAGATCGGCGGCCGGTGAGGCTCGCAAGGGAAGCGCGGTCGCTATTCGAGCCACGTTCTCCTTCACTCCAGCAGGGCGTCGCGCAACCGATGTAGTTGAGACGGGTCGAGTCCGGCAACGTCTTCGAGGTAACGCTCTACCGAGCCGTGGCTGGCTGCCATCGCCGAGAAAGCCTCATGGAGATAGAGCGCATCGACGCCGGCTACAACATCGATCACCGACGCATCGAGCGCTGCGCCGAAATGGATGGCCATCGCCTGCGCAGCGGATTCGCGCAAGAGTCCATTGCGCGTGCTCCTCAGATAATCACGATAGATCGTATCGCGCGAGACGCCCAGCGCATGGAGGATGATGGCTATCAGAAATCCAGTCCGGTCTTTGCCCGCCGTGCAGTGGAAAATGACGGGCAGACAATCACCATCGACAAGCCGCGCGAACAGACCCCGGATCGAACTGGAAAACGCATTGGGCAAATTCCGGTAGGTCTGCAGCATCATCCGCCGGGCGCCATCCGCATTCGGGTCGTGCCTAAGGATTTCAAGTAGCGACGCTTCGCCCGCACGCAAATCGACTCCGACCTCGATGTGAAGTTCCTCCACGCCCTGAACGGGCAGCCATCGGTTTGGTGCCGCCTTCCGCTCCCGCTCGCTGCGCATATCGCAAACCAGGCGAATTCCAAGTTTCGTGACGATGTCGAGATCGCGCTCGGTCAGCCCTGAAAGGCTTCCCGAGCGGTAGATGAAGCCTGCGCGGACGCGCCGCCCATCTCGCGCGAGAAGTCCACCAAGATCTCGAAAATTCGGTGCTCCGTCTAGCATACTGCCGACCTCCATTTACCATGAGCCGTGGCCGAGGCAATGAGTGTTTTCGGGTGCCTCACTATCGACGTACACGCGCGAAAATTGAAATGAGGTGGGCTGGCGACGGCAGGCACGTGCGTCCTTACTTCACGTACTTACGGAACTCCGGCTTGCGCTTTTCGCGGAACGCATTGCCGCCTTCCTTCGACTCGTCCGTGTCGTAATACATCGCGAGCGCTTGCATCGCGAACGCACCGATGCCGCGGATATTCTCGGTATCGATATTGAACGAGCGCTTTGCCAGCGCGATGGCGGTGGGGCTCATCTGCAGAATCTCGTCGCACCACTTCTTCGTTTCGGCATCGAGTTGCTCGGGAGGCACGACTGCGTTGATGAGGCCCCAGTCGAGCGCCTGTTTCGCACTGTATTTGCGGCACATGTACCAGATTTCCCGTGCGCGCTTCTCGCCGATGATGCGCGCGAGGTACGCGGTGCCGAAACCCGGATCGACCGAACCCACCTTCGGACCGACCTGGCCGAAAATCGCGGTCTCGGATGCGATCGCCAGGTCGCAGATCGTCACGAGCACGTTGCCGCCGCCGATCGCGTAGCCGTTCACGCGTGCGATCACCGGCTTCGGAATGTCGCGGATGATGCTTTGCAGTTCCTCGATCGGCAGGCCCACGGTGCCGCGGCCATTGTAGCCGTCGCCGGACTGGTCGCCGCCGGTGCAGAACGCCTTTTCGCCGGCGCCGGTGAGCACCACGACGCCGATATCCTTGTTCCATCCCGCGAGACCGAAGGCCTTGATCAGTTCTTCACAGGTGTTGGCGTTGAACGCGTTATAGACGTTGGGGCGATTGATGGTGATCGTCGCGACGCCATCCGCTTCCTTGTAGACAATGTCCCTGAATTCCATGTCGTATTCCGATGTTGTTTGTTGAGCAGGTTCGAGACGCCGGTTAGCCGGCCATCGTCAGACCGCCGGACACGCTGATGACCTGGCCGCTGATGAAAGCGGCGTCGTCGCTCGCGAGGAAGGCAACCGTGCCGGGGATATCGCCCGGTTCACCCATACGGCCAAAAGGTACGGCCTTCACGAGCGCGGCCTTGATGCGCTCGCCTTTCTCGCCTTGCGCGAGGTTGTCGAGCAGCGGGGTCGCGGTGGGGCCGGGGCAAACGACGTTGACGGGAATATGCTGGCGGGCCATTTCGCGCGCCATGGTTTTCGTGAACGCGATGAGACCGCCTTTGCAGAACGAGTACACGGCTTCCATCGAGGAGCCCACGCGTCCCGCATCGGACGAGATGTTCACGACGCGGCCACGGCCGCGCTCAGCCATGCGTCGCAACACGGCGTGGTGCATATTCAGCGGGCCGTACAGGTTGATGGCGACGACCTTGTCCCAGAACGGCTTCTCCGTTTGCAGGAAGAACGAACCCATGTCCCAACCCGCGTTGTTGACGAGAACCTCGATTGGACCGAGTTCTTGCTCGACTTTGGCCACGGCGGCGTGTACGCCTTCGTGATCCGTGATGTCGACGCGGTACGCACGCGCCTTGCCACCCGCCGCCTCGATTTCCGCCGCGACACGTGCCGCGCCTTCTTCGTTCAGATCGAACAGCGCGACGGTCGAGCCTTCCTCGCCGAATCGCTTGCTGATGGCGGTTCCGATCCCGCCCGCGGCGCCGGTTACGATGACGACCTTCTCCTTGAGCCCCTTCATTGATTCCCTCCGTGATGTGCGAGGCGCTTTCGCGCCAGTTAGTCTTTGCTCAACGCTTCCGTAACGGCTTCGCCTTTTCCCGTGGCACGGGCGACGAGCGCGCTGGCTTCGCTTGCGCTATAACCCGCTTCGATCAGAACTTCGATGCTGTGCTCGCCGAGATTCGGCGGCAGATAGCGAACGTTGCCGGGCGACTCGGAGAAGTGCACCGGGATCGAGGTCATGACCATGTCGCCTTCGGTCGGGTGATCGAAGCGCTGGAAGAAGCCGGTCTCCTTGATGTACGCGTCGTGCATCAGGTCTTTCAGGTCGCGTACGGGACCGTGCGGAACGTCCGCTGAGGCAAAAATGGCGTTCCATTCGGCCGTGGTCTTGTTGCGTATGGCGTCGCCGACGATGCGGTACAACTCGTTGATGTTGCGCATGCGCTCGGTCATGTGGCAGAAACGCGGGTCGTCCAGCAGATGCGCTGCATCGATTGCGCACAGCACGCGGCGCCATTGCTCGTTATTCACCGCCAGCAGGCAGATATGGCCGTCTTTCGTCGCATAGGGCCGCCGGTACGGCGAGAACATGCGCGGGTAGCCGAGCCCGGTGCCGTCGTTGGAGCCCAGCGCGCCTTCCCAGAGATGCTCGAAAAGATTGAACTGCAGCATCGTCTCGAACATCGGCACATGGACGAGCTGACCGAGACCGGTACGCTCGCGGTGATAGAGCGCCATGCCGATTGATGAGGCCAGCACGTAACCGCAGAACTTGTCGACGATCACGGTGGGGAAGTAGCGCGGCGAGCCGTCAGCGTCACGGTTCATCGCGGCAATGCCGGTTTCGCCCTGGATCACGTCGTCGAAGGCGGGGCGGTCCTTGTAGGGGCCGTCGATGCGGTAGCCGGCGCCCGACGCGTACACGATGCGCGGGTTGCGCGAGCGCACGGCTTCATAGCCGATGCCGAGCCGCTCGGCGGCGCTCGGACGCATGCTGTGCACGATGACGTCGGCCGTTTCGACAAGCTTGAGCAGCGCTTCGCGGCACTCGGCCTGTTTGAGGTTCAGGATCACGCTCCGCTTGTTGCGGTTCATGATCGTATAGAACACGGCCATGTCGGGATTGCGGCCGGGACCGTTCTTGCGGTTCTGGTCGCCTTCGGGCGGTTCGATCTTGATGATGTCCGCACCCATGTCGCCGAGCAGTTGCGTGGCTACCGGACCGAGCACGTTGATGGTCAGGTCGATCACGCGCACACCGGCTAACGGGCCCGTGGCCCGTTCGAGGGGTTGTTGTGGATTTTCCATGCTCAGGCCTTGTATTCTTTGCCCTTCACGAGTCTGAGCGGCGTATACACCATCACCTCCGTGCCGTCCTGCTTGAACACGCGGTTACGCGTGCGTACCAGGCCAAGTCCTGGGCGCCCCTTGCTCGGACGGCATTCAATCACTTCGCATTCCACATGAATCGTGTCGCCCACGTAGGTGGGACCCTTGATATCCAGCTCCATGTTGAGGAACGCGAAGCCGACGCCCTGCATGGTGGCCTGCGTGAGCAGCCCCTCCATGAGCGTAAACACGAGTGCCCCCGGCGCGACGCGTCCCTTGATCGCGGACTGCTCCCTTAGAAACTCTGTGTTGGTAAACAGCACTTCCAGCATGCCAGTCACGGATACGAAATTCACGACGTCCGTTTCGGTGACTGTGCGGCCCACGGTCTTGAACTTGCGTCCAACGGGCAGGTCCTCCCAGTGGATACCCAAACCAACCGTTTCGATTTCTTCCATTGCCTGTCCTCTGTTGTTGTCGCTCGCTTGTAAGCTCAACTGTCGTTTTTCAGTTCTTCTTGATGCGGCCCAGCACGTTGTCCGCGACGATGTTGCGCTGGATCTGGTTGGTGCCTTCAATGATCTGCACAACCTTTGCGTCGCGGAAATAACGGTTGATCGGGTACTCGTTGGAGATGCCGGCAGCGCCAAATAGCTGCACGGCGTCGGTCGCGACCTTCATGGCGACATCCGATGCGAACATCTTCGCCATCGCAGCCATTGGAGCAAGTTCGCGTCCGCTTACGCCCGCGTCGACGAGCGATGCCGTGCGGTAGACGAGTTGGCGCGCGGCTTCGGTCTGCGTAACCATGTCGGCGATCATCCAGCGCACACCCTGGAAGTTGCTGATGGTCTGGCCGAACGCTACGCGCTCCTGAATGAACTTGACGGCGTGGTCGATCGCGCCCTGCGCGATGCCGACCGCGCGCGCGGCAACGATGGGGCGGCTCGTGTTGAGCGCTTCCATTGCCACCTTGAATCCCTGGCCGCCTTCCGGCCCGAGACGGTCTTCCGTGCGAATGACGGCGTCGTCGAAATAGAGGGGGCACGACGCCACGCCGCGCGCACCCATCTTGTCTTCTTCATTGCCGATCGTGAGCCCGGGCGTGTTGCGATCGACGATGAAGAGATTGATCCCCAGCGGCTGTCCTTCCTCATCGAGCGTCTTTGCCGCGACGAGAATGAAGTCGGCAATGTGCGAGTTCGTGCACCAGATCTTTGAGCCGTTGAGCACATAGCCACCGTTCTTGCGGCGCGCGGTGGTGCGAATGCCGGATACGTCTGAGCCGCTTTGCGCTTCTGTAATTGAGAGCGCCCCGCGCAATTCGCCGGATGCGAGTCCTGGCAGAAGGCGTGCCTTCTGTTCCTCCGTGCCTCCTTCGAGAATGGCGCCAAAGGGCGTCCATTGCACGACCAGCAAGTAGCCAGTGTTGTAGCAAACCCGCCCGAACTCCTCGACGGCGATACAGGCCGACATCACGCTGCCGGCGCCGCCATACGCTTCGGGAAACGGCAACGTGAAGAGGCCCAGTTCCTTAAGCAGTGCGTACATGTCATGGGGATACTCGGCCGTACGATCGATCTCGTCGGCGCGCGGTGCCACGCGCTCCCTTGCGACGCGACGGATGAGGTCGCGGATCTGAACCTGGTCGTCTGTTAGTTCGTATGTCACTTCGAGCTCTCTTACTGGCGGTTTTCCGGGCCGGCCCCAGATGCGACTTTCGGAGTAGGGAAACTTTTCACCCTCGCTGACTGCTCCGAATCGTTCCGGCATCTTCATAATATTGAACAATGTTCGATAAAGTAAACGATGGACTAGATTGCCGTCAAGCGCAGAAACTGGCTGCCGCGGGTTTGTCCGAGGTGCGCCCGGAATTTCGCCGGGATGTAGTGTCAGCCTTGTGGGGCGGGGCACGGCAGGGCTTTCCCGCCGTTGACAGCATGCTTCCGATGCGTTTAATATTTGGAACAGTGTTCGGTTATTTGTTCCATTTTGGCCCGACGCAGTGGCTCGATTCGCGTGAGCCCTAAGGCAAAAACGATTTGGAGGAGCGGGGAATGGACTCTCTTTGTCCTGAAGTCGACTATCAGAAGTTTCTGGCCGAGGGCCGCTTGATGATCCAGCGCAGCCGCAGCAGCGGCCGCTATGTGTTCTATCCGCGCGTGGCCGAGCCGGTTACCGGGGCGCGCGATCTGGAATGGGTCGAGGCGTGCGGGAAAGGCACGGTTTATTCCACCACGGTCGTGCGCCAGAAGTCGCCCACGCCGAGCTACAACGTTGCAGTGATCGATCTGGAGGAAGGTGTGCGCATGCTCAGCTGCGTTGAGGGCATCGAGCCGGAGGCCGTGCGCATTGGCATGCCCGTGCAGGCGAAGATCGTCTACCGGGGGGATGCGGCACTGCTCGTATTCGAACCAGCCTGACGCCCGCTAACCCGCAACCGGCCGTCAAGAGCCGGTCGCACCTGATGAAAGGTAGATCGAATGGAATTCAACTTGCGCGGGCGTACCGCACTGGTGGCAGGCGCCACCTATGGGATTGGGGAAGCACCTGGGTTGTCGTCGATGGACCTTGCTGCGCGCGCTTCCGTCGACGCGCTGGCCCAGGTAGGGCTCACGCCCGGCGATGTCGATGGCCTGTTCGTGTGCACGCCCGACGACATGCTCTCGGGCCTCACGTTTGCCGAATACCTCGGTATTAACCCGAAGTTCACCGACAACAACCGAAGCGGCGGCTCGGCGTTCGAGATTTACGCACACACTGCGGCGATGGCGTTGTGTACGGGCCAGATCGACGTCGCACTGATCGCATATGGGAGCAACCAGCGCAGCGCGGCGGGCAAGCTCGTGCAGTCGTCGCGTCCCTCGCCGTGGGAGAGCCCGTACAAGCCGATGAATCCGGTCTCGTCTTATGCGCTCGCGGCAGCGCGGCATATGCACCAGTTCGGCACGAAGCGCGAACATCTGGCCGAGGTGGCCGTCGCCGCGCGCAAATGGGCGCAGCTCAATCCGGATGCGTACATGCGCACACCCATGTCGATCGATGACGTGATGGGCGCGCGTCTCGTATCCGACCCGCTTTCCGTGCGCGATTGCTGCCTCGTGACGGATGGCGCGGCGGCCGTCGTCATGGTGCGCGCCGATCGCGCCCGCGATCTGACCCACAAGCCCGTCTATCTGCTCGGCGCGGCCTCGGCCACGTCACACCGCGAAATTGCGAGCATGCCCGATCTCACGTTGACTGCGGCGGCGCAATCGGGCCGGCGCGCGTATGACATGGCGGGCGTGAACGCCGGCGACATCGATATCGCGATGCTGTACGACGCGTTCACGATCAACACCATACTGTTCCTCGAAGACCTCGGCTTTTGCCCTAAGGGCGAAGGCGGTCGCTTCGTTTCGGATGGGGCCATCGCGCCGGGCGGCCGGCTCGCGGTGAATACGAACGGCGGCGGCTTGTCCTGCGTTCACCCCGGCATGTATGGGCTTTTCCTGATCGAAGAGTCGATGCGGCAACTGACGGGGCGCGCCGGCGAGCGCCAGATCCCCGGCGCGAAGCTGGCCATCGCGCACGGCAACGGCGGCGTGCTCTCGAGCCAGGCCACGGTGATTCTCGGAACAGAGGAAACGCTGTAAGACACGCCGGCCGCCCAGGCCACGGTCAACAGCTTTGCATGGGATCAGAGTAAGCGCTGAAGCGCCAACTCTGATCGACAGCTTTGCATGGGATCAGAGTAAGCGCTGAAGCGCCAACTCTGATCGACAGGAGACGGACAGATGAGCGAAGAGACCGGCAGCGACGCGACAGAGATCGTCCAGGCCCAGCAAGACGGCGCAATCGCGATCGTCACATTGAATTACCCCCAACGCCGCAACGCGTTTTCATTGAAGATGCGCGAGACGTTGTATGCGCAACTTTATCGGCTGATGCATCACGAGGAAAGTTGCCGCGCAATCGTCCTGACCGGCGCAGGCAATACATTTTGTGCGGGCGGCGACATCTCGGAGATGCAGACGCGCAAGGTGCTCGAGTACCGGCAACGCAATGAACTGCCGCTCGATATCTTCAGACTGATGGTCGAAGGTCCAAAAGCGGTGGTCGCGGCGGTCGAAGGGTTTGCGTTTGGCGCAGGCCTCTCGCTCGCAGCGGCTTGCGACTACGTCGTCACATCGTCGACGGCGCGCTATGCGAGCGCGTTCGTGAAAGTCGGGCTGCTGCCCGATACGGGGCTCTACTGGTCGCTCTCGCAACGCGTGGGCGGTGGCCTCGCACGTGAACTCATGCTGAGCGCGCGCGAGTTCAACGGCGTCGAAGCCGGTGAGACCGGTTTCGCGAACCAGGTCGTCGAGCCCGGCGAGGCGCAGAACGCGGCCTTGAAGGTGGCGCAACAGTACGCGGAATTGCCCTCGGTCGCCACCGCGCACCTGAAGGCCGCGCTCGCGACGGGCATCCGCACGCTCGACGAAGCGATCGAAGCCGAAGTCAACCTGCAGCCCATCCTGCGCCGCAGCCGCGAACACCAGGAAGCCGTGAGCGCCTTCATGGAAAAGCGCAAGCCGGTGTTCGTGGCCGACTGAAGGGAGCCAACATGAGCGAAGAACAAACGGCAGCAACCGAAACGGCGCCGCTGATCGAGGTGACCCGCGAGGGGCCGGTCGCGATCGTGACGTTGAACAATCCGCGACGCCGCAATGCAATGGGGCGCCAGATGCGCCAGTTGCTGCGTGACACGGTGCATCGTCTCATGGTCGACGACCCTGAGTCGCGCGCAATTGTACTCGCTGGCGCGGGCGAGCATTTTTGCGCGGGTGCGGACATCTCCGAGATGACGAAACGCACGATCCTGCAAAGCCGCGAGATCCTGGCGGAATCCTGCATGGTGGTGCGCGAAATGCAGGCGGGTCCGAAGCCCGTTGTGGCGGCGGTGGAAGGCGTGGCCTTCGGCGCCGGCCTGTCGCTCGCGGTGGCGGCCGATTACGTCGTCGCAGCGTCGAGCGCGCGTTTTTGCGCTGCGTTTCTGCGCGTGGGGCTGATTCCGGATACCGGCATTCTGTGGACGCTTCCGAAGCGCATTGGCATGGCCCGCGCGCGCGAGATGCTTTCGCTCGCCACGGAGATCGACGGCAACAAGGCCGTGGCAATCGACCTCGCAAACGACGTGGTCGAGCCGGGCGCGGCGCGCGCCAGGGCGATTGAAGTTGCACTCGGCCTCGCGGCCTTGCCGCCGCTCGGCGTGGCGCTGCTTAAGGAATCGCTCACCAACGCCGCGACCACGATGGAAGGCGCGCTGCGAGCTGAGATCGACTATCAGCCCATTCTGCGTCAGTCGAAAGACCATCAGGCTGCGTGCAAGGCATTTATGGAAAAGACCACACCGGTCTTCACCGGTGAGTGAGCGCGGGGACCCCAGCGATGAGTATCGAGCAGAAGGAAAAGGCGGCGGCCACCGACGAGATCGTGCAGGTGCACCGCGAAGGCGACGTGACCATTGTCACGATGAACTATCCCGAGCGCCGCAACGCGTTCTCCATGAAGATGCGGCTCGCGCTGACCGAGGTGTTTCAGCGGCTCATGAACGACGACCCGGATACGCGCGCCATCGTGCTGGCGGGCGCGGGCGGTCATTTTTGCGCGGGCGGCGACCTCTCGGAAATGCACGCGGCCACGCCGCCATTGCTCGCGCTGCGTGAGCGCATTGCGGTGGGCGTGCGTCTGTTCAAGCTGATTTATACGGGCACGAAGCCTGTCGTCGCGGCAGTGGAAGGCAGTTGCTATGGAGCGGGCGTCTCGCTGGCTGCTGCCTGTGATGTCGTGGTCAGCGCCGAGACGGCGAAATACTCGTGTGCCTTCGGCAAGGTTGGCCTGCTGCCCGACACCGGGATTCTCTGGACGCTCCCGCAAAAGGTGGGTGGCGGCAAGGCGCGTGAACTGATGCTGAAGGGCGATGTCGTCGATGCAGCCACGGCGCGCCGTATCGGCCTCGTCAGCGAGGTGACGGCGAGCGGACACGCGCTCGATGCGGCGGTCGAGGCTGCGGCTCGCTTTGCGAGCTATCCGCCGGTGACGCTGGCGCTCCTGAAGGCGAGC
Organism: Paraburkholderia sp. CNPSo 3281; assembly: GCF_024206515.1. Taxonomy (NCBI): domain Bacteria; kingdom Pseudomonadati; phylum Pseudomonadota; class Betaproteobacteria; order Burkholderiales; family Burkholderiaceae; genus Paraburkholderia; species Paraburkholderia sp. CNPSo 3281. The sequence goes on along the minus strand of NZ_JAMBPS010000005.1, from coordinate 86,423 downwards.
CTCGTCAACGCGGGCAACTCGATCGAGGACGCATGCCGTCTGGAAACCGATCTCAATCCGCTGGCGCGTCAAACGAGCGATCACACGGAAGCCGTGAAGGCCTTCATGGAAAAGCGCAAGCCGGTTTTCACGGGCGCCTGAAGCCGCCGTTCTTCATTGCTGTCTCTACTGGAAGTTCAATGCATATGTTTACGCCTGACCTGCTGAAGAACAAACGAATCCTGATCACCGGCGGGGGCACGGGGCTCGGGAAAAGTATCGGCCGACGCTATCTCGAACTGGGCGCCGATCTTGTCATCTGCGGCCGCCGCAAGGAAGTGCTCGATGCGACCGCCGACGAGTTTCGCGGCGTGGTGCCCGGCGCACGCATTACGAGTGTTCAAGCGGACGTGCGCAGCGCGGAATCCGTCGAGGCGATGATGGATGCGATCTGGCAGGACGGCCCGCTCGACGTGCTGCTGAACAATGCCGCGGCCAATTTCATCGCGCGCACGGAAAGCCTTTCGCCCCGGGCGGTGGATGCGGTGCTCGACATCGTGCTGCACGGCAGCTTCTATTGCACGATCGCGGCGGGCAAACGCTGGATCGACGCGGGCCACACGGGCAACGTGATCAGCACGGTCTCTACGCCCACGATGACCGGCTCGGCCTTTACGGCGCCGTCCGCTGCGGCGAAGGCCGGTGTTCTGGCGATGACCCGTAGCCTTGCGGTCGAGTGGGGCCCGAAGGGCATTCGCCTGAACGCGGTGGCGCCCGGACTCTTCCCGACGCCCGGCGCCTGGGAGCAACTGTATCCGCCGGGCTCGCAGGTCGAGCCGCAGGAGCGCTCCGTCCCGCTGCGCCGCTTTGGCGATCACACGGAACTCGCCGATCTTTACGCGTATCTGGCTTCGGATGGGTCCGGCTACATCACCGGCGACATGATCGTGATTGACGGTGGCCGCTGGATGCAGGGCGTTGGTGGCCCGACCTTCCGTGCCATGCAGGACTGGACCGACGAACAATGGGACGCCATGCGCACCCATGCGCGCAAGGGTTGAACGATGGGTCCGCTCGCAGGAGTCCGAATCATCGAGCTGGCCGGCATCGGGCCGGGCCCCATGGCCGCGATGTTGCTCGCCGACCTCGGCGCGACGGTGTTGCGCATCGAGCGTCGCCAGCCCGTCAAGCTCGGTATCGAGCGCCCGCTGCGCTACAACCTGTTGCTGCGCAACCGGAAGACGATCGCGCTTGACCTGAAAGACACGGAGGCCGTCGAACTCGTGCTCTCTCTGGTGGAGCGCGCCGACGCCTTGATCGAAGGCTTCCGCCCTGGTGTGACCGAGCGCCTCGGACTCGGCCCGCAGGTCTGCCTCGAGCGCAACGCGAAACTCGCCTATGGGCGCATCACGGGATGGGGGCAAGACGGTCCGCTCGCGCAGTACGCCGGGCATGACCTGAACTACATCGCGATCACCGGCGTGCTCGACGCGATAGGCCGCCGCGATCAGCCGCCGTCGATACCGCTCAACCTGATCGGTGACTATGCCGGCGGTTCGCTGTATCTCGCGATGGGGCTGCTCTCGGCGATCCTGCATGCGCGCAACGGCGGCGCGGGCCAGGTCGTGGATGCCGCGATCGTCGATGGCACAGCCAACCTTGCCACCACGTTCTTCGGCATGCAGGCTGCCGGAATCTGGCGTGACGGGCGCGGGACGAATATCACGGACTCCGGATCACACTTCTACGACGTGTACGAATGCGCGGACGGCAAGTGGATCACGATCGGTCCCATCGAGGACAAGTTCTATCTCGAACTGCTGCGCCTGCTCGACATCGACCCGGGAACCCTCGGCGCACAGCTCGAAGAAAGCAACTGGGCCGCCGCACGCGCACTGTTTGCGCTGAAGTTCAAGAGCCGCACACGCGAGCAATGGACCGCGCTGCTCGAGCATTCGGACGCATGCTTCGCACCGGTGCTGTCGTGGACCGAGGCGCCCGAACATGCGCATCTGAAGGCGCGCGGCACGTTCATCGAAGTCGACGGCATCGTGCAGCCCGCTCCGGCGCCGCGCTTTTCCGCCACGGTGCCCGCGAAACCGACGGCCCCCGAAGCACCCGACGCGGCAACGGTCGATGCAGCGCTCGCCGCATGGCTCGAACCGGGCCGCATTGGCGAGCTGAAAGAAGCGGGAACGCTGGCCTGAGCGGCACACGGCAGGCGACCCAAAAAAACGAAACGAGACACTCATGGATCTGCGATATACCGACGAGGAGCTGGCGTTCCGCAATGAGGTGAGAGCCTTCTTCAAGGAAGCGCTGCCCGCCGACATTCGACGTAAGGCTAGCCTGGGACAGCGTTATTCGGCGGCCGACCTGCGCCGCTGGCAGCGCATTCTCTACGAGCGCGGCTGGGCGACGCCGGCGTGGGACAAGGCGTGGGGCGGGACGGGCTGGAGCGCCGTGCAGCAATACATCTTCAAGGAAGAGCTGCACATGGCTCCGGCGCCCGAGACGCTGTCGTTCAACGTGAACATGATCGGCCCGGTGTTGATCGCGTTCGGCAGCGAAGAGCAGAAGCGTCACTTCCTGCCGCGCATCGCGAGCCTCGAATACTGGTTCTGCCAAGGCTTTTCCGAGCCGGGCGCGGGTTCGGATCTGGCCGCGCTGCGAACCCATGCGGTTCGCGATGACGACCACTATGTCATCAACGGGCAGAAGCTTTGGACCTCGACGGCGCATCACGCCGACTGGATGTTCTGTCTCGTGCGCACGGATTCGAGCGGGAAGAAGCAACAGGGCATTACTTACCTGCTGATCGACATGAAGACGCCGGGCCTGACGGTGCGCCCGATCATCACGATAGACGGGCACCACGAAACCAACGAGGTGTTCTTCGACAACGTGCGCGTCCCAGTCGCGAATCGCATTGGCGAGGAAAACAAGGGCTGGGACTACGCCAAGTATCTGCTCGGCAACGAGCGCAGCGGCATCGCGCGCGTGGGCGTTTCGAAGATGCGCGTGCGGCACGCAAAGGACCTGGCGAAGCGCGTGCCGTGCGGTGACGGCGTGCTGTGGGACGACCCGCGCTTTCGGGAGCGGGTAGCGGCCGTGGAAGTGGAGTTGAAGGCGCTGGAAATGACGCAGATGCGCGTGATCGCCGAAAGCAGCGCGCAAGAGAGCCATGTGCCGGACCCGAAGACCTCGATCCTGAAGATCAAGGGTTCGGAACTCCAGCAACTTTCCGCCGAACTGCTGCTGGAAGTGGCGGGTCCGGATGCGTTGCCGCTCGATGTCGACTTCCTTCGCGGTCTTGGCGACGCGGTTCGCGAGCCCGAATGGGCGCTTACGATCGCGCCGAACCACTACTTTGCGCGTCACGTTTCGATTGTGGGCGGTTCCAACGAGATTCAGAAGAACATTCTCGCCAAGTCGGTATTGGGACTTTGAGCGACGGTCGAACAGCGGAGAGGCGTGGGCTATGGACTTTGATTTCACCGATGAGCAACGCATGCTCAAGAACAGCGTCGAGCGGCTCGTCAAGGACGAGTACGGTTTCGAGCAGCGTGCGAAGTATCTCGCGGAGCCGGACGGCTTCAGCCGCGCGCAATGGGCGCGCTATGCGGAGATGGGGCTACTGGGTCTTTCATTCGACGAGGAATACGGCGGCAGCAACTGCGGTCCCGTCGAAACGATGATCGTCATGGAGGCGTTGGGCCGCGGCCTCGCGGTCGAACCGTACCTCGCAACGGTCGTACTGGGGGGCGGCTTCGTGCGCCTTGGCGGCAACACGGCGCAACGCGCGGAGATTCTGCCACAGATTGCGCAGGGCGAACTGCTGATGGCCTTTGCGCACAGCGAAGCGCAGTCGCGGTACGACCTGGCGGACGTTGCGGCCACCGCGCGGCGTGAAGGCGACGGATGGGTGATCGACGGCGCCAAGCGCGTGGTGCTGCACGGCGGCAGCGCCGATCTCCTCGTGGTGTCGGCGCGGGTGTCGGGCGGCAGGCGCGAGCGTGACGGCATCGGCCTGTTCGTGGTGAGGAGCGATGCGGCGGGCGTGACACGCCGCGTGTATCCGACACAGGACCGGCTGAGCGCGGCAGACATCGAGTTTTCCGGCGTGCGCGTTTCGGATAGCGACGTGCTGGGAGTCGCGGGTGCTGCGTTCCCGCTCATCGAAACGGTCGTTGCGAACGCAATCGCCGCGGTGAGCGCGGAGGCCGTCGGCGCGATGGCCGCCGCGCACGAAGAGACTGTGGAGTATCTCAAGGTCCGCAAGCAGTTCGGCGTGCCTATCGGGTCGTTTCAGGCGCTCCAGCATCGGGCGGTCGACATGCTGGTCATGGTGGAGCAGGCGCGCAGCATGGCGCTCTTCGCGACCATGATGAGCGAGGAGCCGGATGTTGGGGAGCGCGATCGCAGCATGTCCGCCGCGAAAGTGCAGATCGGACGCTCGGGCCGCTTCGTCGGCCAGCAAGGCGTGCAGCTGCACGGCGGCATCGGGATGACCGAGGAGTGCAAGATCGGCCACTACCTGCGACGCCTGAGCGTGATCGATATCCAGTTCGGCTCGACCGAACATCATCTGACCCAGCTCGCCAATGCCGGCGGGCTGATCGATGCAGCAGCGTGAGCCGCGTATCCAGCCAAGTATACGGAAACCATTCATGAGCCGAATTACCCCTCCCGATCAATATCAGGAACTGCGCGACGCCCTGCGTGACCTCTCGAAGGAATATCCCGATGAGTACTGGCGCCGCATCGATCACGAGCGCGTCTACCCGGAGGCGTTTGTCGACGCGTTGACGAAGGCCGGCTGGATGGCGGCGCTGATTCCCCAGGAATACGGTGGTTCCGGCCTCGGGCTAACCGAGGCGTCCGTGATCATGGAGGAGATCAACCGAAACGGCGGCAACTCCGGGTTCTGCCACGGCCAGATGTACAACATGAACACGCTGCTGCGCAACGGCTCGGAAGCGCAAAAGCGCAAATATCTGCCGAAGATCGCGAGCGGCGAACTGCGCCTGCAATCGATGGGCGTGACCGAGCCGACCACCGGAACGGACACCACGAAGCTGAAGACCACCGCCGTAAAGAAAGACGGCCGCTATGTGGTCAACGGCCAGAAGGTATGGATTTCACGCGTGCAGCATTCGGACATGATGATCCTGCTCGCGCGTACCACGCCCTTGTCGGATGTGAAGAAGAAGTCGGATGGGCTGTCGTGCTTCCTTGTGGATCTGCACCAGGCTATCGGAAACGGTCTGACCGTGCGGCCGATTCCCAACATGGTCAATCACGAGACGAATGAACTGTTCTTCGATAATCTGGAAATTCCTGAAGAGAACCTGATTGGCGATGAAGGCAAGGGCTTCAAGTACATCCTCGACGGGCTCAATGCCGAGCGTGCGCTGATCGCGGCAGAGTGCATCGGCGACGGCTACTGGTTCGTTGAGCGCGCATCGAAATACGCTAGCGAGCGTATCGTCTTTGACCGGCCAATCGGCATGAATCAGGGCATCCAGTTTCCGATCGCCGAGGCGTATATCGACGTGCGCGCGGCGGATCTCATGCGCTACAAAGCCTGCGATCTGTTCGACAACCATCAGGCATGCGGCGCAGAAGCGAACATGGCGAAGCATCTGGCGGCCACGGCTTCGTGGAAAGCGGCGAATGCCTGCTTGCAGACGCATGGCGGCTTCGGTTTCGCCTGCGAATACGATGTCGAACGCAAGTTCCGCGAAACGCGGCTTTATCAGGTGGCGCCGATTTCGACGAACCTGATTTTGTCCTACGTCGCCGAGCATGTGCTCGACCTGCCGCGTTCATTCTGAGCATCGAGGGGGATCTCATGCACTTCGAGACCATTCTGTACGACGTCAACGACCGTATCGCGACGATCACGCTCAACCGTCCTGAACACATGAACACCTGGAACGACCAGGTGGCGACGGAAGTGTACGAGGCAATGCAGGCGGCGGGTGCGGACCGCGGCGTGCGTGTCATCGTATTCACCGGCGCGGGGAAGGCGTTTTGCGCGGGCGGCGATATTCACAGCTTCGGCGGTGACCCGGCTGCGCTCATGACCAAGCTGCCGCGCCCATTCGACATGCGTAAGCGCGCGGACTGGCAGACGCGTTGTTCGTATTACCCGGCCATTCCGAAGCCGGTGATCGCCATGCTCAATGGCGCGACCGTCGGCATTGGCCTGATTCACGCGCTCTTTTGCGACATCCGGTTCGCGTCGGAAGACGCCACCATTACCACGGCATTCGCGCGCCGCGGTCTGACCGCCGAATACGGCATGGCATGGATACTCGCGCGCCACGTGGGTCAGGCGCATGCGCTCGACCTGCTGCTGTCGGGTCGCAAGATCAAGGGCCGCGAAGCCGAGCGCATGGGACTCGTGAACCGTGCGATCCCGGCGGAGAAACTGGTCGAGGAGACTTACGCCTATGCGCGCGAAATGGCGGAGTTCTGCTCGCCGCGCTCGATGCGCATCATGAAGGAGCAGGTCTGGGACGTGCCATTCCAGACGCCCCACGAGGCGGTCATGTCCGCTGGTCTGGACATGCCGATCGCCAACCAGTGCGATGACTACAAGGAAGGCATGGCGAGCTTTCTCGAGAAGCGCAAGCCTAACTTCACGGACTACTGAGCACCTACAGGACCCCTCATGCTGAACTACGAAGTCGTCAAGAACTGGCCTATCGAAGACGTCACGCAGACGTACAGCGAGCGCGACGTCATGCTGTATTCACTGGGCCTTGGCCTCGGCGGAGACCCGTTGGACGCCGACCAGCTGCGCTACGTCTACGAAAAGGACCTTCAGGCAATGCCGACATGCGCGGCCGCGTTCGCGTGGCCGAAATCGTGGATGCGCAATCCGCGTACGGGCATCGACTACCTGAAGCTCGTGCACGGTGAGCAGGACGTTCGTTTCGTCCGGCCGATGCCGGTTGCCGCGACCATCGTCAGCAAGACGCGCGTGAGCCGCATCTCCGATAAAGGCGCGGGAAAGGGCGCGATCGTCGAGCTCATGCGTGACATCATCGACGTTTCGAGCGGCGAACAACTCGCCGAAGTCCGCCAGGTGTCGTTTCTTCGTGGCGACGGCGGATTCAGCGCAGAGTCGGGGGTCAGCGACGTGCCGCCTGAAGCGCTTCCGCCGGTGCCGGAGCGCGCGCCGGATGCGGAATACGTCTTCTCCACCGGTGCCCATGCCGCGTTGATCTACCGCCTTTCGGGCGATGCCAACCCGCTGCACGCGGATCCTGAAGTGGCTTCGAAGGCGGGTTTCAGCCGGCCCATTCTGCATGGCCTCGCGACCTATGGCATGGCGGGCTACGCCGCGATTCGCACCTTCGCTGGCAACGATGCCACCCGTCTGAAGCGGCTCGCCCTGCGCCTGACTTCGCCGGTTTACCCGGGCGAAGAAGTGCGTTTCCAGTTCTGGCGGGATAGCGACACCCGCCTGCATTTGCGCGCGCGTGTTGATGCGCGCGATGTGGTGGTGCTGAACAACGGCATCGTGGAAATTGCCTGAAACCGCGCCTGGCAGCGCCAATGCGACTTGCCTGGCAGCGACTGGAGCCTGACGATGGACCTGAGAGAGAGTCCCGCCGAGAAGGAATTTCGCGCCACAGTGCGTGAATTCGTGGCGACACATTTGCCTGACGATATTCGCGAGCGCGTGCTGAACTTCCGCCATGTGCCGCGCGAAGACTACGTGAGCTGGCAACGCATTCTTGCCGGGAAGGGTTGGGGCGCGCCCGCATGGCCGGCGCAATTCGGCGGTGCCGCATGGAATGCCGCACAGCGCAACATTTTCGACGAGGAATGCTTCACCGCCGGCGCGCCGCGCCAGATGCCGTTCGGCCTTTCCATGGTCGGACCCGTGATTCAAAAATTCGGCACCGACGCGCAGCGCGAACGGTTCCTGCCGCGCATCGTATCAATGGAAGACTGGTGGTGTCAGGGTTATTCCGAACCGGGTGCGGGTTCCGATCTGGCCTCGCTCAAGACGCGTGCGGAGCGCATCGAGCGTGACGGTCAGTCGTTCTATGTCGTCAACGGCCAGAAGATCTGGACCTCGTTCGCGCAATGGGCGAACTGGATTTTCTGTCTCGTTCGCACGGACGGGAGCGGCCGGCCGCAGGAAGGCATCTCGTTCCTGCTGATCGATATGTCGACGCCAGGTATCACGGTCAGGCCGATCCGCACGCTGGACGGCGGTCACGACGTGAACGAAGTGTTCTTCGACAACGTGGAAGTGCCAGTGAGCAATCTCGTCGGAGAGGAGCATCGCGGCTGGTCGATCGCGAAGTATCTGCTCGGACACGAGCGCACCAATATTGCCGGACTTGGTAACTGCAAGCGTTTCATGCGGCGTCTCAAGGAGATTGCGAGCACCGTGCGCAAGCACGGCAAACCGCTCATCGAGGACGTGCGCTTTCGCGATCGCATCGCCAAGGTGGAAATCGATTTGATCGCTCACGAATGGTCGCTTCTGCGCGTGGTCTCCGCCGAAACCGCAGGGCGTCCCATCGGACCGGAAGCTTCGGTGCTAAAGATCCGGGGTTCGGAGATTCAGCAGGAACTCACCGAATTGATCATGGAATGCGCAGGTCCCTATGCAGTGCCTTTCGTAAGCGAAGCGCTGGATGCGGACTGGCGCGGCGAAACCGCGAACGGCGAATTGCTCAACGCGCTGGCCGCGCACTACCTGGACTGGCGCAAGATTTCGATCTACGGCGGTTCGACCGAAGTGCAGAAAAACATCATCGCCAAGCAGGCGCTCGGCATCTGAGGACACGCCATGGACTTCACGCTGGTTGAAGAGGAACAGATGCTGGCCGATGTGGTCGGTCGCTTCGTCGAAAAGGAATACGACTTCGAGGCGAGGCGTCGTCTCGCCGCCACGCCGCAGGGCTGGTCGGATGCGCATTGGTCCACGCTCGCCGAAATGGGCGTGCTCGCGCTGAACGTGCCGCAGGACCACGGCGGGCTTGGCACGGGCCCGGTCGAGACCATGCTCGTGATGGAAGCCTTCGGCCGGGGACTCGTGCTGGAGCCGTTCGTTTCGTCGGCTGTGATCGGCGCGAAGCTCATCGGGCGCGCGGGACACGAGGCGCGCAAGGCGGAGCTGCTGGCCGGTATCGCAGACGGCAGCCTGAAGACCGCGCTCGCGACGCTGGAACCTGGCGCGCACTTCGATTTGTGGAACGTAGCGACGAGAGCCGAAGCAACGCGTGACGGGTACATCCTCAACGGCCGCAAGGGCGTCGTGCTGCATGGCGCCTGCGCGGACATTCTGCTCGTTTCGGCGCGTACGGCAGGCGAGCAGGCGGACAAGCACGGTATCACGCTCTTCGCTGTCGACGCGCACGCGCAGGGTGTGAGCGTCAAGGGGTTTCCCTCACTGGATGGCCAGCGTGTCGCGGAAGTGGTGCTGAACGGCGTGCGAGTCGACCAAAAGGCGGTGATCGGCGCGATCGATCAGGGTTACCCGTTGCTCGAATGGACCGTCGATCAAGGCATATTCGCGCTGTGCGCCGAAGCCGTGGGCGCGATGTCGCGGCTGAGTGAACTGACTTTCGAGTATCTGCGCACGCGCAAGCAGTTTGGTTCGCCGATCGGCAAGTTCCAGGCGCTGCAGCATCGCGCTGCCGATATCTTGACCGCGGTGGAACAGGCGAAATCGATCGTCTATTTTGCGGCCGCCAAGCTCGGCGAAGACGATGACGTTGCCGCTCATCGCGCTGTGACCGCCGCGAAAGCGCTCATCGGGCACAGCGCGCGCTTCGTCGCGCAGCAGGCAGTGCAGCTTCACGGTGGGATGGGCATGACGGACGAGCTGGCGGTGGGTTGGTATGTGAAGCGCCTAACCTGCATCGACATGACGTGGGGAAACACCGAGCACCATATCGAGCTATACGGAGCGTTCCTGTAACCGCGGCTCGCACAGTAACAAGAAAGATTCATTCGGCCGTGCATAGCGGCCAATTCGAAGAAAGGAGACAACCTTATGTCAGCAGCTGGCCATGGCGCAACTCCGGAACTGGCGCCGGTACCTGCGCACGTTTCGCCGGAACGGGTATTCGATATCGATATCTATCACCCGCCCGGGGCAGAAGACGACTACCATCTCTCGCTCAAGAAGCTGCACGCCGAAGGCATTCCCGACATTTTCTGGACGCCTCGCAACGGCGGCCATTGGATCGCAACGCGCGGCGACGATATCTATCACATCCTCAAGGACTACGAGAACTTCTCGTCGAAGCAGCTCACCGTGCCGCTGGTCGAGCATCAGCCGTTGCCGCCGATCTTCTTCGATCCTCCGCAGCATACGGCGTATCGCGCGTTGATCGCGCCCGCGTTCATGCCGCAGGCGATCAGCAAGCTCGAAGAAAAAGCGCGCGAAATGGCGATCGAGTTGATCGAAGACTTTTACCCGAAGGGAGAAGTGGAATTCGTCTCCGGGTTCGCGCAGCATCTGCCGATCGGCATTTTCATGAACATGGTGGCGCTGCCCGCCGAGGATCGCGAGTACCTCCTGAGCCTCGCCGACAAGATGGTGCGCCCGGTGGACGCCAGGGAGAAGCTGGGCGCGCTCGGCGCGATCTTCCAGTACCTGGGCGTGAAGATCGCCGAACGGCGCGCGAATCCGGGCGACGATCTCATCAGCAAGATCGTGAACTCGAAAATCGACGGGCGAGCCTTGACCGACGAGGAGGTTCGCGGTCTGTGCGGACTCGTGCTGATCGGCGGGCTCGATACCGTTGCGTCCGCAATGGGATTCATCGCCAGTTTTCTGGCTGGCAGCCCCGCTCATCGCAAGCAGCTCATCGACAATCCCGAGCTGACCCAAAAGGCCGTTGACGAGCTATTACGGCGTTTCCCAGTGGTCAACCAGGGGCGGCGGATTACCCACGATTTCGAGTACAAGGGCGTGCAACTCAAAGCGGGCGACATGATCATCATGCCGACCACGCTGCATGGCCTCGACGACAGAAAGTTCGACGATCCGCTGACTGTCGATTTCGCGCGGCCCACGCCGATTCATTCGACATTCGGCAATGGTGCGCATCGTTGTCCCGGCTCGTTCCTTGCGCGCGTGGAGTTGAAGGTCTTCCTTCAGGAATGGCTCAAGCGTATTCCGGATTTCCAGATCAAACCGGGCGAGAAGGCCGGGGTTCACGGCGGTGTGAACGGCACGCTGTACCACCTGCCTCTTGTGTGGAAGGTGGCCGGCTGAGCGCATATCTGTAGAATCCGGTGCGCGCAGACCGCTACGCGCGCTGCGCGCGCCTGAACTTCAGGTTCATGGAGACGCTTTGCTCAGCGCACGCCAGACGACCTTCATGGCGTGACGGAATGAATCCCGCTCGGGTGTGTTCGTTCCCGACCGGCGTAGAAAGACGACCAGACCTTGCAGATGGGAAAGAAGCAGGGCGCCGCGCAGCGTACATTCCGCCGACGCCAGGGTTGGGTTGATTTCCGCGATCAGTTCCGCCAGAAGAACCTGAAAATCCGCAGTGGATTTGGCCATCAGGGCATGGAGATACGGTTCGTGTTCAGCCAGGCTCCAGGTTTCCAGCACAAAGGCGCTAACGCGATTGCCGCCGGGTGCCGTCAGCACAGAGAATGCCTCTTCGACGATCATGTCCAGCCGGGCCTCCGGTGGCCGGTGTTTGTCCTGCGTGATCGCCTGATAGTGTTCGAAATAGCGATTCGTGAATGCCTCGATCGTGGCCCGCAATAGTTCTTCGCGGGTGCTGAAATAGTGCTGCAGGGTCCTCAGCCGGATGCCTGCGTCGCTGGCGATGCGGCGTTGCGTGAATCCAGCGTTGCCTTCCGATGCGAAGACTTCGATCGCCACTTCAATGATGGCTGGCACACGTGTAGATCTGTTCCCTCGCCGCCGAGGCGCGTCTGCTGCCGGCTTGTCGAGGTCTGCCGATGAGATGGTCAGGTCTTTCATCTGTTGTGCTCTCCTTGGCGTTTCCTGTCCTTCTCGCGCGCGTCGTAATGGCGAGACGAATAAGACTGGAAACTGTTCCCGCCCTCGATATTTACGTCTTCCGATTCGGATCGGACGGCGGCGAGTTTGATCTGATGATACTGCTAGTCAGGCGACGAATAAACAGTAGTCCGACGACTAATTGACTCCAGATCACATGCGGCTCTCGCCCTGTAGCATCACGCATGCTACTAGAAAATAGGGTGGACTTGTCCATACCGGCATTTCCCCTGGTACCGTTGAATCTTGATAATGGGTCTACTGACTACTAATATTTAGTCAGTAGACACATTTACGTCTGCATCACACGGAACCTTCTGCGACGGCAACCGGAGCACGAGGAACACGGGTGTCTGGGCTGACTGGTTAGTGCCTCCATTTGCACCCGTGAGTGTGATCGTCAGAGGCGCGCAAGAGCGGTTGAAGGAGCAGGGCATGAAGCTTGGAGAAAGTTCTTTGCGTGCGCTCATCGAGAAATGGCTCGCACCCACTGCGAACACCCCGGTGCACGTGACCCGATGTACCTTCGCGAATTCGAGCCAGACGAGGTGTGTGCTCGCACGGTCATCCGCCTCGCAGGGGGACCTTTCGATATTCTTCTTTCGGCATGACGATGGGGCCTGGCGCGTGTTCCCTCCTGCTCCCCGAAAACCAGCAATGCACGCTAGCGCAGGAACTGGATAGCGGATTGCGAAAGTCGCGGTCGACAGCCGGCATATATGGAAGGACTGCCAAGGAAGGTGGTCTGGTCCCGTAAGCGCTTCGGTCGCTCGTGCAATTCTTCCTCCGTTCACCATTGAATCGAAAGACTAAACGCCGCGTCGTCCGTGACCGGTACCGCGCCGCTTGGGGGCGGCGATACTTGGCCGCGCCCGGCCTGCATGTCGATTCATGAACCGCCGCCGGCTTGTTGCGCGAAAGCTCCCATGGTTTGCGTCGCCAACCCGCGCAGGCGAGGCGGATGCCCCGCAAATGCAAGCGCCGCCAACACTCGTTAGCACAACGCGCGCCGTATGCAGTCGGCGCCACATTGGCCAAGGCATGCATGTACTGAGTTAAGCCGATGACAAAAATCGAACTCTCGTTTACCCAGGTTTGTGAACGGCGTTCGAGAAAATGTACCGCATAGGGGTGAGCGAGCGTTGACAGTCAGGTTTCGAGCGTTTATCTTTGCGAACAGCATTCGTATTCTGGTGATGCGCTGGGGGGGACCCCGAGACGCGATGCTGACGAGGTAGAGGCCGGTTTCGCTTCATTGCTAAAAGTCTGCGGCAGTCCAACGGCCTTGGCCTTTTCTGCGGCAGTTCGACAAAGAAAAGAGGAGACGCATGAAAAAGAAGAGCCTGAAGCCAAGTGCGATCAGCCTTGGCGTGCACGCAACCTGTATCGCGGCGGCTTGCGGGTTGTGGAGCGCGAACGCCAATGCATTTCACTTTGATGTGCCGAACCCGGACATCGACATGGAATGGGATAACACGGTGCGTGCGGATTACGACATTCGGCTTCAGAACCCGGATCACTTCTACACGAACAGTCCGACCTACGACGAAGGCGATCTGTCGACGCCGAGGTTCAGCACGATCCAGGCGATGCTGAACCTCTACAGCGAGTTCGATTTCAAGTACAAGGAGACGTCGGGCTTCCGCATCAGTATGGACGCGTGGTACGACCCGACGTTCAAGAATCACAATACGAGCAATCCGGCATTTCTGCCGAACTATCCCAACAACGAGTACACAAGCTACATCAAGAAGTACTACCAGGGGCCAAGCGCGGAGCTGCGTGATGCGTTCGTGTTCAACACGTTCGACCTTGGCGGTCACTCCGTCAACGTCAAGCTCGGCCGCACAGCAGTGACCTGGGGCCAGTCGGCGTTTGCTACGTTGGGTGGCGCCAACTCGGTGGCGATCGGCCAGGCGCCGCTGGACCTGATGAAGCTGACGCAGAGCCCGAGCGCCTCGCTCAAGGAAATCGTGTTGCCGACGGCTCAGGCTGACGTGACGACGAACATTACGGATACGATCACGCTCGGGGCGCAATATACCTTCGAGTGGAACCACGATCGCCTGCCAGAAGGCGGCACGTATTTCGGCGGTGCGGATCCGATTCTCTATGGGCCGCCGGTGGCCAGCTACACGACGATTCCTGGACTGGGCACGTTCGCGATTCCGCGTGTACCGCCGACCAAAGGTCAGATCGGTGATATCGGTCTTGACGGCAAGTGGCGTGTCGATTCGATCGCGACGACCTACGAATTGACGTATCGCCACTTCGCCATGAAGATGCCCTGGGCGGCCGTGCTCGTGCCGGGCGCTGGGCCGCAACTCTTCCCGGGCACCAATCTGCCGGGCGTCACGGCGAAATACGGCAACGACGTCAACCTGATCGGTCTGGGCTTCAATAGTGCTATCGGCAATGCCGCCGTGGCTGGCGAAGTCTCATACCGCTGGAACATGCCGCTCAATGCAGTCAACACGACGACGGTCAACGACGCGCCGACCGGCCGTACGCTGCATGGTCTTTTGAACGTTACGCAGTCGTTCGGCAAGTCGCCGTTGTGGGACAACATGTTCCTGCAGGCGGAATTCTCGTTCAATCAGTTGTTGAGCGTGCAGTCGAATGCGGGAAATTTTGCTAATTCCAGCTATGACACCACGGGCCAGTGTTCGGCATCGGGCAATTCTGCATTCAATAACTGCTCGACGCGCTTCTGGGCCGGTCTCGGCATCGGTGCGAGCCCGCAGTGGTATCAGGTATTCCCTGGGGTCGACCTGACGATGCCGCTGTTCGTCAATCTGAACCTGAAGGGCTACTCGTCCGTTATCTCGCCGGCCGCCGAGGCGCAAGGCCAGAATACGTTCGTGGTCGGGCTCGACTTCACGATCTACAACAAGCACGAGGTGGACATCACCTACACCTATTACATGAACAAGAAGGGGTACTCGACGGCGGGCGCCGCGACGGCTCTCGGCGCGCCCTACAGCGACAAGTCCTGGCTCGGTATCACGTATCAGACAACGTTTTGATAAAGATGGAGACAGCTGTGAAAAGATTCCCAAAGCTTCTTAAAACGCTTGCGGTTCTTGCGGCAATCTGGGCTTCGCCATACACGCTAGCCGCCGATAGCGGATTGACGCCGTTTGGCGCCGAGATCGCAGGAAACAAGGACGGGACAATTCCTGCCTATACTGGGGGCATCACGCAGGCTCCGGCCGGATTCAAACCGGACTCAGGAAAATGGGCGGATCCGTTTCCCGGTGAAAAACCCATTCTCCAGATCACGGCACAAAACTACGAGCAATACGCGGACAAATTAAGTGCGTCGGCAGTCGAATTATTCAAACGCTATCCGACTTACAGGATGGATGTCTATCCGACTCACCGCAGCGTTTCGTATCCCGACTGGTATTTGGAGAACTCCACCAAGAACGCTCAAACCGCGAAGCTTGAAAAGAACGGCCTTTACCTATCCGGAGCATTTGGCGGAAAACCGTTTCCGCTGCCGAAGAATGGGCAGGAAGCGTTGTGGGACTGGGAGTTGCGTTACGTCGGTACGATCCAACGCAATAACGTGAAAACGTGGTTGGTGGACTCGAGTGGTACGCCGATCCTTGCGGCGCAATTCAAGAGTTCCCTCTATTACCCGTACTTCGATATCAAGAAGGAGGATGAATTCCGGAAAAAAGCGGGCCTCGCAAACTGGTATTACGTGTACAACGACTACGCGGCACCGGCGCGCTTGATTGGCGATACGACCCTCTTCTGGTACTTCATGGACACGGCGGATCATGATCAGCAGTCCTGGGAATACAACCCGGGGCAGCGTCGTGTGCGGGTGGCGCCGGATCTCGCCTACGATACGCCGAACCCCGGCTATTCGGGGGCAATCACGATGGATGACATCCAGTTGTTCTATGGACGGATCGATCGCTGGGACGCCAGGCTCGTGGGCAAGAAGGAGATGTACATCCCGTACAACGACTACAAGCAGCAGTATGAAACGCCAGCGAGCAAGATCCTCACACCGCATTTCGTCAATCCGGATCACGTACGCTGGGAGCTTCACCGTGTGTGGGTCGTTGACCTGAAGCTCAAGTCGGGTGCGCGCCACGTCTACGGCCGCAAGATGCTCTACCTGGATGAAGATGGCGGTGGCGGGATGATGGACGCTTACGACCAGTCGGGCAAGCTCTATCGCGGTGGATTCGAGACGACGGTGCCCGCCTACGACTACAAGGTTCCGTATTCACTCGGCAACTGGTTTTACGACTTCAATAGCGGCATTTACATCTTCGGCAGTCACCCTGCTGAGACGCCGGGGATTCTCTTTAACGTGAGCTTCCCGTCCGACTACTACACACCGGAACGCATGCAGTCTGCGGGTGTGCGCTAATTGCCTGCCGATGTAGGGGTGAGGTAATTAGTAGCGTCCTGCCCGGCCCCGCCGGGCAGGACGCTTCGGCAACGAAGTTCTACATGGGTGTTGGGTATCGAAAGTAGCGTTGTTGCTTTTGGTTCTGAGTTATTCAGGAAAGGGATGGTGAAGGCTTTGAAGAACCCCCGGATGTTGATGAAGGCGCTAGCATTTGCAGCGGCTGTTTGCATGGCGCCGATGGCTGGCGCGCTTGAGAACGGGATGACGCCATTCGGCGCGCAAATTGCCGGCAGCAAGGACGGGGCGATTCCTGCGTACACGGGCGGAATTACGCAGGCGCCGGCGGGTTTTAAGCCCGACTCGGGAAAGTGGGCGGATCCGTTTGCTGGTGAGAAGTCGACGATGCAGATAACGGCGCAAAACTACCAGCAATACGCCGACAAATTGAGTGCCAGTTCGGTCGAGCTGTTCAAGCGCTACCCGACGTACCGCATGGATGTTTACCCGACGCACCGTTCCGTCTCGTACCCGGACTGGTATCTGGCGAATTCGGAAAAGAATGCGCAGAGTGCGAAGCTCGAAAAGAACGGTCTGTTCGTGGCAGACGCATTCGGCGGAAAGCCGTTTCCTGTGCCCAGGAATGGGCAGGAAGCGATGTGGGACTGGGAACTGCGCTACGTCGGTACGGCGCAGCGCAACAATGTAAAGACGTGGCTCGTCGACACCAGCGGCACGCCGATCCTCGCGGCTCAATTCAAGAGTTCGATTTACTACCCGTATTTCGACCTCAAACAGGAAGATGCATTCAAGAAGAAGGGTGGCACTGCCGTCTGGCAGTACATCAACAATGATTTCGTAGCGCCGGCGCGAATGATTGGTGATACCACGCTTTACTGGTTCTTCACGGACACTGCGGATCACGACCAGCAATCGTGGGAGTACAACCCCGGTCAGCGTCGCGTACGAGTAGCGCCGGACCTGGCCTATGACACTCCGAACCCCGGCTACTCGGGCGCGATCACGATGGACGACATTCAGTTGTTCTACGGGAAGATCGATCGCTGGAACGCGAAGCTGATCGGCAAGAAGGAGATGTACATCCCGTACAACGACTACAAGCAACAGTACGAGACGCCTGCGAGCAAGATCCTGACGCCGCATTTCGTGAATCCCGACGATGTGCGTTGGGAACTGCACCGAGTGTGGGTTGTGGAATTGACGCTCAAGCCGGGCTCGCGCCACATCTACAGCAAGAAGACGATGTACTTCGACGAGGACGGCGGCGGCGGAATGATGGACGCGTACGACCAGTCGGGCAAGCTCTATCGTGGGGGCTTCCAGACTACGGTGCCTGCGTACGATTACAAAGTGCCGTATTCGCTGGGCAACTGGTTCTACGACTTCAATAGCGGTGTGTATATCTTCGGAAGCCATCCGGCCGAGTCGCCAGGCGTCTTCTTCAATAGCAGCTTTTCGCATGACTTCTTTACGCCAGAGCACATGCAGTCAAGCGGTATCCGGTAGTACGCGGTAAAGCAGTAAGCGCAGCAAACTTGCAGTGCCGGTCCGACCCGGCACTGCACGCCAAAATTACATAAAGCCCAGGACAGTTCGCGGAGTCGATCGGCAGTAACTGTGAAGGAGACGCAATGCGCAATACCATGTTTCGTTGGCTCGCCCTGGTGGCGGCAGCAGGCCTCGCGAGCAGTGCGGTTTATGCGGGGTTTGCCGACCCGATGCACTCGCCGGCAATCACCAACCCACGCGCTGCACACGAACCCGTGATGGCCGTTGCCCAGGCCGGCCAGCGACTGGTCGCGGTGGGGCCACGCGGCGTCATTCTCGTCTCGGACGACGACGCGGCGCACTGGCGCCAGGTGAACGTGCCAGTGAGCGCCGATCTTGTTGCGGTGACCTTCAAGTCCGCGACGCTGGGCTGGGCGGTCGGACACGATGGGGAAGTGCTCCATACGGTCGATGGCGGGAATACCTGGACGCGCCAGCTTGACGGCGAGCAGGCCGCGAAGCTGATGACCGACTATTACGCGAAGCAGCAGGGCGATTCGCCGGACTTGAAGGCCTCGCGCGAGGAGGCCCAGCGCTTCGTGGCCGACCAGGGCGGACGTCCTTTCCTCGACGTCTGGTTCGACGACGAGCGCTCGGGCTGGGTCATCGGTTCGTTCAACATCATTTTCCATACCGAAGACGGCGGCAAGAGCTGGGTTCCATGGTTTGACCGCGTCGACAACCCGGACGCCCTGAACCTGCATGCGATGCGGCGTATTAACGGGACGCTCTATATCGTGGGCGAGCAGGGCCTGCTGCTCAAACTCGATCCCGACAAGCAGCGCTTCGTTGCGGTGTCCTCGCCGTCCAAGGGCAGCCTCTTCGGACTCGCCGCGGCTGGCAACGCGATGGTCGTGTACGGCCTGCTCGGCAACGCCTACCGCTCCACCGATGGCGGCGCCACCTGGAGCAAGATCACGCTGCCAACCGGTGCGAGCATCCTCGCCTCAGCCGAACTCCCGAATGGTCGTCTGCTGCTGGCCACGCAGGCCGGCGAGCTGCTCGAGAGCACCGATCAGGCCGCAACGTTCCACACACTGGGCGCGAGCCAGCCGGGCGGGGTCTTCGCCATGGCGCTGCGCGACGACACCGCGGTGCTGGCCGGCGCAGCCGGACTGACGCGGGTCACATTGGCGAAGTCGCAATAAGGGGGAGCAGACATGGCTGGCGGCAACAATGCCCAATTCGACAAGATGCCCGTCGTGGCGGATCTTGCCCAGTTCGATTCGCGTTCTGGCAACGCGCTCGAGCGGCTGATCTTCAACCGGCGTCCCTGGCTGATGATCATCTGCGCGATCATCACCGCGGTGCTCGGGTTTCAGGCGACGCGGCTCGATGTCAATGCGAGTTTCGAGAAGATGATTCCGCTCTCGCATCCGTACATCAAGAACTATCTTGCCAACAAGGCGGACCTGAAGGGACTCGGCAACTCGCTGCGTATCGTCGTCGAGAATCCTTCCGGCGACATCTACGATCCGAAGTACCTGGCGGCACTGCGTCGCATCAACGATGCCCTGTTCCTGATTCCAGGCGTTGATCGCCCGGGCGTGAAATCGCTGTGGATGCCGATCGTGCGCTGGAACGTGGTGACCGAGAAGGGCTTCGCGGGCGGTCCCGTCATGCCGGACGGCTTCGACAGTTCGACTCAGGCGATTACACAGCTGCGTACGAACGTGGCGCGGGCCAATATCGTTGGCAGCCTCGTATCCAACGACCTGCATTCGAGCATGATCCAGCTGCCGCTGCTGGACCACTACGCCGATACGGGCAAGGCGCTTGACTACGCGAAGCTCTCGCGCCAGATCGACGAGGTCATCAAGACCGAAGGCCGGGGCGAGGTGCGCGTGCACGTGGTGGGCTTCGCCAGGCTGATCGGAGACCTGATCGCGGGTCTGAAGCAGGTGGCGATGTACTTTGGTATCGCCGCGGCGATTGCGCTCACCGTGATCTTTCTGTACACCCGCTGCTATCGCAGCACGCTGCTGGTGGTGGCCTGCTCGCTCATCGCCGTGGTCTGGCAGCTGGGCATCATCAGCACACTCGGCTACGTGCTTGATCCGTATTCGGTGCTGGTGCCGTTCCTCGTGTTCGCGATCGGCGTGTCGCATGGCGCGCAGAAGATGAACGGCATCACGCAGGACATCGGGCGCGGCACACACCGCTACGTCGCCGCGCGCTATACGTTCCGGCGGCTCTTCCTGGCCGGACTCACGGCGCTGCTCGCGGACGTCGTCGGGTTCGCCGTGCTGATGGTGATCGACATTCCGGTGATCAAGGACCTGGCCTTCACGGCGAGCGTGGGCGTGGGCGTGCTTGTCTTCACGAATCTGCTGCTCCTGCCGGTGCTGCTCTCGTATGTGGGTGTGAGTCCGTCGGCGGCACGTCGCAGCGTGCGTGGCGAGCAGAACGACGAACGCGGCACGTCGTCCGCGGGTGCGCTCTGGAACCTGCTGGACCGGTTCACCGAGCGCCGCTGGGCGGTGGGCGCGATCGTGTGCGCGGCGGCGCTCACGGCAGTCGGCTGGTCGATCAGCCAGCACCTGCAGATCGGCGACCTGGATAGCGGCGCACCGGAGCTGCGCCCGAACTCGCGCTACAACCTCGACAACGCGTACATCAACGCGCACTTCGGGCTGTCGAGCGATCTGTTCGTGGTGGTCGGCAAGTCGTCGCACGGCACCTGCGACGCGAACAACTTCCCGCTCGTGCTGGAGGCGGACCGCCTCGAGACCGCACTGCGCGGCGTTCCGGGCGTGCAGACGACGACCTCGGTGGGTGGCCTGACGCGCTGGATGACCTCGGGCTTCTACGAGGGCTATCCGAAGTGGTACACGATCGATCGTGTGCCGTCGATCATCAACAAGACGGTCTGGCAGATCCTGCTGGACCATCCGGACCTGATCAGCCAGACGTGCGGTACGGCGCCGGTCATTGCGTATCTGACGGACCACAAGGCGGCAACGCTCTCGCGGGTGATGGAGGTGGCCGAGGAGTTCGCGAAGGCGCACAGTGATGCGGACCACCAGTTCCTGATGGCGGCGGGCTCGGCGGGTATCGACGCGGTGACGAACGTGGTTGTTGCGAAGGCGAACCGCACGATGCTGTTCATGGTGTACGCGGCGGTGATCCTGCTGTGCTTCATCACGTTCCGCAGCTGGCGCGCGGTGGTTGTGGCGGTCGTTCCGCTCGGCATTACGTCGGTGCTGTGCGAGGCGCTCATGGTTAAGCTGGGTATTGGCGTGAAGGTGGCGACGCTGCCGGTGATTGCGCTGGGGGTGGGGATCGGCGTGGACTACGCGCTGTACCTGCTGAGCGTGCAGCTTGCGTACCAGCGCACAGGGCAGCCGCTGAAGGTGGCCTACCGCCACGCGGTGCAGTTCACGGGCAAGGTGGTGGCGCTGGTGGGTGTGACGCTGGCCGCGGGGGTGGTGACGTGGGCGTTCTCGCCGATCAAGTTTCAGGCCGATATGGGCATCCTGCTTACGTTCATGTTCCTGTGGAACATGATCGGTGCGCTGATCCTGATCCCGGCGCTGTCGCATTTCCTCTTGCAAGGGATTTCCCGCAAGGCAGTGGCGAAACCCGCGGCGGCGGGTTCGTCGCAGGTCGAAGCCCGCAATGGCGAGGTGACCCTGCGGTCGTGACCGTGTGGCATGTGCCGCGTTACGCGGCACATGCCCGCAGAACGAATGTAGCGGCCCGCCATCTGCGAAGATGGCGGGCCGAATTGCGTGCAAGACAGGAGACGTCGGGGCGGACAGTGCTGGGCAGGCCTACACCACGGACATCGAGAAGCTCAGGATCTCCGAGACGCCGCCGTCCACCATCAGCATCTGGCCATTCATGTAGGAGCTGGCCTCGGAGGCGAGAAACACGGCTACGCCGCCGAGTTCTTCCGGGTTCCCCCAGCGTCCAACTGAGATATGCGAGCGGACGACCTCCTTCATTTGCGGATTCGATGTAACGGGCTCGGCCATATCGGTGAGGAAATAGCCGGGACAGATACCGTTGCAACGAATGCCGTGGCGGCCCAACTCCGCGCCGAGCGATTTCGTGAGCCCGGCGACAGCGTGCTTGCTGGCCACGTACGCCTGGAGCTTCTCCCGGCCGAGCACCGAAACGTAAGAGCCCACGTTGATGATGCGTCCGTGCCCACGTTCGATCATGGGACGTGCGACTTCCTGCGCGAGCAGATACGCGGCCGTGACGTTGGTATCCATCGTCCTTTGCCACATTTCGACGCTCGACTGAAGAAAATCGCTCCATTCGCAAATGCCGGCATTGTTGAGCAGGACGTCGATGCGTCCATGACGCGCAAGAACGTTGCGCACGCCGTTCCTGATCGCGTCTTGATCGGTGAGATCGAACGGTTCGACGTCGACGCTGCCGCCCGTCTTCCGGATCGATTCCGCGGCAGTTTCGAGACTCTTGCGCGATCGCGCGCAAAGAATGACGGTCGCGCCTGCCGACGCCAACGCGCTTGCCATAGCGAAGCCAAGGCCGCGTGACGCGCCGGTGACGAGCGCAATCTGTCCTTCCAGTGAAAACAGTTTCATAGTCTGACTCCCATCGATCATGCAGTGGCTGCCTGCTGGTGGCGAATGACGATCTTGCCGAAATGCCGCTGGCTTTCGAGGTGCCGCAGCGCATCCGGTACGTCCGCAAAGTCATAAACCGAGTCGATGACCGGCCGCAGTTTGTGCAGGCCGATCGCGCGATTCATCGCTTCGAAATCCTGACGGGAACCGACGCGGATCGGCGCGATCGACAGGCCACGCGTGAAGAATCCCTCGCCCGGAGAGGGGGCGCCGGTTAGCAGCCCCACGACGCTGATCCGGCCGCCGTCCCGTGTGGCGGCAACGGACTTGCCGAACGTTTGCGCGCCTCCCACCTCGACGACGACGTCGACGCCCAGTCCATCGGTCAAGCGCAGCACGGCGTCGTCCCATTGCGGCGTTTCGCGGTAGTTGATGGTGGCGTCGGCGCCTAATTCCGCGAGGCGCTTGAGCTTCGCATCGCTCGACGAGGTGGCAATCACGCGAGCGCCGAACAGACGCGCAAGCTGCAGCGCGAAAATCGATACGCCGCCCGTCCCTTGTACGAGGACAGTTTGGCCCGGCAGAAGGGGCGCGTGCGCGCACAACGCGTTCCATGCGGTGACCGCGGCGCAAGGCAGCGTCGCAGCCTCCTCGTCGGAGAGATGATCCGGAACGCCAACCAGTTCCTCCTCGCTCAACACCACCTTGTCGCGCAGCATGCCTTCGACAATTGCGCCGCGGCCCAGCATATCCGCGTGTTGCGGGCGCGCGCCGCCGTGCCAGTCTTCCGCGAAATTCGCCATCACCCGGTCGCCGGGCTTGAAACGCCGAACGCCAGAACCGACTGCAAGCACGACGCCGGCGCCGTCCGAGGCGGGAATGAAGTTGGGCGCCATCCAGTCGCGAAACGCGCCGTTCATCAGCAACAGCTCGCGGAAGTTCAGCGAACTCGCATTGACCTGCACGAGGACTTCACGAGCGCCGGGCGGCGGTGGATCGGGTTCCTCGCGTAGCGCCAGGCCTGAGATTCCCTCAAAACGTTCGCATCGATAGAGCTTCATTCGTTGTCTCCATGGTGGTGAACGAGAGCGCCAAATTCGTTGCCGAACGACGCCTTGTTCATTCTTCTCGTTGACAGCCGTAAAAAGATGAGTTCAGAATATGGAACATTGTTCAACAAAGCGTTCGGAGCGTCAAATTGAAGATACTGGTCGCGGTGAAGCGCGTGATCGACTACAACGTGAAACCGCGGGTGAAAGCCGACGGTTCGGGTGTCGATCTGGCCAACGTGAAGATGGCCATGAACCCGTTCGATGAGATCGCGGTAGAGGAGGCGGTGCGCCTCAAGGAAGCGGGTATTGCGAGTGAAGTCGTCGTGGTATCGGCGGGAACTGCGCAATCGCAGGAGGTGTTGCGCACGGCGCTCGCCATGGGGGCGGATCGCGCAGTGCTCGTCGAAAGCGATGCCGACCTGCAACCTCTCGCAGTCGCCAAACTGCTGAGCGCCGTTGCGTCGCGGGAAAACCCGCAACTGGTGTTGCTCGGCAAGCAGGCCATCGACAACGACGCTGGTCAAACCGGTCAGAAGCTCGCCGCATTGCTCGGCTGGCCGCAAGCGACATTCGCGTTCAAGACGGAAGTGGACGGGCAGCAACTGCTCGTCACGCGTGAGATCGACGGTGGACTCGAACGCGTCGCGCTCGATTTGCCGGCCGTGGTCACGACGGATCTGCGCTTGAATAGCCCGCGCTACGTCACGCTGCCCAACATCATGAAGGCGAAGAAGAAGCCGCTGGAGACGCTGAGCCCCGGAGCGCTGAACGTTGACGTCGCGCCTCGTTTGAAGGTTCTCGAAGTGAGTGAGCCGCCGGCGCGTAAAGGCGGCGTAATGGTTCCGGATGTTGCAGCGCTGATTGAAAAGCTTCGCAACGAAGCGAAGGTGATCTGATCATGACTATTCTCGTAATCGCGGAACACGACAACGCAACCCTGCAGCGCGCCACGCTCAACGCCGTCACGGCGGCGGGCGCAGCGGGCGGCGACATTCATGTGCTGGTGGCCGGCCACGGCGCAGCGGCCGTGGTGGAGCAAGCGGCAAGCATTGCCGGTGTCGCCGAGGTGCTGGTGGCGGACGCACCCGAGTACGCGCACGCGCTGCCGGAAAATCTCGCCTCACTCGTTGTTTCACTTGCCAGCGGCTATACGCATGTGATTGCCGCTTCGACGGCCGTGGGCAAGAACTTCATGCCCCGCGTGGCGGCGTTGCTCGACAGCGCGCAGATTTCCGATGTCGTCGCCATCAGGGCGCCGGATGTATTCGTGCGTCCGATCTACGCGGGCAATGCACTCGCAACGGTGCAATCGTCCGATGCCATCAAAGTCATCACGATCCGCCCGACCGCCTTCGATGCGGCGGCCACCGGTTCGGGCACCGCGCCCGCGCGCGCGGTTGCCACGGCACCGGCCTTCGATAAGGCCCGTTTTGTCGGTCAGGAACTCACGAAGTCGAGCCGCCCGGAGCTTTCCGCGGCGAATATCGTTGTTTCGGGCGGCCGCGGCATGCAGAACGGCGATAACTTCAAGCTGCTCGATGCGCTCGCGGACAAGCTCGGCGCCGCCGTCGGCGCGTCGCGCGCGGCCGTCGACGCCGGGTTCGCGCCGAACGACTATCAGGTCGGGCAGACCGGCAAGATCGTCGCGCCCAAGTTGTATATCGCCGTGGGCATCTCCGGCGCTATTCAGCACCTTGCCGGCATGAAGGACTCGAAAGTCATCGTCGCGATCAACAAGGACAGCGAGGCGCCGATTTTTCAGGTGGCCGATTACGGGCTCACCGCCGATCTGTTCGAAGCGGTACCCGCGCTGACCGCGGCGCTCGATTGAGTTCGATTGACGTTCGCCCGGATTGACAGCAATCCTGGCGTAAGCCTAGCATCTGAACGCCGTTCACGGAAATTGCACCGATAGTTGCATATTGGCTACCGACCAGGCTGCAAGACGAGCGGCCGCTACATAAAAAGCCGGAACCGGCGCCTACGCCGGCCACATCAAGGAGATATCCATGGGTAACAGAGGTCCCGATTCGGGTGAGCACACGGTCAGACTCGATTTCGTCCCGAAGGACAGTTACCTGTCGAAGCAGTTTCTCGAGCGGGAGAACGAGCGCCTGTGGCCGCGCGTGTGGCAGGTTGCCTGCCGCGTGGAAGAGATTCCCAACGTCGGCGACTACGTGACCTTCGATGTGGCGGGCGAGTCGATCATCGTCGTGCGCAAGTCGGCTGAAGAGATCAAGGCGTTTTTCAACGTCTGCCAGCATCGCGGCCGCCGCCTGACCAACGGATGCGGCAAGGCCGCGAAATTCCACTGCGCCTATCACGGCTGGCAGTGGAATCTGGACGGCAGTGTGGCGCGCGTGCTAGACCGGCAAGACTGGGAAGGCTGCCCGGAAATGGCCGATGGCGATCTGCATCTCACCGACGTTCTGGTGGACACGTGGGGCGGTTTCGTTTTCATCAACATGGATCCGAACGCCGAGCCGCTCGCAAAATTCCTCGATCCGGTGCCGGAGATCACGAACTGCTTCGAGTTCGAGAAGATGCGCTACCGCTGGTACAAGTCGATTCGCCTGCCGTGCAACTGGAAGGTCGCGCTCGAAGCGTTCAACGAAGGCTATCACGTTGCCGCAACGCATCCGCAATTGCTCGACGTTGCCGGCGACGACGTGACGCGCAGCTTCGCCTACGGCCGCCACGGCATGTTCGGGTACTCGACGGCCACGCGCATGATCGGTGCGCCGTCGCCGCGCACCGGCAAGCCGATGCCGGAGGACGTGCGCCAGGGGCTCGTGAACTTCTTCCGTGTCATGGAAGAGACCCTCAAGGCGATCAACACCGCTCGCGACTATGAAGCCGCGAAGCGCCTGATGCATGAAATGTCGCCGTCGGGCAACCAGTTCGAAGTCCTTGGGAAAGCGATGGAATTCCAGCGCGAGGCGGCTATTGCCGAAGGCGCGGGTTGGCCCGAGATCACGTTCGAGCAGCTCGGTCGCGCCGGTGCGGACTGGCACGTGTTTCCGAATCTCGTGTTTCTCCCGTACCCCGACGGCGCGCTGTTCTATCGCGCACGGCCTGACGGTGACAACCCCGATTCGTGCATCTACGACATCTGGTCACTCCAGCGCTTCGCGCCGGGCGCGGAGCCGCCTTTGAAGCGTGAGTTTTATTACGGCGTGGACGACTGGAAGGAGAACGCGCAGGAGAACTTCGGCCTGATCCTGTGGCAGGACTTCCAGAACATGACCAACGTGCAGCAGGGCATGAAGTCGCGCGGGTTCAAGGGTTCGCGCACGAATCCGCTGCAGGAAACGTCGGTGTCGAACTTCCATCGCGCGCTGCGCGAATTCATCGCGCAGGAGGAGTGATGTCGGGGACCTGGGACGCAAGCTACGATTTCGTGGTGGTCGGAAGCGGTGGCGGTTCGATGTGCGCGGCGCTCGCATGCAAGTCAGTGGGCAAGGACGCGCTCATCATCGAGAAGCTGCCGAAGGTCGGCGGCTCGACCGGTTATTCGGGCGGGGTGTGGTGGCTGCCGAACAATCACGTGATGAAGCGCCACGGCGTGAGCGATTCATATGAACGCGCGCGCCAGTATTTCGACGCAGCGGTGACGTATCAAGGCCCCGGCACATCGGAGGCGCGACGCGAGGCATATTTGCGCACTGGCCCGAAAATGGCCGAGTTTCTCGAGCAGCAGGGCATGCAGTTCGTGTACGCGGATGGCTGGTCCGACTACTACGACACGCTGCCCGGCGGCGAGCCGCGTGGCCGTTCGCTGCTGGCGAAGCTGTTCGACGTGAAGGAGCTGGGCGAATGGGCGCCGCGCCTGTCGCGCTACAAAGGTCCTTCGATGCCGGCCAACTCGGACGAGTATCCGGAACTCTTTCTGATGAAGCGGACGTGGGGCGGCAAGCGCAAGGCGATGCAGCTTGGCGGCCGCATGCTGTATCAGAAGATCACGGGCAAAGAGCTGGTCGCCAACGGCGCGGCAATTCAGGGGCGCATGCTGCAGATGGCGTTGCGCGCGAACGTGCCGATCTGGACCGACACGCCGGTGCGTGAACTCATTGTCGAGGACGGGCGTGTGACTGGCATCGTTGCGGTCCGCAGCGGCCGCGAGATGCGCATCCAGGCTCGCGAAGGCGTGCTGCTCAACACGGGCGGATTTTCACACAACGCGGAAATGCGCCGCAAATACCAGCCGCAGCCTTCATCAGCGGATTGGACGAATGCGAATCCGGGCGATACCGGCGAAATCCTGCAAGCCGCCATCGCGCTGGGCGGCGCCGTGGACTGCATGGAGGAAGCGTGGTGGGTCGTGACGTCACTCGGCCCCAACGAAGAGTTGCCCGAGGGCGCACGCGCACCGGACGGTTCGCCGCTGCCGTTCATGCATCACCTCGATCTCTCGCTGCCGTTTTCCATCATGGTTGATCAGGATGGCGAACGCTTCTGCGACGAAGCGGGTGCCTACATGGAAATCGGCCAGCGCATGTACCAGCGCCACAAGGACACCGGCAAGGCCGTGCCCGCGTGGGTCGTCATGGACAGCCGGCAGCGCAGGTACTACCCATGGGGCACCGCCATGCCGGGGCAGATTCCACAGAAGTGGCTCGACAGCGGCTACATGATCAAGGCCGACACGCTTGAAGAACTGGCGGCGAAATGCAATATCGACCGCGCCGGTCTGCTCGAGACGGTCAAGCGCTTCAACGGCTTCTGCGAAACGGGCGTCGACGAAGACTACGGGCGTGGTTCGCGTGCATTCGATCGCTGTCACGGCGACCCGACCATCAAGCCGAACCCGAACCTCGGGCCGATCGAAGAGGGACCGTTCTACGCCGTGCGCATGTACCCCGGCGACGTAGGTACGGCGGGCGGCCTCGTGACCGACGAATACGCTCGCGTGCTCAGGGACGACGGTTCGCAGATTTCCGGCCTGTACGCCACCGGCAACTGCACGGCATCCGTGGTCGGACGATGCTATCCGGGCGCCGGCAGCAGTATCGGCGCGTCGTTCGTATTCGGTTATATCGCGGCGCTGCATGCTAGCGGCGCGCAAAAGATCTGGTGAGACAGGAGAGATACGAATGAATGCCTATCAGCCGCCCAGCAGTGAAGTCCTGGTCGATATATACCGGCGCATGGTACTCATCAAGCAGAACGATGAGCGCTTTCGTGCTGTCATCAAGTCCGGCAGGCTGGTCATGCCGTATTACTCGCCGCGCGGCCAGGAAGTGATTCCCTCGGCGATGTCGGTGTGCCTCACGGACGACGACTACATCTGCACGATCTACCGCGGCGTTCACGACATGATCGCCAAGGGCGTGCCGCTCAAGGAACTGTGGGCCGAACTCGGCGGCCGCGTGACGGGCACCTGTAAGGGCAAGGGCGGCCCGATGCACGTCACCCATCCCGCATCCGGCGTCATGGTGACCACGGGTATCGTGGGCAGTTCGATGCCCATTGCGAACGGTCTCGCGCTTGCAGCGCAGATTCGTGGCGAGCCGCGGGTGGCCGTGGCTTATTTCGGCGACGGCGCTTCGAATATCGGCGCCTTCCACGAGTCGCTGAATATGGCGTCCGTATGGAAGTTGCCGGTGATCTTCGTGTGTCAGAACAACGGCTACGCCGAGCACACCAAATACGCCTACGGCACTTCTGTGGCGAATATCGCGCAACGTGCCGTCGCTTATCAGATGCCCGGCGTAACGGTCAACGGCAACGATCCGATCGCGATGCACAAGGCGGCACACGAGGCGGTCGATCGCGCGCGCAACGGCGGCGGGCCGACGCTCATCGAAGCGAATACCTTTCGCTTTCAAGGGCACGTGTTCGGGGACCCGGACGCGTATATGGACAAGCACGAAAAGGCGGCCTGGGTCGCCAGGGACCCCGTGCCGCTCTTCCGGCAGTGGCTCATCGACGCGAAGCACGCAACCGAAGAGCAACTGGCCGCGATGGAATCCGATCACGAGGCGCAGATCGATGCTGCTGTCGAATTCACGTTGTCGAGCGAATATCCCGATGTTGCGGAGCTTCGGCGCGACATCTTCAAGGACGAGGTGATCGCATGAGCCAGGCACCCACGAACATCAACACCATCCAGGCCGTCAACTACGCGCTCGACGACGCAATGGCCTCCGACGCCAATGTGATCGTGCTGGGTGAAGACGTTGCCGATGGTCAGGAAGGCGGCATTGTCGGCGTGACGAAGGGACTCTCTTCGAAATACGGCACGTCGCGCGTGCGTTCGACGCCGATCTCGGAGCAGGCCATCATTGGCGCGGCGATCGGCGCGTCGATGGTCGGCATGCGTCCCGTTGCGGAAATCATGCTGATGAACTTCACGACGGTCGCGATGGACATGATCGTCAATCACGCCGCGAAGTTGCGCTTCATGTCCGGCGGGCAGACCAACGTGCCGATTGTCATTCGCACCATGACGGGCGCGGGATTCGGCACGGGCGGCCAGCACGCCGACTACCTGGAGGCATGGTTCGCGCACGTTGCGGGCATCAAGGTCGTCGTGCCTTCCAACCCCGCCGATGCCTACGGCCTGATGCTGTCCTGCATCCGCGACGACGACCCGTGCCTCTTCATCGAGAACATGCCGACCTACTGGAATCCGGGCAATGCGCCGGAGCGCGGCGTGGCGATTCCGCTTGGCAAGGCCAACGTGGTGCGCGCAGGCACCGACGTGACGTTGATCAGCTACAGCCGCCGCGTGCAAGAGGTCATGGTTGCGGCCGAGGCGCTTGCGAAGGACGGCATTGCCTGTGAAGTGATCGATTTGCGCACTGTCTCTCCTTTGGATACCGAAACGATACTGACTTCGGTCGCTAAAACAGGGCGCGCCGTCATCGTGCACGAGGCGGTCAAGCCGTTCGGCGTGGGTGCGGAAATCGCATCTCGCATTTACGAAGCCCTTTTCCGCGAACTCAAGGCGCCGGTGCAGCGCGTCGGCGCGCAATTCTGCCCCGTGCCGTTCTCCAAGCCGCTCGAAGACGCCTTCGTTCCGGGCGTGGCCGAAATCGAAGCGGCGGTTCGCGCCACGCTGAAATAACAGCGGCGCACCCCAAGGATTTTCATTATCAATAGAGCAAGGTCATGACCACACAAGTTCTGCTTCCCAAACTGGGTTTTTCGATGAACGAAGGCACGCTGGCCGAATGGCTGGCCGAAGACGGCGCGACCGTGAACGAAGGCCAGATTCTCTACGCGCTAGAGAGCGACAAATCGATTCAGGAAGTCGAGTCGCCTGCGTCGGGCACGCTGCGCATCGTTGCGCAGGTTGGCGAAGTGTATCCCGTCGGCACGCTGCTGGCGGAAATCGGCTGATCGGCTTCACGCCGTCAAGTACTTAAAGGTTGTTTGAGAGGCATCCGCGATGAGTGTCGAATCCGTTGCTAACCGGCCGCAGGCCAATGCGAATGCCGGACCCGGCGAACCCGTAACGCCCGCATTTGGTGCCAATTTGCCGCCCTGGCCGCAGGTCGACTTCGCCGAATTCGGCGAGGTGGAGGTCAAGCCGGTCTCGCGCATCCAGAAGCTCACAGGGGCTTTCCTGTCACGCAACTGGCTGACGATTCCGCATGTGACGCACCACGACGATGCGGATATCACGTCGCTCGAAACCTGGCGCAAGGCGCGCAACGAGGCGAATGCGGCAGTGAAGCTCACACCGCTCGTGTTTCTCATCAAGGCGGTGGTGCGCGCCTTGCAGGAGTTCCCGCAATTCAATGCCTCGCTCGACGGCGATGGCAAGAACATCGTCCTCAAGAAGTATTTCCACATTGGAGTCGCTGTCGACACCCGCTTTGGACTGCTCGTGCCGGTGCTGCGCGACTGCGACAAGAAGAGCGTCGAGGAACTCGCAACCGAACTCGCGGCGATTTCCCTGAAGGCGCGCGAAAAGGGCCTTTCGATGGCGGAGATGTCGGGCGGCTGCTTTTCGATCAGCTCGCTTGGCGGCTTTGGGGGTACCGGCTTCACGCCTATCGTCAATGCGCCGGAGGTGGCGATTCTCGGCGTGACCAAAACACGGCTGGCGGCCACGCCCGCGGAAGACGGCGGTATTAGCTGGCGCAAGATGTTGCCCCTTTCGCTGAGCTACGACCATCGCGTCATCAATGGAGCCGATGCGGCGCGCTTCGCCGCATTCATCGGGACCGTGCTGGCCGATCCGCAGGCGCTCGCAGGCTAAGAGAACGAAGTGACAAAACAACGACGGGACTGAAATGAGAACCCTTGGCGAGATGATTGAGCGAAACGCTCGCTTGCATGCCGACCACACGGCGCTCGTGTACGCTGAGCGCCGTTTGACGCACGCTCAGCTGGCGGAGCGCGCGCGCCGCTTCTCGGGGGCGCTATATGAGCGCGGGCTGCGGCGTCAGGATCGGGTTGCGATCCTCGCGATGAATTGTGCGGAGTACTACGAGAGCTACCGCGCATGCGAGTGGGCAGGCTTCATTCTGGCAACCGTCAATTTCCGGCTGGCGCCAGCGGAGATTCTTTATATCCTCAAGGATGCGGCGCCCAAGGCGCTCGTCTTCGAGGCGCAGTACGCGGATGTCGTGGATGGGCTGCGTTCGCAATTGCCGGAAATCGAGCAGTACATCTGCATCGGCGACGCGCCGCAGTGGGCTGTTTCATTCGAAACGGTGATGGACGAGGGCCCGCTGGAAGGGCCGCCGATCCGTTCGAACCCGGAAGACTACGCCTACCTGATGTACACGAGCGGCACCACAGGGCGTCCCAAGGGCGTCGTCCGCACGCACCACGCCATGTGCGTGACCGCGGAAAGCTGCGCGCTCGTCACGGAATTCTCCGGCAAGACGCGCGTGCTGCAAACCACGCCGGCGTTCCATGTCGGCGGCATTGGTTTCGTTAATTCTGTGGCCTGGATGGGCGGCACGACGGTCGTGCATCGCGGCTTCGAGCCGAAGCAGATGCTCGAAACGATCGCCGAAGAACGTATCACCTTCACGTTCATGGTGGCCGCCATGCTTCAGGCGGTGCTCGACGTGCCGGAACTGTCGAGCTACGACGTATCGAGCATCGAGAACATCGTTACTGCGGCGGCACCCGTGCCTGCGCCGCTGCTTTCGCGTGGCATTCAGGTGCTCGGCCCCGTGTTTTCGGTTCAGTACGGCATGACCGAGAGCAACGCATGCTGGTTGCCTTCTCACGAGGTCAAGCCGCACGGCTCGCCGGAACAGGTTCGGCGCCTCGCATCGGTTGGGCGGCCGTGTCCCGGCATCGAACTACGCATCGTCGACGACCACGGCAACGACTTGCCGCAAGGCCAGCCGGGCGAGGTATGGCTGCGCTCGCAGACGCAATTGAGCGGCTACTGGAACAACAGCGTCGCGACGGTGGAAGCACTGCGAGACGGCTGGTATCGCTCCGGCGACATGGGCTATCAGGACAAGGACGGCTATATCTTCCTCGTCGACCGCAAGAAGGACATGATCATTTCGGGCGGCGAGAACATTTACAGCCGTGAAGTCGAGGACGCACTGGTGCAGCATCCCGCAGTCATCGACGTGGCCGTGATCGCGGTTCCGCATGAGAAGTGGGGCGAATGTGTCAAGGCGATCGTCGTTTTGCGCCGGGGCGAAC
Source organism: Paraburkholderia sp. CNPSo 3281 (assembly GCF_024206515.1). NCBI lineage: Bacteria > Pseudomonadati > Pseudomonadota > Betaproteobacteria > Burkholderiales > Burkholderiaceae > Paraburkholderia > Paraburkholderia sp. CNPSo 3281. Next base: position 53,261 of record NZ_JAMBPS010000005.1, on the reverse strand, counting down.
AAGCCAGCGAAGCCGAGCTGATCGAATTCTGCCGCGATCTGATCGCGAGCTACAAGTGCCCGAAAGCCATTGCGTTCGTCGACGAGCTACCGAGGTTGCCGACAGGCAAGATCAGCAAGGTGATTTTGCGCAAGCAGTTTGCGTAGTTGAACCGGCAATCGCTTCATTCAGAGAGAACCGATCATGGCCAAATGGCTAAAGAGTACGGAGTGCGTACAGTTCGAAGTCGCGGAGCGCGTTGCGCGCATCACGCTGAATCGCCCGGACAAGCGCAATGCCATCAACAATCCGCTGCTGCAGGAACTGAAGGCGGCATTGCTCGAAGCCGACGATCTGAAGTCGGTCAACGTGATCGTGCTTTCGGGCGCTGGCCGCGACTTCTGTGCGGGCTACGACCTCGTGACGACGTATACGGACCGGGCGACGGAAGCCGTCGATCCAGGCGAGTATCGCGGCACGATTCGCAGTTTCGACGACGACTGCTGGTCGATGGAGCGGCAGGCGGAGACGGTCAATCTGATGGCCGAAATCCACAAGCCGATCATCGCGCAGGTTCACGGCAACTGTCTTGCAGGTGGCACGGATCTCGCGCTCGCATGCGACATGGTGATCGCCGCCGACAACGCGAGAATCGGTTTTCCCGCCACGCGCGCCAACGGCTCCCCCCCCGCGCACATGTGGTTCTATCACGTTGGTCCTCAGTGGGCGAAACGTCTGCTGCTTTCCGGAGACTCGCTCACGGGACGTGACGCGGCGAAGATCGGCCTCGTCATGGACGCGGTGCCGGCGGAGGAACTCGAAGCGGAGGTGGGCGAACTCGCACGCCGTCTGTCTTTCGTCGACGCCGATCTGCTGGCGGCCAACAAACGCATCGTCAACATCGGCCTGGAGTTGGCCGGTTCGCGCACGCTTCAGCGGCTCGCCGTGGAGAACGACTCGCGGGCTCACCAGAGCCAGGGACCGCGCCGCGCGCAGTTTAAGGCAGATATGGAAGCGGTTGGGCTCAAGGAAGCGCTCAAGCGCCGCGACGAGCCTTTCGGCGACGGGATGATCCGCCTGCACGCTCGTGGCAGTTGACGAACCGAACTCGAACGAACATCCGAACATCATGGACGTTGAATTCACATTGAATGGCGCGGTTGCGACACTGTGCCTGAACCGCCCCGAGAAGCTCAATGCGCTGACGCCGGAAATGCTCGAGCTGATTCTCGGCCACCTCGATCGCATCGAGCAGGACCCGGAGATTCGCGCAGTCATTCTCACCGGCGCGGGCCGCGCTTTCTGCGCGGGCGCCGACATCAAAGGCAGCGGCAGCGGCGCCACGCCGCCGCAAATGAGCGTTGCGCATGCGCGCGCATCGATGGCGGTGTATCAAAAGATCGCGCTGAGGCTGTACAACCTGAATAAGCCGATGGTCGCGGCTGTGCGGGGCGTTGCCGTGGGTATTGCATGGAGCTTCGCGCTGTGCGCGGACCAGTTGATCGTTTCCGATACGGCGCAGTTCATTCCCGCATTCCTGATGCGTGCCACGCTGCCCGAAGGCGGCATGGTGCATCTGCTTGCGCGTCATTGCGGTGAGTTTCGCGCCAAGGAAATCATGTATCTGAACCGCCGGCTGACAGGCAAGGAAGCGCTCGATATGGGTCTTGCCAGCCACTTCGTCGAGGACGGCGAACTCGACGCGGCAGCCGCGAAGCTGGCCGGCGAACTCGCGGCCGGCCCGACCTTTTCGCTTGGCCTGACGAAGCAATTGTTCCGGTTGAACACCGCAAGCATGGAGGAGTTTCTGGCCCAGGAACTGAACGCGGTAGCGCTCGCGGTGAATTCGGAAGACGCGGCGGAGGGCCGGCTGGCGGCGAGAGAGAAACGAGCGCCTGCCTTCCGTGGCCGCTGAGTTGGGGCGCCCGCACGAGCAGGGCGGGTCCGGCCAGTCTGATATACGGGTGCGTAAGAGATTCAGGAGTCGGGAAACATGAATTTTGAATACAGTAAGGAAGACGAAGCGTTTCGTCGGGAAGTGAGGCAGTTCTTCAAAGAGCATGCACCCGCCGATATTTCACGCCGGTGGCGCGTTGGCGTGCATCCGCCTGCGCGCAATGATATTCGCAAGTGGCAGGGCATTCTGTACGAGCGCGGCTGGGGTGCGCCCCATTTGCCGGTCGAGCATGGCGGCACCGACTGGAGCGGGTTTCGCAAGCATATCTTCATGGAAGAGCTGTACAACGCCGACGCCATGGACTACAGCTGGCAGTCCACGCATATGGTCGCGCCCGTCATCATCGCGTTCGGCTCGGCCTGGCAAAAAGAGCGCTTCCTGAAGCCGCTCCTGCGTGGCAACGAATTCTGGTGCCAGGGCTTCTCGGAACCGAACGCGGGCTCCGACCTCGCCGGATTGAGAACCACGGCGGTACTCGATGGCGACGAGTACGTCATCAACGGCCAGAAGATCTGGACGAGCGACGCCACGATTGCTGACTGGGGATTCTTTCTCGTCAAGACCGATACGACGGTCAAGCCGCAGCGAGGCATCTCGTTCCTGCTCGTCAAGATGGACACGCCGGGCATTACCGTGCGTCCGATCGTGTCAATCGAAGGCGGCAGGGGACTGAACGAGGTGTTCCTCGAGAACGTCCGTGTGCCGAAGGCGCATCTCGTGGGTGAGGCGGGCATGGGTTGGACCTATGCGAAGTACCTGCTGGAGAAGGAGCGCACGACAAGCGCGTTCCTGTACTTCAACAAACGCGAGTTGCAGCGCGCGAAGGACATCGCCGCTCAGGAGATGGTCGACGGCGTGCGGCTGGTCGATACGCCCGGGTTCGCGCGCAAGGTTGCGGAGATCGAAACGGATCTCATGGCGCTCGAGTGGTCGGTGCTGCGCATCCTCGCCGAAGAGAAGAGCGAGCGCAACCTCGATGCCGTGGTGTCCGCACTGAAGATCAGCGGGTCGGAAATGCAGCAGCGCGTGACGCAGCTACAGATGGACGCGCTGGGTCCCCGCGTAATGCGCTTCGACGACCACAGCGTCGCGCACGCCGATCCTGCGGTCGACGAAAACTGGCCAGATTACGTGGGCGGCCGCACGTCGGGCTATCTCATCGCGCGCGCATCCACCATTTACGGCGGTGCGCGCGAAGTGCAGAAGAACATCATTGCGAAACTCGCATTCGGACTGTAGCCATGGACTTCAACTTCTCCGAAGAACAATTGATGCTGAAGGATGGCGCGGAGCGCTACGTCCATCAGGAGTATGGATTCGAGGCGCGCACGCACATCGCGGCGCAGCAGGAGGGCTTCAGCCGCGAGCATTGGCGCGTATACGCGGAGCTTGGCTGGCTCGGACTGACCATGCCGGAAGATGTTGGCGGACTGGGGTGTTCGTTTGTCGAAATGGCGATCCTGATGGAGGCGCTCGGCCGCGGCATGGCGCTCGAGCCCGTCGTGCAAACGGCGCTGCTTTGCGCCACGATCATCGAGCGAGGCGACTCGCAGCCACAGCCCGAGACGCTGCTGCCCGCTGTCATCGAAGGCAAGTTGCTGCTTTCGCTCGCGGATAGTGAAGCGGGCAGCCGCTACAAGGTGGGTTGCCATGAGCGAACCCATGCTCGTAGAACCTCCTCGGGGTATCTCATCAGCGGCGCGAAGACGCTGGTGGTGGCCGGTGAGTCGGCAGATCAACTGCTCGTGACCGCGCGAGTGGAAAGCGCATCGCAAGGCGTTGCCGTGTTTCTTGTCGACCGTCGCGCTGCGGGCGTCACGTGCCGGCCGTATCGCCTGCTCGACGGTTCGCGTGCGGCGGATATCGATCTGCACAACGTCGAGGTCGGCGACGATGCGCTGATCGTCGGACCGGAGCGCGCGCTGGAGGTGCTCACGCAGGCAACGGAACTCGCCGTCCTTGCGAGCGTGGCCGAGAGTCTCGGCATGATGGAGGCGGTGATGGCCATCACTTCGGAGTACATCAAGGGACGCTCGCAGTTCGGCCAGCCCATCGGCAAGTTCCAGGCATTGCAGCACCGCATGGCGGAGATGTTCGTCGCCACGCAGGAAGCGCGCTCGATGTTGTACTGCGGAATTGCGCACCTGGACCGTCCGGCTGCCGAACGCAGCCGCGCCATCTCGGCGGCCAAGGCCGTTGCCGCGCGCGCCAATCGCTTCGTTTGCGCGCAGGGTATCCAGTTGCACGGCGGCATGGGGTTGACCGAGGAATATCCGATCGGACATTACTTCCGCAAGATGGCGATGATGGAAAAGATGTTCGGCGATATCGACTTTCATCTCGACCGCGTTGCGGCAAGCAACCGCACACCGGTAACGGCGTGAGCCCGGAGGAGCAGATCGTGCAACGCGTGAAAGACAAGATTGCGATTGTGACCGGGGCCGCCTCGGGTATCGGCGCTGCCTGTGCCGTGAGGCTCGCGCAGGAAGGCGCCTTGCTGGTCGTGGCGGATCTGAATCTCGAAGGCGCGCAGGAGCAGGTTCGCCGTATCAAGGAGTCGGGCGGCCAGGCGGTTGCTGCGCGTGTCGATATCGGCGACGAAAGCTCGATCGAGGCGTTGTTCGATCTCACGCTCGAGGCCTGGGGCGGCCTCGATATCCTGCACAACAACGCCGCCGCCACGTCGCTTTCCAGTACGGTCGATGCGGCGGTCGAGGCGGTCGACGTCGCGGTGTGGGACGACACGATGCGCATCAATCTTCGCGGCACCATGCTGGCTTCGCGGCGCGCGCTGCCGCTCATGCGCTCGCGCGGCGGCGGTTCGATCATCAATACCTCTTCGGGCTCGGCTCAGGCAGGTGCGCTGGGGTACAGCGCCTATGGCGTCTGCAAGGCCGGCATCGAGAATTTGACGCGCTACATTGCCGCGCAGCACGGCAAGGAGGGCATACGGTGCAACGCGATCGCTCCCGGGCTGATCGTCACGCCGGTGACTCAGGCGTACTACGCGGGCGAACTCGGGGAAATGATGTTGAGCCACCATCTCACGCCTCGCCTCGGGCTGCCCGAGGACATTGCGCACGCGGTCGTGTATCTCGCTTCGGATGAAGCGGCGTTCGTCACGGGCCAGGTATTCAACGTTGACGGCGGACTGCTTTCGCACCAGCCTTACTATGCCGATGAAATCCGCGCGCGCTCGGCCGCAGCCAACGCTACGACGGGGGCGGCATGACGACGGACGCCAGCCTTCTTGAGCGTGTCGAACGCGTCGAGGCGCAACTCGCCATTCAGCAGTTGCCGGTTCGATACGCGCTCGCGGTCGATTCGCGCGATCTGGACAGCCTCGTGCAACTGTTCGCCGAAGACGTCAATTGCGGCCGCTGGGGCGTGGGGCGCGCTGCGCTGAAAACGTTCTACGGGTCCGAACATATCCTGCGCGGCTTTTATCGCAGCATCCACCAGATCTGCGGCCACGCGGTCGATTTCATCGACGCCGACCATGCGACGGGCAGCGTATATTGCCGCGCGGAGCACGAGGACAACGGCTCGTGGGTGGTCATGGCGATCTGTTACTTCGATCACTATGTGCGGCGCGACGGGCAGTGGTATTTCGAGCGCCGCGAAGAGCAGCACTGGTATTCGACGGACTGGCTCGCACGTCCCGGCGCGCCGCGCTTCCAGAACTGGCCCGGCAAATATGAGGGTGACCGTTACCAGCCGCGTCTCCCGCAGGGCTTTCCGACGTGGGCGGCGTTCTGGAGCAGGAGCGAACAACCCGCCATCGACGCGTTGACGAAGGCGCCGTAAGCGCCGCCGTAATCGTGTTTGCGCCTTCGGCGCTAGCGCGCGGGCGTGTGCATCAAAGCGCCGCTTCCCCGCGCAAAAGCACGTCGGCGCCACCGTCCGCGAAGGGAACCTGGCCCACCATGTAGCCATTGGCCGGACTGGCGAGGAACGCAAGGAGCGGAACGATCTGCTCAGCGCTCGCATAGTCCCGCACGGCGGTGGGTACACCCGCTGCAAGCGCCTCGCGGCCCTCGGCGGTTTCCAGCAGCGGCGCGACCATCGGCGTTTTCACAATGCCTGGCGCGATCCCGTTCAGCAACACCCCTTGGTCCGCCCAGCCGGGCAGCACGGCCGTGCGCCGTATCCACTGCGTCAGCGCGCGTTTGGACGACGCATAGCATTGCGCGCCGATTCTTGCGGCCTGTTCCCGCGCGGCGGTTTCGTCGCCGTCGAGGCACAACTCGACGAGGCGCGTATCGACGGGATGAAGCGAGGCCAGTGAAGAGATCACCACGACGCGGGGCTGCCTCGCGCGATGCAGGAGCGGCAACAGGCGCGGCAGCAGGTCCGCAACGCCGAAGTAGTTGACCGACACCAGCGTATCGCCGGCCACGGGGGGAGATACCCCGGCGCACGCGACCACCGCGTCGATCGATGGCGCAATCTCCTGCACGCGCGCGACGAGCGCTGCACGTTCCGCCGGGTCGGCGAGGTCCGAACACACATCGGCATTGTTCAGATCGACGCCAATCACCCGTTCGCCGAGTGCGGTCAAATGCCGGGCTAGCGCGGCGCCCATGCCGGAAGCCGCGCCGGTGATCAGCGTCGTGCGGGTAGCGGTCGTGGTCATGACGCTCAAGCTGCCGAGCCGGGCAGACGCACCACCAGGCCGTCCAGTTCCGGCGTCATGAAGATCTGGCACGTCAGACGGCTGTTTTCGCGCACGTCCATCGCACAGGTGAGCATGTCGACTTCGTAGGACTCGGCCGCTGGCATGTGGCCGCGCCAGGCTTCGTCGACGTAGGCGTGACAGGTCGCGCAACTGCAACTGCCGCCACAATCTCCGAGAATGCCCGGGACCTGGTTGTTCACCGCGGTTTGCATGACCGAGTCGCCAACGTTGGCGCTTACGCTGGCTTCGCTGCCGTCCGGCTGGATGAATCGAATGAGCGGCATGGCTTCTGGACCTCTGAAAAATTAGTTGGACTGGGGAAGCAGACTTTTCAACGGGATCGACTCGTCGGCGAGATCGGCCGCACGAACCGGAATTTTCTCGGCGACGAACCGCTTTGCCAGCATGAATTCGGGCGCACGGCTCACCGTGTCGGCTGCGAGCATCACGCCATCCTTGAGATAAAACGCCGAAAACGAGCGGCTTTCGGGACTGCCGCGCAGGACGAGTTCGTCGTAGCCCTGGGACAGCCCGACCATCTTGAGCTTCAGATCGTATTGATCGGACCAGAACCACGGCACGCTGTTATAGACGCGCTCCTTGCCGCACAGCGACGCCGCGGCGGTGCGGGCCTGCTCGAGTGCGTTCGGCACCGACTCCAGGCGCAGCCGGCGGCCGAGCGCGGGATTGGGATGGTTGGTGCAATCGCCGACCGCGAAAATATCCGGATCGGAGGTACGCGTATGCTCGTCCACCACGATGCCGTTGTCGACGGCGAGACCCGCGGCCTGCGCGAGTTCGGTGGCGGGCTCCAGTCCCACGCCGACGATGACGAGATCCGCCGCGACGCGCGTGTCGTCCGCGCAGCACACTGCGGCGACGGCGTCGCAGGACGCGTCGAGTTCGAAACTGCTCACGATCGCATTCGTGCGGATGTCGACCCCGGCCTCGCGGTGCACTTTCTCGTAGAACGTGGAAAGCTCGGGCGCGGTGACGCGCGCGAGCACACGCGGCAATGCCTCGAGCACGGTGACATGCAAGCCGCGCTTCACGGCCACGGCGGCCACTTCGAGGCCGACATATCCGCCGCCGATGATCACGAGCCGCGAGCCCGCATGAAACTGGTTGCGAATGCGCGCGACGTGATCAAGCGTGCGAAGGTAGTGAAAATTCTGCAGCTTCTCGATGGCTTCGATAGCCGGCAGCGCGAGCCGCCGCGCGCGGCCGCCGGTGGCCAGAACGAGCTTCGCGTAGCTGATTTCGCTGCCACTGGAGAGCGTGACCCGCTTCGCGTCACGGTCGATGCGCTCCGCGCGCGTATTCGGAATGAACTCGACGCGTGCCTTGTCGTAAGTCGAAAGCGGTTTCAGGTAGAGCTGCTCGGCGGTCGATTCGCCCGAAAGGAATGCCTTCGAAAGCGGTGGCCGCTGGTACGGCAAATGCGGTTCTTCCCCCACCATCACGATGCGCCCCGTCCAACCCTGTTCGCGGATCGCGGTCGCGCATTCTCCCGCAGCGTGACCCGCCCCAACGATCAGCGCGGTGTTTTCTGCGTCTACAGCTGTCATAAGGCGAACTCCGTCTCGCATGGCCGCGCTCGCTGCGGCCTCAGTTATTATGAATGATGTTCCAAATTGTGAACGACGGTCGGCGCGGCTGTCAATGCTCATCAACCCCGCTCATCAACCCCGCTCATCAACCCCGCTCACGCACCCCGTTGGTCCTGCGGGGAGTTGACCATCGCCTCGATGCCGCCAACCGCAAAGCGGATCAAATAGGTGCGCATGCGCTCGATATGTGGTGCCGTAAGTGCGCGCGTACCGGATCGTGCTTCCTTCGCGTACAGCTCGTTGAGCACCAGATGAAACACGGACTCGACGAAATGCTGCACGAGTTCGACGGTTTCCCGCGTGGCGCCAGGCAGCGCCTTCGCGAAGGCGTCGCGGTAGCGCGCCGCCGCTGGCGCGTATTGGTCGTAGAACGGCGCCGTGAGGTCGGGGCGCTCCAGCAGGCAGCCGATCTGGGTCAGCAGTCGCAGGTAGTTTTGCCACCCCGGGTCGCCGCTTTTCAGATGCGCGAAGGCCGGCGCGGAAAGCGCGGTCACAATGGCTTCCACATCGGGCCACTCGCCATGCAGCGGAGCGAGCGCCGCTTCCAGCGATCCGATCACCTGCTGGCAGATCACGGCCGCGCGGCGGCCTATCGCCTGCTGGAACAGGGCGTCCTTGCTGCCGAAGTGGTAGCGCGCGAGGCTCAGTTCCATGCCGCAGCCCTGCATGATGTCGCGAATCGACGTACCGAAGTAACCGTGCATCGCGAACAGCCTTTCGGCCGTATCGAGAATGCGCTCGGGCGTTGTGCTGCGAGCCGAAGCGCGCGGCTCCTTGTTATCGACTGCCGGGCTGCTGGCGGCCTGGGTATTCCTCGACGACATAGTTTCCCTTTCATCGCGGGCGCAAACCGGTCAAGCGCCGGAGGCCCTTCAACCGAATGATAAAACGTTCTTGCACAATCGTGCAAAATCGAACATAGTTCAACTATAGGTACAAACGGCAAGGCCGTGCACCTGCAATCGAACGACTAACGGAGACGGGAAACATGGCTGGCGCGCTGCGACTTGAAGACTTCGACGATCCGACGTTCAATCCCTTTTTCGAGGATTCGCTCGCTTACGGAGCCGATGCCAACCCGTATCCGCGCATTGCCGAGCTGCGCGAAAAAGGCACGGTTCAGGAAGGGGATTATCGTGTGCTGATGGGCGGTGCCGCAGACCTGACAATGTCCGATGTCGCGCACTACTGCGTATTCGGATACGACGAGGTATCGCAGGTGCTGGGCGATCCGGCGACGTACTCGAACAAGTCTTACGAGCGCAATATCGGCATCAGCTTCGGACGCAGCATTTCGACGATGGACGCGCCAGAGCACCCGCGCTACCGCCGCATTTTTCAGAAAGCATTTTTGCCGCACACGGTGGCGGCATGGGGCGACACATTGGTCGATCCTGTGGTAAACGAACTGATGTCGAAGTTCGTGGATCGCGGGCATGCGGATCTCGTCAACGAGTTCACGCTGCACTATCCGTTCAATATCATCTACCGCCAGCTCGCGTTGCCGCCGGAGGACGTGAAGATCTTCCACAAGCTGGCGATCGCGCAAACGCTGGTGTCGATCGACGTAGCGCACGGCGTGGAGGCGTCGACGAAGCTGGGCGCTTATTTCGCGCAACTCGTCGAGGCGCGCCGCAGCAAGCCGGGCGACGATCTCGTCAGCGTGCTGGCCACCGCGGAAGTCGATGGCGAATTGCTGCCGGACGAGGTCGTCATTTCGTTCCTGCGCCAACTCGTGAATGCGGGCGGCGACACCACCTATCGCGCAACCAGCGTGCTGCTGCTCGCACTGCTGCGCGATCCGGCACAGCTCGAAGCGGTGCGCCAGGATCGTACGCTGGTCGCGCAGGCGATCGAAGAGGCCCTGCGCTGGGACGGTCCCGTGTTGATGCAGTCGCGCATGGCGACGCGTGACGTCACGCTCGGTAGCATCGAGATTCCCGCAGGCGCATTTCTGGACGTGCTGGCGGGCAGCGCCAATCGCGATCCCAGCCGCTTCCCCGATCCGGACAAGTTCGACATCTACCGCAAACCGGCTCACCGCCATTTCGCGTTTGCGTATGGACCGCACGTGTGTATCGGTCAACATCTCGCGCGTGTAGAGATGACGCGCGCGCTCAACGCGATCCTCGACCGCCTGCCCAATCTTCGTCTCGATCCGGCCGCGCAGGCTCCGCAGATCAACGGCATCATGATGCGCGTCCCGCATTCGATTCCCGTCGTCTTCGGCTAATCAGAACAAAGCCGGCCTCATGGGCTTTTCACGAGGCCGACCGACAAGGCAGGTGCCGCTGGGCAGCTCGCGTATTGAGTTGCCCGGCGCGCACCGACGGTGGAGAACGCATTGATGACGGAGTTTGACTATGTCGTGGTTGGCGCGGGCGCCGCAGGTTGCGTGCTCGCCAACCGTCTTTCGCAAAGCGGGCGCCATACGGTGCTGCTAATTGAAGCAGGGCCCGAGGACCGCAGTCCCTTGATCCGGATGCCAAAGGGATTCGGAAAGCTGCTGGGCGATCCGGCTCACGCCTGGTTCATCCCCGTGCAGCCCGACGACGGCAACGGGCACCGCAATGAAATCTGGCTTCGCGGCAAGATGCTCGGAGGTTCGAGCAGCATCAACGGCATGGTGTACATGCGCGGACATCCTGAGGACTACGACGGATGGAGCGAGCTGGGCGTGGAGGGCTGGAGCTGGAAAAACCTGGCGCCGTGCTTCAGGCAGATCGAAGATCACGCGCTGGGCGCCGACGAACTGCGGGGTTCGGGCGGCCCACTGAAAGTCTCGCCCTATGCACAGCGAAACCGCATTGGCGACGCTGTTCTCGAGGCGTGCCGGTCGCTTGGCATTCGGCGCGTGGAGGATATCAACCGGCTCGATCACGAGGGCGTGGCCTATCTGATCTACACGATACGCAACGGGCAGCGGCAAAGCTCGGCCGAAGCCTTTCTGAAGCCCGCGCGTTCGCGCAAGAACCTCTCGGTCGTTACTGCGACGCAGGCCGCGCGAATCGTGTTTGACGGCACGCGCGCAACAGGCGTGCAATGCGAAAGCGCGGGGCAGCAGATCGTTTACCGTGCACGCCGCGAAGTCGTGCTGTCGGCTGGAGCGATCGAGTCACCGCGGCTTTTGCAGTTGTCGGGCATTGGCGATCCCGGCCATCTGCAGTCGCTTGGCATTCCGGTCGTGGCAGCGAGCCCGGGCGTCGGGCTCAACATGCGCGAGCACTATCTGTATATGGTGCAGGCGCGTTTGCGGCATTGGCGCGACTCGCAGAACCGGCAGTTCAGCGGCCTGCGCTTGTGGCGCAACGCGATGCAGTATTTCCTGTTCCGCCGTGGCGTGATGTCGCTCGGCTCCTATCAGGTGGGCGGTTTCGTCAAGACTGCTCCGGACGCGAAGCGCCCCGACGTTCAGTTGATGATGGCGCCGTACTCGATGGATTTCGGCGCGGCCAGCTATGCGTTCGAGACGTTTCCTGGCATGCAGCTTTTCAGCTATCCACTGCGTCCGCGCAGTGAGGGACACGTGAGGATCCAGTCGGCGGACTCCCGCGTGCCGCCCGAAGTCGTTGCGAACTATCTTGCCGATACGTACGACCAGCGGATGGCCGTCAACGCGTTCCGCCTCATGCGCAACGTGCTGGCCGCCGAGCCGCTTGCGAGCCTGCTCGATGGAGAGACGCGTCCAGGTTCCGCCGTTCAGACCGACGCCGAGATTCTCGACCTCTACCGGCGCGAGGGGCAGTCCGGCTATCACGCTTGCGGCACCTGCAAGATGGGCTCCGATGCGCTTGCCGTGCTCGATTCGCGCTTGCGCGTGCGGGGCGTTGAAGGCCTGCGCGTGATGGATCTCTCAGTGACGCCCACGATGATCTCCGGCAACACCAATGGCCCCATGATGGCGATGGCATGGCGTGCCGCCGGCCTGATCCTCGAGGATGCACGATGAGCCATCTCGAGGACTACGGCAGGCGCTTTGCGAACATTGAATTCGAGCGGCGCGATGGCGTTCTACAGGTACGCCTGCACACGGATGGCGGCCCGCTCAAGTGGGGCGCGCTCGACGGCAGCATTCACACTCAGCTAGGCGAGGCGTTTTATCAGATCGCACGCGACCTCGAAAATCGCGTAGTGATCCTGACGGGCACCGGCGATGCGTTCTGCGACGCCATGAACTACGCCGAGCTTCCGTCGGGACCGCTTGCGCAAATCTGGCCGCGCCTGCAGCGCGAGGGGCAGGACTTGCTCATGCAACTGCTGGACGTTCCGGTTCCCGTTATCGGCGCGATCAACGGCCCGGCGCTCATTCACGCCGAGTTGCTCGTGATGTCCGATATCGTGCTCGCGGCCAGTCACGCCGAAATCTCGGACCAGGCGCACTTCGTTCACGGCGTCGTGCCGGCGGATGGCGTGCAGATCGTCTGGCCGATGTTGATCGGCCATAACCGCGCTCGCCATTTCCTCCTCACTGGTGAGCGTATGACGGCACAACGCGCGTGGGAGCTTGGCGTGGTCGGCGAAGTCGTCGCGCAGGAAGCGCTGCTCGATCGCGCCTGGGAGATCGCCTGCGGCCTCGCGGCGAAGCCGATCGAAACCCTGCGTTATACCCGCGCGGTCTTTGCTCAGCCGTTCAAGCGTCGCATGGCCGACGAACTGGGCTACGGACTCGCGCTCGAAGGGCTCGCCGGCATTGCCGCGCAGTCTGGCAAGACCTAGTCCGTCAAAGCGACATGTTCACGAATGGGAGACACGATATGGATCTGGCAGTGAAAACACTAGCTGGGCGAAATGCAATCGTTCAACAGGCGCTCGACCGCGCGACGCAGGAAGGCGGCGAGATCGGTGTGCAGGTGGCGGCCTATCTGAATGGCAGGCTCGAGATCGACGCATGGAGCGGCGTGGCCGATCCGTCCACCGGCCGCCTCGTTGACGGCGATACGCTCTTCAACGTCTATTCGGTGACGAAGGCAGTCGCGGCAACCGCGCTGCACATCCTGGCGGACCGCGGGCTCATCGAATACGACGCGCCGGTCACGCGCTATTGGCCGGAGTACGGTGCGCACGGGAAAGACAAGACGACGGTACGCGATGTGCTGACTCACCGCGCGTGCGTGCCGCAGATGCCGGACGGCGTGACGCCGGAACTGATGTGCGACTGGCAATGGATGACGCGCGCCATCGCGAACCTGGAGCCGCTCGCCGAGCCGGGCACGAAGACGCTTTATCTTTCGATGACCTTCGGCTGGATCGTTGGCGAGCTGGTGCGACGCGCCGACCCGAAGAAGCGCTCGCTGGGCCGCTTCGTTCAGGAGGAGATTGCGAAGCCGCTCGGTATAGACGAGCTCTGGATTGGCATTCCCGACGAAGTCGAGCCGCGCATCGCTCGACTTACCGATGCAATGGTGCCAGTTCCCGCGGAATATCTGCCGCCGCTGTTCCTGCGCTCGATGCCGCAGCCGGTCGCGTTGACGCCACACGTGTTCGAGCGCCCGGACGTACGGCGCGCCGAAGTGGCGGGTGTTGGCGGGATCTTCAATGCGCGTAGTGAAGCGCGTTTCTGGGCGATGCTGGCATGCGGCGGCGAGCTGGACGGCGTGAGGATCCTTTCGAAGGAACTCGTGGCCACGCTGAATACGCCGCGCGCCAACAGCGAAGAGCCGGACCCGGTGATGTTCGGCTTTCCGATTCCGATCACAATCGGCGGCTTCTGGTTCGGCGGCAATCATCCGCCGGTGACGGCGGCGCGTTCGCCGCGCGCATTGTGCCATCCGGGGCAGGGCAATTCGATCGGCTGGGCGGACCCCGATACGGGACTCGCGGTGGCGATCTGCCACAACAAGCTGTTCAACCCGACCACGCCGGAAGAAGATCCGTTGCTTCCGATCGCCGTTGCGATTCGTGAAGCGCTGGATCTGGAGTGATCGTCGCAATGGTCATGGATATCGCGCATTTGCAGCAATGGACCGGACGCACCGAGGAAGTGCGGGACGAGGTCACTCTCACGCCGATGGCGGCGCTCGGCGCCTTGCTCGACCGCGACGAGCCGCCTGCAGCGGCTGGCGATGATTTGCCACCTTTGTGGCACTGGCTTTATTTTCTGCCTGTTCATCGTCAGTCGATGGTCGGTACGGACGGCCATCCAAAGCGCGGCGGTTTCCTCCCGCCTGTCGACCTGCCCCGGCGCATGTGGGCGGGCAGTCAGCTCGAGTTTCTGCGGCCGCTGAAGGCGGGCAGCGCGATTGCGCGTCTTTCTCGCATCGAGAGCGTTGCGCACAAGCAGGGACGCACCGGCGATCTCGTGTTCGTCAAGGTCAAGCACGAGGTCAGCGACGGAGCCGGACTCGCGATCGTCGAACGTCAGGATATCGTTTATCGCGATCATCCGGCCGCGAGCGAAAAGCCGGCTGCGCCACAGGCTGCGCCCGCAGGCGCTCAGTGGGCGCGCGAGGTCGTTCCCGATCCCGTGCTGCTGTTTCGCTATTCGGCGCTTACCTTGAATGGTCATCGTATTCACTACGATCGGCCATACGCGACCAGCGAGGAGGGATACGAGGGGCTCGTGGTGCACGGCCCGCTGCTTGCCACGCTACTCATGGACTCGCTGAGATCCGAATTGCCGGGTGCGCGCGTGGGATCGTTCTCGTTTCGCGCGATCAAGCCAGTGGTGGACACGGCACCTTTCTATGTCTGCGGCAAGCGGGACGAGTTGGACCCCGGCAAAGTGGGCTTGTGGATTTCGGGCAGCGATGGATCGTTGCGTATGGAAGCATCGGCCGTGCTCGCCTGATGTGATGAATCCGGTCCGCCAACGTGTTTGATCGTCCGCGGACCGGGCCCTGAACTGGAGTGTTATGCGTTCGTTTCTTTTTGTGCCTGGGAGCAAGCCCGAGCGATTCGCCAAGGCGCTCGCGGCAGGGGCCGATGCGGTGATCGTGGACCTTGAAGACGCCGTCGTCGACGCGGATAAGGCGTCAGCGCGCGCACATGTCGCCGATGCCGCGCGAACATTTGTGGCTGCGCCTGTTCGCGTGCTGTTGCGCATCAATGGCGCTGGCACTCAGTGGTTCGAGGATGACCTCTCGCTTGCGGCGTCTGAGTGTATCGATGGCATCGTGCTGCCGAAGGCGGAGAATTCGGCAGCGCTGACCGCTGTCGCGACGGCAGCGCAGAAGCCGATATGGCCGATCATCGAATCCGCCATGGGCGTCTGGAACGCGTTGGAAGTGGCGCGCATGCCCGGTGTCGAGAGGCTCATTTTCGGCTCGGTGGACTTCGAGCTCGATCTCGATTGCGATGGTTCATGGGATGCGTTGCTGCACGCGCGTTCGCGCATCGTACTGGCCTCGCGTGTAGCCGGAATTCCGTCTCCGGTGGATGGCGTAACCGTGGCGATCGATGACGAACGGCAACTTGCGGAGGACTCGTCGAAGGCGCGATCGATGGGTTTCGGCGGCAAGCTGTGCATTCATCCACGCCAGGTCGAAGCGGTCAACGCTGCGTTCAGCCCGAGCGCAGATGAAATTGCCAAGGCGCGGCGAATCGTCGAGGCGTACGAGCGCGCTGAAGGCGGGGCAGTGTCCGTGGATGGACGGATGGTGGACTTGCCGGTCTTGCTCAAGGCAAGACGCATCGTCGGCTTGTCCGAAAAGACCGAAAACGTGCGCGGTTCGGTAGAAAGGTAAGGAGAACTGCGGGGCGGCCACTGCGCCGCCCGCGCCACCACCGAAAGATGTGGCGCGGGCGTTGTTCAACCGTGCTTACACCGGATCCCACGGCGTGAGCGCCATGGAGGGCACGTTCGGGAAGAAGCTCGACTCGAACGCCGGCATGACTTGCTCGGCAATCGCTTCGGGCGTCCAGCCGCCGTCGCGATGCAGCGAGCGGATCATGCGGATCTGGTTGAAGAAGTAGATTTCGTTGGCGCGCACGCCGAAGATCTGGCCCGAAACCTTGGCGGCCTGGTCGGAGGCGAGGTACACCGCAAGCGGCGCGATCTTGCGGGATTCCATGCGCTTGAGAATCTCGACGCGTGCCTTTTGCTCGGGCGTTTCCGAGGGAATCGAGGCCGTCATCGCAGTCCATGCCCACGGCGCGATGCAGTTAGAGCGCACATTGAATTTGGCCATGTCGAGCGCGATCGACTTCGACAGACCGACGACACCCATCTTGGCGGCCGAGTAGTTGGCTTGCCCGATATTGCCGATCAGACCGGACGTGGAGGTCATATGAACGAAGCTGCCGCCGTTTTGGGCCTTGAAATGCGGAGCCGCAGCACGCGCCACGAAAAACGACCCGTTCAGGTGGACGTCGACCACGGCCTTCCACTCGTCGAGACTCATGTTGAAGAACATGCGGTCACGCACGATGCCGGCGTTGTTGACCACACAGTCGATGCGGCCGAACGTGTCCAGCGCGGCCTGCACGATCTTCTGGGCCGAATCCCATTCGGCGACGCTGTCCGTCGAGGCAACCGCTTGTCCGCCGGCCTCCTTGATTTCCGCGACAACGCGCTGTGCGGCGAATTCGCCGGTTTCGGCGTTACGACCGAGGTCGTTGACGACGACCTTGGCGCCGTTCGCCGCGAATTGCAGCGCGAAATCGCGCCCGATGCCGGCACCCGCCCCCGTTACCACTACCACCTTGTCCTTGACGAAATCGCTCACTCTTGTCTCCGTTCGATACAGGCGTTGATGTAGAAAAGCTCGCCTCGGTATAATAGCAAAACTGAACGACGTTGCATAATATGAACGCTAGCGTGTTGACGCGGAGTGTGGCGATTCATCCATTTGAAGACGACGAAATGAAAGGAGACGCAAGATGAATGATACGAAAGGCTGGACCGTGCCAGACCACGTTCCGCGAGAACTCGTGGTCGATTTCGACTATATGAACCCGCCTGGCGCACAAGACGATGTTCATCTGGCATGGAAATCGTTGCACGCGGGGCCCGACATCGTGTGGTCCCCTTACTATGGCGGCCACTGGATCGCCACGCGAGGCGAAGATATCGAGGCGATGCAGAAGGACCATACGCGCTTCTCGCATCAAAGCGTCAACATTCCGCCGCTCAACGAGTCGCGGCTCGTGCCGCTCGAACTCGACCCGCCTGAGCACACTGCGTACCGCAACCTGATCACGCCCGCTTTTCTTCCACAGGCAATCGCATCGCTCGAGAGCGACGTGCGCAGCCTCGCAATCGAGTTGATCGAAAAGCTCGCTCCGCGCGGCGAATGCGAGTTCGTCTCGGAGTTCTCGAAGATCCTGCCGATCGTGATTTTCCTGCGTCTCGCAGATCTTCCGTTGAGCGATCGCGAGCAGTTGCTCGAATGGGCGGAGTGGGCCGTGCGCGGCAATCTCGAAGAACGCATCGAATCCCAGCACCGCCTTGGCGGCTATATCGCCACCTGGGTGGAAAAGCGCAAGGCGCAGGCGGGCGGCGACCTGGTCAGCCTGATCGTCAACGCGCAGATCGACGGCAAGCCGATCAGCCCCGAGCGCATGTTCGGCATGTTCATCGTCGTGCTGTTCGGCGGGCTGGATACCGTCGCGTCGTTGATGGGTTTCATCGCACGTTTCCTCGCCGAGAATCCGGCGCACCGGCAGCAACTCATCGAGAATCCGGAACTGATGGTGTCGTCGGTCGACGAATTGATCCGGCGCTTTGGCGTGGCGAATACCGCGCGACTCATTACTCAGGACATGGAATACAAAGGCATCCAGTTCAAAAAGGGTGACCAGATCCAGTTGCCGAACTCTCTGTTCGGCCTCGACGACCGCAAGTTCAGCAACCCGCTTGCCGTCGACCTCACGCGCAAGCCGGTGATGCACGCGGCTTTCGGCAACGGGCCGCATCGCTGCCCCGGATCGTTTCTCGCGCGCACGGAGATCAAGGTGTTCCTGCAGGAATGGCTCAAACGCATTCCCGATTTCCGCATTCGCGAAGACGACAGGCCACGATGCGGCTCGGGCTCCGTCAACGGCATGCTTTATCTGCCGCTCGCCTGGGATGTAGCGCCCTGAAACAACTCCAACTCAACGACTCACAGAGCGATCATGAAAAAGTGGCAGTGCATTTTTTGCGGGTTTTACTACGACGAAGCAGCGGGACTTCCTGCGGAGGGCATCGCGCCCGGCACCCGCTGGGAAGACATCCCGGATGACTGGGCATGCCCCGAGTGCGGCGCGACCAAGGCCGACTTCGTGATGGTCGAGGTGGAGGCCTGAGGGTTAGGGTATGCGCACGCGCCAGGCCGTGCGCTTCGTCGCCCAGTGTCAAGCGCGCTCGAAGATTGCGGCAATACCCTGGCCGCCGCCGATGCACATGGTCTCGAGCGCATAACGCCCCTTTCGGCGCGTGAGTTCGTGCAGGAGCGTCGTCATGATCCGCACGCCCGTTGCGCCAATCGGATGGCCGAGCGATATGCCGGAGCCGTTCACGTTGAGCCGGTCGATATCGTGCCAGTTCCAGCCTTTGAGGACTGCCAGCACCTGGCATGCGAACGCCTCGTTCACTTCTACGAGATCCATCTGGTCGAGTGTGAGGCCCGTGCGCGCCATGAGCTTCTGGACCGCAGGCACGGGTCCGATGCCCATGCGTGACGGCTCGCAGCCGGCGGCGGCCCAGCCGGTCAGCCAGGCGATGGGTTCGAGTCCGAGCGCTTCGAGGCGGTCTTCCGCGACGACGAGGCAAGCGGCCGCGGCGTCATTCTGCTGGCTGGAGTTGCCCGCGGTAACCGTGCCGCCCGGCGTCAACGCGCGAAGCTTGCCGAGACTTTCCATGCTGGCGTCTGCACGGAATCCTTCGTCCCTGGAAAAGAGGAGCGGTTGGCCCTTCTTCTGGGGAACGCTGACCGCAAGGATTTCTTCGGCCATGCGGCCCGACTCCCACGCCGCCGCCGCGCGCTGATGGCTGCGCAACGCGAATTCGTCGGCAGCCTCCCGGCTGATGCCGTAGTCGGTGGCGAGATTTTCCGCCGTCTCGATCATGCCGGAGATATAGCCGAAGCGAGATTCGGGCTGCGAGCGCTCGCGGCCGCGTGCGAGACGGTCGTGAAACTGGACGGAGCCCGAACGGGCGCCCCAGCGCATGTCCGTGCTGTAGTACTCGATGTTGCTCATGCTTTCCACGCCGCCGGCCAGCACCACGTCTGCGGCGCCAGTCTGCACCATCATCGCCGCGGTGGCGAGCGCCTGCAGGCCGCCGCCGCAGCGGCGGTCCAGTTGCATGCCCGGCACTTCCACGGGCAGGCCCGCCTGCAGCGCGATCCAGCGGCCCACGCAGGGCGTTTCGCTGCTCGCATACGATTGCGCGAACACGACGTCGTCGATGCGAGCGGGATCGAGTCTCGCTCGCCGGATCGTTTCGTTCGCAACGAGTGCGCCGAGCTCTTCGACGGAGACACCGCGCAGGCTACCGCCAAAGGTGCCGACGGGCGTTCGTACGGGGGACACAATTGCTGCGCGTTTCATGGGACATTTCCTTGCAGGGTTTCGAGATTCTGATTCGGGCCCGATTGCAGTCAGGCAACGAGCGTTGCACTTCCGGAGCGATTGGACGGCGGGGCGCCGGCCATCTGGTCGAGAGCGCCACGATGGTCCGGATGGGCGATCGCAAGCATGCGCTCGCGCCGTTGCCGCAACGTCAGTCCGCGCAGATCGGCAACCCCATATTCCGTCACCACGATCCCGGCATCACTGCGTGGCGTGCTGACCGGCCCCGTCAACGACGCGACAATGCGGGTGGCGCCCTTGCCAGCCGTCGAGGGCAGTGCGATGATCGGAACGCCGCCACGAGAGCGTCGCGCGCCGCGCAGGAAGTCCAATGCACCGCCCACAGCACCAACGTATACGCCCCCGGCAATTTCGGCGTTGATCTGCCCGCTAAGATCGACTTCGACTGCGGAGTTGATGGCGACGAAGCGATCGATGCTCGCGAGCACATGCGGGTCGTGCGTGTAGCGGGTCGAACGAAACTCGATCGCGTCGTTGCGGTGCGCGAACTCGTGAATGCGGCGGCCGCCCATCATCACGCCGGCGATGGTCTTGCCCATGTCGATGGATTTGCGCGCATTGTTGATTACGCCGCTTTGCATGAGTTCGGCGACCTTGTCTCCGATCGTGCCGGAATGAATACCGAGGTTTCGACGATCGGTGAGGCACGCAAGGATCGCCTCTGGAATCGCGCCGAGACCGAGTTGAATCGTGGCCCCGTCTTCGATCAAACTTGCCGTGTACTGCGCGATCGCCAGATCCGTTGCACTTGCTGCGCTGGGCGAACTTTCGGGCAGAGCCCGCGACGTCGGCAGGATGAAGTCGATCTCGTCGTCGCGAAGGTAGCGCTCGCCGTATGTCCAGGGCGCCTGCTCATTCACTTCCGCAACGACGACGCGCGCGTGCGTCAGTGCCGGAATCAGATATTCATGTGCAATGGACAGGCTATAGCGGCCCTGCGAATCGGGCGGCGCAAGCTGCAGCAGCAAGACGTCGATGGGAAACTGGCCCGACTCCATCATCTGTGGAAACTGCGAATAGTGGCACGGAAGAATATCGAGTGCGCCAGCCTTGGCCAAAGCGCGGTTGGCGCCTGTGCCACAGTACGAAACGAAATCGATGCAGTCCGCGTGCTCCGGGCGGCAGGTGTCGAAACTGCTGGCGCCCAAAAAAATCCGAAATGCGCCAATGCTGCGCCGTTGCTCTAGCAACTTTCTCGTGAGCGGGAGGGGCTCCGCGTTCGATTGACCCCACGCAACGGTATCTCCAGAACGAACGACGGATGCGAAGTCGACGGAGTCCGCCTCTAGCAGTAAGGGCATGATGTTGTTCGCGTCAGTGCGTAGTTTGAGTCATTTGCGCAACGGCATGGGTCTCGTCGTACTGCCCACGCACGGCGCCCGACGCGATGAGTTCCGCGATCCGCTCTTCGCTGTATCCGATGCTGCGCAGTACGTCTTCCGTATGCTGGCCAAGGCGCGGAACGGCGAGCGGCGGCGCTGCAGGCTCCGTGCGGAAATGAATCGGGCTTGCAACGTGTTTGCGTCCGGACGGATCGCTTTGAATCATCGCGCGCTCATGCGCATGTGGATGGTCGAGCGCTTCGGCGAGCGAGAGCACAGGCGCGACGCTGATGTTTCGGCCCTCGAACCAGTCGAGCCATTCATCGAGCGTGCGGGTCAGGAAGGTACGCGTCAGGAATGCGCACACCCGCGTCTGAGCTTCGCCGGCCGGACCGATGGCGTCGCCGACGAGATCAGGGCGGCCGAGTGGCGTAAGCAGGTTGGTGGCGAAGCTGTGCTCCCGGCCGCCGAGGCAGAGCCATTTCGAATCGGCGGTCTCATAGCTGCTGAGCAGTGCGAGCCCGCTGTCGTCTGGCGTTTCCTGAGATGAAACGTCCGGCGTGTTGAGCAAGTGGCCACTCAGATACGGCTGCGCCGTGAGCGCCGCATCGAAGAGCGAGATGTCGATATAGTCGCCGCGACCTGTTTCCCGCGCGCGCAGGAGTGCCATCAACACAGCGGACAACGCCGTCAACGAACCGGCCAGCGCGGCGAGCGACGGCCCTGTGGTAACGGGCATCCCGCGGTTATCGCGCGGCAGCGTGCCCGCAAGCGCTTGAATCACCGGATCATGGGCGGGCAGTTGAGAGAGCGGGCCATTCTGTCCAAATGCGGTCATCGCGCAATAAACGAGTCGCGGGTTCGTCCGGCTCACCGTGTCGTAGTCGATGCCAAGGCGGGCGGCCACCCCCGGCCGTGACGATTCGATCACCACGTCGGCCTCGTTCATCAGCTTGAGCGCCGCCTCACGTCCATCGGGATGCTTCAGGTCGAGGGCGATGCTGCGCTTGCCGCGGTTGATTGCGGCGAAGAACGCGCCATCCGTGCCCGGCGCGCCGCGTGTGGGGTCGCCGGTGACCGGTTCGATCTTGATGACTTGCGCCCCGTGTTCCGCGAGATTGGCGGCGAGGAACGGACCCGGCATGAACTGTGACAGGTCCACGACGCGAAGACCGGTGAGTTTCATGCGAGAGCGGCTCCGAAGCCGAGCTGGCGTTGCGCGATCGCGGCAGCCTCCTTCACGATGCGTTCGATCAGTTCCGCACAAGTCGGCAGGTCGTGGATGAGACCGGTCACGATCCCGGCGGGGAACGCGCCGCCTTCGACTTCTCCCGTGACGAATGCGTCCATCCAACGCTTAGCTCCGGTCAGCGCGTAGAGGTCGGCATGCGTCACGTGCCCGCTGCGCTCCAGTTCGAGCGCGGCGAGGCTCACGCTATTCTTGACCACACGGCTTGAATCGCCGAGCGAGCGGCCGACCAGCACCGTATCGCGCTCCGTCGCTTCCAGCAGACGTTGCTTGATCGCCGGGTGGACCTGCGATTCTTGCGTGAGCATGAAGCGCGTGCCCATATTGATGCCGTCCGCACCGAGCGCCAGAGCCGCCATCAGACCGCGCCCATCGGCGAAACCACCGGAGGCGAGAATCGGCACCTTCAGCTTGTCGGCGGCGGCGGGAATCAGGATCAGTCCCGGGATATCGTCTTCACCGGGGTGCCCCGCGCATTCGAACCCGTCGATGCTGACGGCGTCTGCGCCGAGCGATTCGGCCTTCACCGCGTGGCGGACCGTGACGCACTTGTGGACGACCTTGACGCCGTGCGCCTTGAATTCGGCGATGTATTTCGCGGGATTGCTACCTGCCGTTTCCACGACCTTGACGTCCTGCGAAACGATCGTGCGCACATACGCGTCATAGTCGAGACCGGCATTCGCGCCGAGTACGGTCAGATTCACACCGAACGGCTTGTCCGTGAGCGAACGCACTTTGTCGATTTCACGCGCGAGCGCGTCGGCGCTTGCATGCGTATGCGCGGAGAGGAAGCCAAGACCGCCCGCGTTGCCTACGGCCGCTGCCAGTTCGGCGCGCGCCACCCAGCGCATGCCGCCTTGAATGATAGGGTATTGAATGCCGAGTAATTCAGTAATGCGATTGACGTAGGGTTTCATCGCGTGCCCGTAGTTTGGGTAGGAAGTGTGTGCCAGAGGGGCGCTGGACGCGCGGCCTGGCGTGCTCAGTTCGCCACGGCAGAAGTGGCCTTTTTTCTCAGTGATTCAACAATCGCGGAACTGCGGCTTGCGTTTTTCGGCGAAGGCTGCCATCCCTTCCTTGCGGTCTTCGGTGGCGAAAGTCGAATACGCCATGCGCCGCTCGAACAGGATGCCTTCGGCGAGGCTCGATTCGTAGGCACGGTTGACGCACTCTTTCGCCATCGCCACGACCGGTTGCGAGAATCGCGCGATTTCGTCGGCTGTTTTCAGCGCTTCGCCGACGAGCGTATCGACGGGAACGATGCGGCTCACGAGCCCGCATCGTTCGGCTTCGACAGCGTCCATCTTGCGGCCGGTGAGGATCATCTCCATCGCCTTCGATTTGCCGAGCACGCGCGTGAGGCGTTGTGTGCCGCCGGCGCCGGGAATGGTTGCGAGCGTGATTTCGGGCAGAGCGAAACGCGCGTTGTCGGCGGCCAGAATGAAATCGCACATCATGGCCAGCTCGCAGCCTCCGCCCAACGCGAGACCGGCGACGGCGGCGATGACCGGTTTACGGCAACGCGAGGTGCGCTCCCAGTTCGAAGTGATGAACTGGTTCTTGTAGACGTCCATGTACGTCCATTCGCCCATCATCTTGATGTCGGCTCCGGCGGCGAATGCTTTTTCACTGCCGGTGAGCACGATCGCACCGATGGCAGGATCGGCCTCGAGGCCGTCGAGTGCGGCCGTCAGCTCGTCCATCAACTGGTTGTTCAGCGCGTTATAGGCTTGCGGACGGTTCAGCTTGATCAAACCGGTCTTGCCGTGAATATCGACGATGATCGTCTCGTAGGCCATGGTCTTTCCTTGCGGGAATCAGGGTGAACACTTAAGCCAGCATCGGTATCTGCCCGGCCTTGGTTGTATTGGCTGTGGCACCCCGTTCAGACTGCATCGGGGCGTGCCGCGCGTTGCCAAATTTGTGAACGACGTTTATGATTCTGAATGTGTGACCCGGCTTTGTCAATTGAGCCCATGGTCAGATTCGCTAATGGAAAACACCGCGAGGAGACAGTGCATGACGACTCGTCACGAGGACGGACAGATTCGCGTTGAACAACGCGGGAACCTGCTTTTGATAGGGATCGACCGGCCGGAAAAGCGCAACGGCTTTACCCCGAAGATGTTCAAGGAACTGGCCGCCGCTTACACGCGGCTCGAGAACAGCAGCGATCTGTTCTGCGGCCTGGTCTATGCCGAAGGCGACCACTTTACGGCGGGGCTCGACATGCCGAAGATCGCGCCGCTGCGCCGTGAGGGCAAACCCTTGCTTCCGGAGGGCGAGGTCGATCCGTTCAACTTGCGCGCGCCGCTGCGCACCAAGCCGGTCGTCATCGCTCTCAAGGGAATCTGCTTTACGGTCGCGGTCGAATTGATGCTCGCATCGGAAGTGGCCGTGGCCGCCGATAACTGCCGTTTCTCCCAGCTTGAAGTGAAGCGGGGGATCATGGCAGGTTGTGGTGCGACGTTCCGCATGGTCCAGCGCGCCGGCTGGGGCAACGCGATGAAGGTGCTGCTCACCGGCGACGAGTTCACTGCCGAGGAGGCGCGCCACATGAACTTCGTTCAGGACGTCGTGCCGGCGGGCCAGGAGTTCGACCGGGCGCTTGCCATCGCGGAGCGCATCGCCGCGCAGGCGCCGCTCGCCGTGCAGGCCACGATGCAGAACGCGCGCGTTTCACTGGGGCAAGGCTGGCAGGATGCCTATGCGACGATTCAGTCGACGCAGCAGTTTCTCTACAACACGGAAGATGCAAAGGAAGGGGTTCAGTCCTTCATCGAAAAACGTACGGCGAAGTTCGTCGGACGCTGAGGCATGGCTTGCGGCGCGGCCGGTATGAATTCAAGGGGACAGTTTGATATGACGAAAGGCGCGTTGGCGGGGGTTCGCGTACTAGACCTGAGCCGTATTCTCGCGGGGCCTTGGGGTGCGCAGATGCTGGCGGATCTCGGAGCGGAGGTCATCAAGGTCGAGCGTCCGGGCAAGGGGGACGATTCGCGGCAGTTCGGCCCGCCGTTTCTCATGGATCGCGAGGGCAAGGTCACGCGCGAGTCGACGTTCTTTATCAGCGCGAACCGCGGCAAGAAGTCGATCACGTGCGATATATCGACGCCCGACGGTCAGGCGCTGATACGCTCGCTGGCCGCGCATTGCGACGTGCTGCTCGAGAATTACAAGGTTGGCGACCTTAAGCGTTATGGGCTCGACTATGAGAGCCTCAAGCTCGTCAATCCGCGCCTGATCTACTGCTCGATAACAGGGTTCGGACAAACCGGGCCGTACAGTCCGCGCCCCGGATACGACTCGATTTTCCAGGCGATGGGCGGTCTGATGAGCGTCACGGGCAACGGCGACGACGTGCCAGGCGGAGGACCGATGAAAACCGGGCCCAGTCTCGCGGACATCCTTTGTGGACAGTACGCGGCGTCCGCGATCATCGCCGCGCTCTATCATCGCGACGCGGCGCAAGGCGGCAGTGGGGAGGGGCAGTACATCGACCTGGCGCTGCTGGACGCGATGATCGCCGCCACCTCGCACTATGCGAGCCAGTACCTCGTTTCGGGGCAGGTTCCGATCCGGCGCGGTACGGAGGGAAACGGCGGCATGCCGTCGCGCATGTTCCGCTGTGCCGATCGCGACATCATGATCGTTGCGGGCAACAACGAACAATACGCGCGGATGTGCCAGGTCCTCGGGCATCCCGAACTCGCCAGCGACCCGCGATTCCGCGAGATTGCACTGCGCGTGAAGAATCGCCGCGCGCTTGGCGAAGTGTTCGAACCGCTGATCGCCAATTGGCAGAGCGGTGAACTGCTTGCGGCTCTCGACGCGGCTGGGGTGCCGGCGGGGCCGATCAACAATCTGGAACAAGTGTTCGCCGATCCCCATGTGCAGGCGCGTGCGATGTGTGTTGAAGTCGTGCATCCGCTCACCGACGAGGCGGTCCGTATGGTTGCCAATCCGGTGAAGATGTCGGGCACGCCTATCGATTCGTACGGAGCGCCGCCGATGCTCGGTCAGCACACGGACGCCGTGCTGCGTGATGTGCTGGGTATGTCGCAATCCGATATCGATACCTTGCGCGAAAAGAAGGTACTTTAGAAAGCAGGATCTTGCGAAGCGCAGCCCTGCGGGGCTGCGCTCTCTTGTGGACTATCCATATCAATCAGGATAACGAATGTCACTGTCGTTGCGAGACATTCGAGGATGGTTGCGGGGTTGCTCGAACCCTCGGCAGCCAACTGGTTTGTTTCGTATCACGCTTTTGCGATCAGGGGTTCTTTGATCCCCAAACGCAACGGCGCAAAAAAACCTTGGCTCCGTGTCCCGCAGCCAAGGCCAAACTCCACACGCTCTCGCGAAGTGTGCCGGAGGAGAAAGATGTGACCACTCGCAATCGTCTTGGTACGCGTCTCTCGCGAACTCACCATCGGATCGAGGTATCTCAGTTAATGCAACTTATAGTTCAATTAAATTATCTGCGCCGCTGCGAAATGCAACTTCCCGTTTCATATATTGCAACCGTGTTCAAAAAGACGCACTAAAGCATTGACTGTCCGCCGTCCACACTGATAGTCTGCCCGGTTATGAAATTAGCGTCGTCACTACATAGAAATGCAACTGTTCGTCCAATATCGAGCTGAGGATCGCCGAAGCGGCCAAGAGCGATTTCAGTGAGATAGCGCGTGCGTTCCTGGGGATTGGCTTCGAGATAGGCTTCAGCGGCTGGCGTGAGCGCTGCCGGGCAAATGACGTTGACGGTAATGCCATAGGCACCCCATTCGCGCGCGGCAACACGTGAAAGCCCACGAATGCCCTCCTTGGTTGCGGCGTACGCCCCGAATCCCTTGAGCCCCTCGATACCTGTGCGCGAGCCGAAGTTGACGATGGCGCCGCAGCCCTGTGCCTTCATGTGCGGCAATACTGCCTGCATGAAATACAGCGTGCCGTACAAGCCAGACTCGAGTGTGTTGCTCCAGTCATCGTCGGTAACGGACTCAAGCGGCACACCCGGGCTGCTGCTTTGTGCGTTGTTAATAAGTGCGTCCACGCGTCCGAAACGTTCAATGGCAAGTTCGACCGTGCGCACGGCGTCGGCTCGATTGCGCGTGTCACCAGGCACGACGAGCACTTGCGAGCCGATGGCGCTCAATTCCCCGGCAGCGTGCGTGAGTTTGCTTTCCGTGCGGCCAGTCAGCACCAGACTCGAGCCCTCGGTGGCAAGCGCGCGGGCAATGCCGAGTCCAACGCCTTGCCCGCCTCCGGTCACGATGGCGACCTTTTCTGCCAGTTTTTTCGTGTGCATGAGTGATCCAGAAGTGAAGTTTGATGCTGCAGTTCGACGCGCGTGCGTGCCACGTGAGAGTTGCAGAAACCGTCGCCCGAGCGTTTCAATTTTGTGAACGTCGTTCAACTATATCTCAACTTGGACGAGAGGTTGGCCTGGCGTATTCCCGAATTCGGACGGTGGAAAAGTGTGCCAAATTGTGATCGTTGTAAAACTATGTGAATAGTTCACGTATAATCGATGGAGTCAATTCATGGGGAAAATCATGTTGAAAGAGACCTCGGCGCCGGCGGATCGGGATGTCAGCGGGCCGCGCTCGCTGACCCGACTCCTCGGAATTTTCGACGTGCTGGCGAAGTCTCCGGAAGGGATGTCGCTGGCAGAACTGAATGTTGCCCTCGAGTCGCCGAAGAGCAGCCTGCTCAATCTGCTGAGGCCTCTCGTGGCGGAAGGGTTTTTGCTACACGACGCAGGCCGCTATCGCCTGGGGCCTTCGATCTTCCGCTTGTCCGCCGGCGTGATGGCCGCGTGGAATTTCTCGAAGATGCTGCGCCCGTTCCTGGTTGATCTCTCGAAGAGCACCAATGAAACCGTTTATATCGGCGTCCTTGATCACGAGCACAAAGAGATCACCTATGTCGACGTGATCGAGAGCGAACAATCCGTGCGCTATTCGATGCACATCGGATTGCGCCGTCCGCTCTATTGCACGGCTGCGGGGCGCGTGCTGCTGGCTCATGCGCCGGAAGCTTTCGTTACCGACTACATGAAGACGGTCAAGTTCGAGCGTCGTACGCCGCAAACGGTCGCGACGAAGAAGGCGCTGCGTGACGAACTCGATCA
The DNA here is from genome assembly GCF_024206515.1 of Paraburkholderia sp. CNPSo 3281. Taxonomy (NCBI): domain Bacteria; kingdom Pseudomonadati; phylum Pseudomonadota; class Betaproteobacteria; order Burkholderiales; family Burkholderiaceae; genus Paraburkholderia; species Paraburkholderia sp. CNPSo 3281. The sequence continues at coordinate 24,819 of NZ_JAMBPS010000005.1, read as the reverse complement.
CATCCTCGAAACCGGTTTGTCGGTGAGCCGCGGCGAACTGCTGCCGGACTCCGCGGGTGTGTCGTCACCGATCTTCGGGCCGAACGGTAACGTGATTGCAGCGATGGCGATTGGTGCGCCGCTCGAGCGTTTCGATCGCGAACGCCCGCAACTCGAGCAGAACATGATCAGGGTGGCCCAGCGCGCGTCTGCATTGGGTCAAGCCGAAGAGGAGTGACCGGCCAGCGTGCCGCACATTGAGGCATATGCTTCAATATGCGGCACGCATGGCGATTTTGAAGAAGCGTTGGACCAGCGTGTAACAGATCGTCCGCAACGACGATCAATGGGCGTGACGCTTCGGCAGCATGGAAGCGATCAGCAGTCCGGCAATCGAACTGCAGGCGATGTAGACGAATACAGAAACATAGCCACTGTCGGCAGCAAACGACCCGCCGTCATGTCCCCCCGTCGCGCCGCGCAGCAGCACGAATACCACCTGGGCGCCTACCGCGAAGAAGCACGAGAAGAAGACGTAGAGCATGCCCGTCGCCTCGCCTGTCTGATGCGCAGGCGTCGTTTCCACGATCTGGTTGTACAGCGCCGTGCTCGCGAAGGCGAGCCCGAACGAGCACAGGACCGCGCCTGGAACGAAGAGCAGCAGGCTGCGATGGAGCACGATTAGTGAGGCCCAGGCAAAGGCCAATATGACCATGCCGATCAAGGCAGCGCGACGCGCCTTGTAGCGGGCCGCAACGCGGCCGCTCCACGGGCTCGCGACCATCGCGACGATGTTGACGCTGAACATCAGCAATCCGGCCGCTGTTGCACTCAGCCCGAATCCGGCGTGCGTGCCGGCAGGCTGCTGGGCGAGCAGCGAGAAAACCTGTCCCAGTTGCATCGCGCCTGCCGCGAGGAATGCCATGCAGGCATTCGCCAAGATGACCTCGCGCGTCTTCAGCAGACGCACGTTGATGAGCGGATGACGCGCCTTGAGTTGATGCCGCGCCCATAGTCCGAGCACGACCATGCCGCCGCCAATCAAACCCCAGAGTCGCGCATCGCCAAGCCCCCACGCGCGAATCTGTTGCATCGCGAAGAGGATCGCGCAAAGTGCGGGAGCGAACGCAAGGCCTCGAATGTAGTCGATCCGGACGCTGGGATGCTGTGGTGACGGTGGTGTCCACGCGCGTACGGCAACGACCGCCACGACGCAAAGCGCGACCTTGAACCAGAAGCCGCCTCGCCACGAATAGTGGTCAACGACGACGCCCGCGCAAATGTAGATCAACCCCGCCGACACCATGCCGGCCGCACTGATTAGCCCCACTGCGGCGGGCAGTCTGGCGGGCGGCAGGTTCTCGCGAACCATGCCCATGGAGAGCGGCGTGATGCCCGCCGCGATCGATTGCATCGCGCACCCCGCGATGAGCACGCCGACGTTGGTTGCGCACGCGGCGACGACTGCCCCGGCTGCGGCGACCGACATCACGACGAGCAGGATACGACGGTAGCCCAACAGGTCGCCGAGCCGCCCGCTGATGGCGGCAAAGATGGCCGAGCCGAGCCAGTAGGCGGTAACGGTCCAGCTCACGGAGTTGGAGGCAGGGAATGCTTTGTAGAGCGTGACCAGTACCGTATAGATAACGGTGATACCAGACGAGGCTGCCACCGCGGCTAGCAGGATCGCCGTCGTGAACCCGCGCGGGGGACCAGCAACGGGCTGTGCTCGGTGTGCCTGCTGCTGGAGGACTTCAGCTTGCATAAACGTCTCCGGTTGTACGTCTCGTTTCGAGTATACTCATATCCGAACAACGTTCGTATTGGTGTTTTCTGGAAAGTGGTATGCGAACTTCAGGATTGGTGACGGTGTCGACCGATATCAGTTCGATATCGACGTTTCTGGGTTCGATATGAGAGTTTTTGGGCTGATGGCTTGAGCCGATACTTCTCTCAAGGGCGCACGGCCAGCAGCGCTCCCCCACAATCAGGAGAGAGTTCATGCAAGCGTATCAAGGGAAGATTTACGACGCCGACACACACTTCTACGAAGTCGAGGACGCATACAGCCGCCATTTGCCCGAGAAGTTCAAGAAGGACTGGTCGTTCACCAGCCGTGTCACGGCGGACGGCAACCGCTGCATGTATGTCGGCGACCGCAAGGTGGAGATCAGCGAAGGCTACACCTCGGCCGAGGGGCATGTGCCGCCGCCGGGCAAGCTGCATGAATGGCTGCGCGCGATGAAGGACGGCAAGGACAACGTCGACATGCGTGTCGCCCCGACGCCGGACATGTTCAATCGCGACGCACGCCTGAAGAAGATGGACGAATTCGGCGTGGAGGCCTGCACGATGTACATCGGCGAAATGGTCGCGTGCATTTCGTACCTCAACGAGCCTGCTGCCGCAAATGCCGTTTTGCATGCGTATAACCACTGGATGCTCGACGACTGGGGCTTCAACTACAAGGACCGGATCTACACGACTCCGGTCGTCACGCTCGACGATCTCGACGCCGCTGTCGCCGAGGCAAAATGGCTGGTCGCGAACGGTGTCCGCGTCATCCTGATGCCGATGGGGCCGTTCAATGGCCGTGCGCCGGCGGACCCGTATTTCGATCCGTTCTGGTCGATCCTCAACGAAGCGGGCGTGCGTGTCACGTTCCACGTGTCGGAAGCGATCTACATGAAGGATCACATGGCGGTGTGGGGCGAGCCGGTGCAGCAGTCGCGCCAGCGTCAAACCGCCTTTGTCTGGATGCACGGTTACGGCGAGCGTCCGGTGATGGAAACGCTGTCGTCGTTCATCTTCTACAATTTCTTCGAGCGTTTCCCGCGCGTCAAGCTGTGCAGCGCGGAAAACGGTGCCGAATGGGTGCCGTCGCTGCTCGTGAAAATGGACAAGTGCCGGGGCATGGCGAAGAATGGTTACTGGCCGTGCGGTCAACTGAAGAAGCGCCCGAGCCAGATCTTCAAGGAAAACGTGTTTGTGGTCGCGTATCCCGAGGACGACATCGGCCAGATCATCGCGCAAACGGGATCATCGGACTTCCTGTTGATGGGCTCCGACTATCCGCACGCGGAAGGCGTGCCGGAGCCGATAGACTTCGCGGCGGAAGCGCTCAATGGGCTTGCCGAAGAAGACACGCGCAAGATCATGTACGACAACGGCCGCAGGTTCATTCCGCTGCAGGTGTAATCGAAGTCGCGCGGGGCGCCGGTGCGGCGGGAATGGCACCCGGCGTTTGCGCGGCGGCGCGACCCGCCGTCCCGCGCGGTCTCTTCTTTGTGAACAGGTTAGCCATGAATATTTCGGACTATAAGGCGTTATTGCTCGAACGCGACGGCGGCGTCTTGACCGTCACGCTCAACCGCCCCGAAACGCTGAATGCGTTTGACGAGCAGATGGACATCGAGATGTCGCGGCTCTTTCTCGATGTCGCGGAGGACGACGAGACCCGTGTTGTCGTGTTGACGGGCGCTGGGCGCGCATTCAGCGCGGGCGGTGATATCGAGCACATGCAGCAGGTCATCGACAACCCGGCGTTGTTTCTGGAAGGCATGCAGCGCGCCAAGAAAATCGTCTTCTCGATGCTCGATTGTCCGAAGCCGGTCATCGCGAAGATCAATGGTCACGCAATTGGTCTGGGCGCGACGATCGCGTTGTTCTCGGATCTGAGCTACGCGGCCAATCACGCGAAGATCGGCGATCCGCACGTGAAAGTCGGCTTCGTAGCGGGCGATGGCGGCGCGGTGATCTGGCCGCAGCTCGTCGGCTACGCGAAGGCCAAGGAATACCTCCTGACGGGTGACCTCCTCACCGCGGAAGAGGCGGCGCGTCTGGGGCTCATCAATCACGCCGTGCCGGCTGACGAACTCGATGCCGTTGTCGATGCCATGGCGAAGCGGCTGGCAAACGGAGCCGCGCGTGCGATTCAATGGACCAAGGCTTCAATCAACATCGGACTCAAGCAACTCGCGCATTCGATTCTCGATGCGTCGATCGCCTACGAGGCGCTGTCGAATTTGACTGAAGACCACCAGGAAGCGGTCAACGCGTTTCGCGAGAAACGTGAGCCGGTTTTCAAGGGACGTTGATTTTTTCGCGCCCGAAGCGGCGAGGGAGTGATCGGACATGCAACGGGTAGTAGTGGTAACCGGTGGCTTCGGCACATTGGGACGCGCGGTGGGCCGGGTATTTGCCGACAATGGCTGGAAGGTCGCGCTGATCGACAAGGCGCCTGCGCCGGAGGGCGCGAGCGCGGAGCAGCTACACGCCTCCTGGTGGCGAGGCGGCGTGGAACTGACTGACCTGGACGCGGCGCGCGCGGCGTTTTCGGCGACTGTCGAGCAGCTTGGCAAGCTCGATGCCGTCGTCAACATAGCGGGCGGATTTCGCTGGGAAACACTGGCGGACGGTTCCCTCGAGACGTGGGATTTGATGTATCAGATGAACGTGCGGACGGCCGCTACGGCATCGAAAGCGGCGTTGGACTATCTTGCTGTCGGCGCGCACGGCGGTCGCATTGTCAACATTGGCGCTGGTGCCGCACTGAAGGCAGGTATGGGAATGGGTGCGTACACGGCGTCGAAGTCGGGAGTAATGCGTTTGACGGAGGCGCTAGCCGAAGAGCTCAAGGATCGGTCAATTACCGTGAATGCGATCCTGCCGGGTATTATCGACACGCCGCAAAACCGCAACGACATGCCCGATGCAGACTTTTCACGTTGGGTACGGCCCGAGGAAATCGCGAACGTGATTCTTTTTCTCGCTTCCGAAGCTGCGTCGGGGGTAACCGGTGCATTGATTCCGGTTACTGGGCGCACCTGAAGATTAACAGGCCACCAACAGCAGTTGACGCCTGATACAGGGGCGTCAACTGCAAAACTGCATTTCAGGTGAGGCGCGCGAGCGAATCGTTGCTGAATCCGAGAAACGGCTCGCCAAGGCGGGCACGCCGGGCCCAGTTCGGGTCGTGCAGAAGCGAACGTCCTACGCCAACAAGGTCAAACTCGTTGCGCGAGAAACGATCCAGCAGTGGTGTTAGGTCGGGTTGCACCGATGTTTCGGCTCCGGCCATGGAATCGTAGTAACCCTTATTAATACCGATTCCGCCCACCGCCATAGCATACCGGCCGGTCACTTTCTTTACCCAGCCTGCGAGATTCATCTCCGAGCCCGGGAATTCCGCGCGATTGAAATAACGCGTACTAGCCTCGAAGATGTCGACGCCAGCATCTGCGAGCGGTGCGAGGATCTGTTCGAGCTCGTGCGGATCGTTGGCGAGGCGCGCACGGAAATCCTGCTGTTTCCACTGTGAAAAGCGGAATGTAATCGGCATCGTATCGCCGATCGCTTCGCGTATCGCGCGCACGACTTCGGCGGCAAAGCGGCTGCGCGCCACGAGATCCCTACCCCATTTGTCCGTGCGTTGATTGGTCTCAGCCCAAAGAAACGCATCGATCAGATAGCCGTGCCCTCCGTGGATGGCAATGCCGTCGAATCCGGCGGCCTTCGCAAAAGTCGCGCTTCGACCGTAGGCGGCGATGACGTCCGCGATCTCGGTGTCGGCCATTGGTCGGGTTGGTGGCATGACCCGTTCCATGTAGCCCGCGTTGAGAGAAGTCGTACGTCCGGACGGTCCCCACAGTCCCGATGGCCGCAGTGGCGCGGCGGCGGGGAAGGGCCCCGTGTTCGCCTCTTTCATCGGTCCCATATGCCACAGTTGCGGAAAGATCACGGCGCCGCTTGCATGAACTTCGTTCGTCACTCGCCGCCATGCGGCGACCGATTCTTCCCCGGCGAGTACGGGAATCGAATTCTCGCCGAGTCCGGCTTCGCCTAGCGCCGCCGGATGATCGACACCGACACCTTCCGTGATGATGAGGCCAGTCTCGCCCTGCGCGCGCCGCTTGTAGTAGGCGGCGACGTCACTGCCGGGCAGTCCGTTGGGAGAAAAACCGCGAGTCATGGGTGACATGACGATACGGTTGGCAAGCGTGACGCCTCGAACAACGAGTGGCGTAAAGAGCGATCCGATGTCCATATTCATTCATATAGTTGACTTGTGTGCGAATAATGATACGCTATGTCCTGCCGATGAAAAAGGAATATTGGCGCCGGTCACCAACGGCGTTGAAGAGGAGAGTGGCATTGGAACAAGCACACGCACTGGCGGTAGACGCGCTTGAAGAGGGCGAGGAAAAGTCCATTCCGGAGGGCTTTGCCTTGATGCCGGAATTTGGCCCCTTCCATCAGATGTTCGGTCCTACTTATTTTCGCAAGAGCGAGCGTGGACACGTCGTCGGAATGTACGTGCGCGAGGCGCATCGGAATCTCGGCCAGATGATGCACGGCGGCGCCGTTTGCATGCTGGCGGATACGGCCATTACGTGGGCAAGCAAGTATTCGCGTCAACCGGCTGTAAGGGTGTTGACGACGGGCTTGACGGTCAACTTCATGGGCAACGCGGAACCTGGCGACTGGGTGGAAGCCCATGTCGACGTTCTGCGCTCTGGAAAACGGGTGATTTTCTCGGACTGCCGGATCTGGGCCAATGCGAAGTGCATTGCCCAGGCATCCGGGCAGTTTCAGGTGATGGGGGAAGTCGGCGGCTAGTCTGCCGGCGAGGCAGGCGCGCGGCGAACGTTACTGCATTGCCCTGGCCCGAACCTTATCGAGCGTTGCTCGATACCTCCAGGCGGTCAACAGGATCCGATGAATCCGCTCGGCCCTACGCTTGCGTTCAGCGCGCGTAGTCTGGATCGCGAGGTGCACTTCGGGGGCGCCAGTGACCAGCGTGAGGAGATCACGTGCCGCGTTCGCAGGATCGTCGATGTCGATCATTCCATTCGCCGCTGCGGCTTCCAGAACGGCCGTAAGCGGTTCCAGCATCGTCACCACGAACTGCAGAAACTGCCTTGCGACATCCGGAAAACGTATCGCCTCGCCAATGACCATGCGTGAAGTGTGAATGCTGTCCGGTATTGCCATGTGCTCAACGAGCGCATCGATAAGGCAAGCCAGGTTGGTCGAAAAGTCGCGGCCGGGCTCCAGGTGCTCATCGAGCTTGCCGCGCAAGTCGGACATCCCGCGCCAGACGATTGAGCGAAAAAGCTCTTCCTTCGTGCCGAACTGGCGGTAAACGGTAGTTTTGCTGACGCCGGCCAGTGATGCGATTTCCTCGACCCTTGCGGCGCCGAAACCCTCCCTCATGAAGACCGTTTTGGCGGCGTCGAGCAGTCGCTCGCGCAACTGGAGCGCGTCGTCGTGGGTGGGCCGGCCGGCCGTTCGAGGTTTGCCCGCCGCAGCGAGCCGCGAGGCTCCGCCGGGAGCCTGAACTGCCATAGGTTTGGACATTGTTGAGCGTTTGATGACGGAATTAGGGCATCAGTATACTCAGGAGCGCGAGGGGGTGCCAATACTGGCACCCCCTAGGGTCCAAAGTGCTCGCGGCCGAAATCAAACGTTGATCATCCCACGCACATACGACTCCATCGTGCCCGCGCAAGAGAGCTTGTCTTCGCCTTCTTCGAGGTCGGCATAGCGGCCGACCTGCCTGACCAGCGGTCCCTGGAGGCCGTCGGTGTTCCCCGCTGGCGAGAAGTCCATTGTGACTTTGTCGCCGGTGATGAAGCCGCCCCAGTATCCATCGGCAAGCAGGTCGAAAAACGCGAAGCGGCCCTCGACAACGCCGCGCCCGTCCGACGGATTCAGTAGCTGCTCACCTGCTTTGTCGAGCACGAACGGAACGATCCAGGGGCAGATTGCGTAGCCCTGCGCCACCTCCGACCAAGGGCCGGTCCCGATCATTTCGGACATGCCATAGCTGTTCTGGACGTTCTCCGGGCGAATGCCATAGAAGCGTATGATCTGCTCCCGATAGTCGGTGGGCGCCGAGGTTCCCTTCAATCCGCCGCCGGTCGTGATCACCGTGTCGGGGTGGCAGATTCCATCGGTGATGCCGCGCTGGCGGGCGCGCTCCACGAGCGTCCAGTGTAGCGACCAGTTACCCTGTACGAGAACAGGAACTTTGCGCTGCGCGACAAGCCTGTCGAGAAAGCCGTCGATCATCGCGCCAGTATGGCGCTGCCGTGCCACTGCATGCTCCTGAAAAGCTGCGACTTCACTGGGTTTGGCGGAACCGTCGGCAATGGCACGACGCATGCGGCCCATCGAGATCGTTGCGGAAGCAAGCACCGGCTCGTCGAACATCAGCGTGCTTTCGGCGCCAAGTCGCTTCGCAGCGCCAAGTACCGGTTCGATGTGACGATGCGCGCCGGCAGGCGGCATCATCAGGAATACCGGGCGCTTGCCGAAATCACGGCGGATCAGTTCGTTACCGTGAACGCCGAGTTTCACACACGACTCGGTGACGTTCTCTAGATCGGCTCGCGTCTGGTTGATGAAGCTGCATTTCCCGGACGTGCCGCTCGAGCTGAACACGTAGTGTCCCGCTTCGCGCAACCGGCCCATCCACGCGTCGACGTCCGCCACGCCCGTCATATCCACTTCGCTCACCGGGGTGCTGGAAAGCGTCTGCAGCCAGGCCGCCAGGTGCTTCCAGCGGCCGTTGTCGATGAATTGTTCGGGGTAGCTCTTGTAGATCTGATGCGCGAACAGGAGAGGAACCATGTCCTCATGGCGGTTGATGGTTTCAACGCCCATATCGTCCGCGCGGCGGCGCAGCAGCCTGATCTGGTTGCTGCGCTCGGCGAAACGCTCCTTCATGGCGGCGAGCTGAAGCTCGCGAAGGTTCTCAGGGTGATTGCGGAACGGATCGGCGTCATCGCGAAGCATTGCGTAAAATGAGTCCAGTGCGGACATGTCGTCTCCCGGGCAACGAGCTTCTGCAGCGTTAGCGATCAAAGTCAGTGGAACTCGACACGTCGAGCCACGCTTCAAGATTGTCCTGTACGGACGCGAGCTTCTTGCGGACGACGTCGACTGCATCCGGGCCGAGCGGCAACCGCAACGGCGGGTTCTCCGCAGACACCGCGCGCACGACGGCGGCGGCGGCCTTGGCTGGATCTCCCGCCTGCGTGCCGTGGTAGCCACCCATCATCTGGCGCATCTTGCCCACCGTTTCAGCGTACGCAGGCGATTCGATCTCGCTCCATTTCAGCGAGCCACCCGCGAAATTCGTGCGAAAACCGCCGGGTTCGACGATGGTCACGTGAATTCCGAACGGCTTCAGTTCTCGCGCGAGCGATTCGGACAGGCCTTCGATCGCGTGTTTCGAGGCGCAATAGAAGCTGCATCCCGTAATGCCGATAACTCCGGCCACCGAGGAAAAATTCACGATATGCCCGTGCTTTCGCTCGCGAAAATGGGGCAGCACGGCGCGGATCACGTTGACCGTGCCGAACACGTTGGTATCGAAGAGCTGACGCGCTTCCTTGTCGGAAACCTCTTCGAATGCGCCGAACAGGCCGTAGCCGGCATTGTTCACGAGAACGTCGATGGCGCCCGCCCGGCCAATGGCCTGCTCGACGGCGCGGGGCACCGAAGCGGCGTCGGTGACGTCGAGCAACACGCCGTAGGCGCGCCCGGGCGCGAGATTCTCGAACGGCGCTATCTGCGTGTCGTTACGCACGGTGCCCACCACCTTGTCACCGCGTGCGAGGACCGCTTCCGCAAGGGACCGGCCGAAGCCGGACGAAACTCCCGTGATGAACCACACGGTCGGATTTGTCGTTTGCTCAGTCATTATTGAGTAGGTCTACGTAGTATTGGGAAGAATTGGCTCATTTGGCAATACGGGCTTCGGTCATATCCGCAATTTCTCCGCGGACATAGGCGTCGATCGTTCCGGCACACGACAGCTTGTCGTCGCCGCCGGGAAGATCCTTGTAGCGCACCACGTCGCGTATGATGGGCGTTTGCACGCCGTCAATGCCGTGGCCGAACTCCAGGGTGACCTTGTCCCCGCTAATGACCCCGCCCCAACGGCCGTCGGCGAGTAGATCGATCATCGCAAGCCGTCCTTCGACGACACCTTTTCCGTCACGCGGATTCAGCAACTGCTCGCCGGTGGAATCGAGCACAAGAGGGACGAGCCACGGCGGCACTGTCCACGCCTTCGCTTGATGGAACCACGGGCAGAACCCCGATACTTCGCCCATGCCGTATCCGTCGTTGAAATTGGTCGCGTTGAAATTGAAGAAGCGTTCGCACTGCTGCTGGAAATCCTCCGGCAAATTCGCACCCTTCTTGCCGCCGCCGATACTGATGATCGTGTCGGGGTGGAAGTCGCCGTCGGGAATGCCTCGTTCACGAGCCGTGGCTACGATCTGGTAGAGCATGCCCATCATGCCCATGATGAACATCGGTTCATGGCGTCGCTCGAGCAACTCGTCGATGAAGCGCCGAAAGTCGGCTTGCACGCGCTCGGTCCGTTCACGATTTTCGCTCTGGAAGGCTTCGATTTCGCTGGGCAACGCGGTGCCGTCCGCAATCGCCCGCCGCATGCGCGCCATGCGCGTGGTCTGGGCGGCGCTTTGTGGCACATCCGACATGTAGTGAATGTCGCCAGGCAGTGCAATCGATTCGGCGAACTTCGCCATGCGCTCGGTGCCGGTGTAGGACCCGGAAGAGGGCGTCAAAAGGTACGCGGGATAACGGCGCGACCGATCGCGCATGGAGCTTGCCGCCCAGCGAATACCCTGGTCGAGCAGGCGCCAGCCGAGCTCACGGTCGGTTTCACTCTGGTAGATGAACGACTGCTTGCCCGAGGTGCCGCTCGAGCTCATCACATAGTGGCCGTTGCGGCGCAACTCGTTGATCCAGTCGTCGAGATTGGCGACCTTACTGTAGTCGAGCCCATCGATCTTGTTCGTCGTAAGGGTTTGAAGCCATGCCGTGAGGTGACGCCATTTGCCGTTTTCGATGAACGAATCGGGATAGCTCTTGTAGACGGCGTCGGCGAATAACAGCGGAACAGCGTCATCCAGCGTGCCAAGTTCCGTTACACCGGCTTCGCTGGCCCGTTTGTCGAGAATGCGAATCTGTTGACGGCGCTGCACGAAGCGCTCCCGTACGGCCTGCAGCTGTACGGTATGGAGGTTCTCGGGCGCGTTGCGAAAGGGGTCCTGCAGATCCGTGAATTGCAGGAGGGAGGAAAGGGCATGCATTATCGCGTCTCCTCCTGGTTCGGACCCGATTCCTCCGAGATCCATTTCATGAACCGGTGGATCGGGAACATGCCGTCATGGGGGTAGCCACCAACGCCATCGGAAATCGATTCGCCCAAAGCGACCATGCGCTGCACGCCTGCGCACGCAAGGGCGTCGCGCACCTCGGTTACCCGATGCGGCGGATAGATGCCGACGGTCTGCGTCGCTACAGTCGCGTAGCGCGCTCCGTCGCGCAAGCTGCCTACGGGAATGACATTGACGGTCTTGCAGATCGGATGGAAGTCAACCATTTCGTCCGAGCGCACGACGAGACCCTTGCCGTCGTAGCCACCGAACACGCGATAAAGCGGCTCCATTTCACGCAGCACGTCGACGGCTTCACGAATGTCGCTCGGCACCAGAGGGCCCCGGCCATCGCCATAGCGGTAGTCCTCGCCCAGCGCGAGAGCGAGTTGCTCGCAGTAACGGTCGGCGTCGTCTTCGTCGCCTTCGATGAACTGATAGCGGCTTGCGTTGCACGCATCCTGGTTGAACGACAGCACATCGGCGGCGCCCGCACGCGCGACCTCACGCAGAACTTCGCTGGAGCTGAAGGCCTCGCGGCCGATCAGGGAGATCGACACTTTGGGGTCGAAGGCAACCAGTTCCAGACCCGGCCCGGCGTAGCGCGTCACGTGGCGTACCGCGCTCTCGCCGCCCCAAACGACAATCTTGTCGAAGTACTGCGGGCGATAAAGAATGGACTCGACGTTCTCGTCGCCTCCGCGCCAGTAGGCGGCGGAAAAGGACTGCGTGACGGGATGGTTCGGATCGATTTCGGCCATCGTGCGCAGAATCGCGGTGGCCGTGAACAGGTCGTTCGACGGCAGCTTGAGCAGATGCACGCCTTTTGTCAGCGCGGCGCGCATGACGGTCATGGCCGCAACCATCGGCGAGTTGCCCGCCAGAATATGAACGAGCCTCGGCGGGAAGGCGCGCAGACGGCTAGGGCGGCCGCGCAGCGTGCGTTCTACCCAGCCGTCGACGAGCCTCGCGTCGCCAAGGCTCACACGCAACTCGTCTTCGATTACCTCGCGCAAAAACAGGTTAGGTAGATCCCGATAGCAGTTCTCGAGGATCCGGCGTCCCAGGGGACTGACCTTGATCATCGATTCGAGTGCGGCCTGCATGAGCGGATTGACGTCGAGATGCAGGCGGGGACCGAGCTCGACGAGGAAATCAATAATCTGCTCGACCGGCACATCAAACGCTGGACCCGACTCCGCACGCGGCCAGACGAGGTCATCCAGTTCGATTTTGGGCGTACAGAACCCCTGACCGAGATCTCGCGAAACGTGCTTGATCGCGCTTCCGGTGATCATACGGCCGCGGTAGACATGCGCAACCGGCAGCAGCGCGGAAGCCGACGCTTGCGTCGACGTCTCGGCCGGTCTTGCGGTTGTTTCAGTGTGCTCCATGAACTGCTCCTTTATCAATTGAGTCAAGCGCTGAGCTTTGGCGGATTCGTCGCTCAATTCGGGCATGGACGTAGCCGTTCAGCTCAGGTTGACGATCATTCGCTCGAGAAGACGTTTGACGGTTGCGACTTCGTCCATCGTGAAGCCGTGAAGCTGGCGGTTGCTCGTTTCCACGATGTGCGGCAGGGTCTCGCGCAGCAATCCACGGCCGTTTGCCGTCAATGCGAGTTCGACGCTGCGTCTATCGGAAATGCTTCGGATTCGCTCGATCAATCCGCGCTTTTCGAGTGAATCGAGCTTCCGGGTCATTGCGCCACTGTCCGCGAGAAGGATGTGGCAGAGTGCGGTGGGCGTGCGTGCGCGCTCGTCGTAGAGCGCTTTCAGGATGCCCCACTGGAGAGCGGAAAGTCCGCTGGCGGCAAGCTTCCGGTCGATTTCGTTGCCCAGCAGAAGGTGAACCAGATTCATCTTGAAGGCCACGCTTTCTTCAGTTCGGTATTCCTCCGGGGCGAGCATTCTTGCCGGTGCGGCACCGGCGAAGTCATGGACCAGTGCGGGTGCGTCAAGGAGATTCATCAGGTACCTGCCAAAAAAGTATCTGCATCTGTAAGCAACTATATGCACGGCATTCAAAATATGCAACGCTCGACCAGGTGTGGTTTTCCCCATGTTGCGGTCGAACGACTCTGTGCGCGACGATGCGCACGCGGCTTGCGTATTTCAATCGCCAGGGGGAAATCTTGTCTGCATTTGCTGTGATGAGTGACATGTCGTTGCCGGTCACGGTGGAAGGCGTGACCGCAGAGTGGCTCACGTCGGCACTCGCGTTTCGCTTCGCGGGCGTGGAAGTGACTTCGTGCAACCACGTAGCCGTGTTGCCTGGGACGTCGACGAAAGTGCGCGTGGCGCTCGAGTACAACGATGTGGGCAGGGAAATGGCGCTGCCTTCGCGCATGATCGTAAAAGGTGGCTTTCAGGATCACAGCGAGTCAATGAAGGACATGTACCGCAATGAAATGCGGTTCTATCGTGACGTTTTGCCATTCATAAATATGAACGCGCCGAAATGCTTCTATGCGGGCGCGGATCCCGATCGATGGCAATCTGTCGTCGTGATGGAAGACCTCGAGCAGCGCGAGGCTCGCTTTTGCAGGGCGCAGCGATCGCAACGCTACGAAGAGGTGGAACGGCGTTTGAGTGCGATGGCGCGCTATCACGCGCAAACCTGGAACAGCGCCGAATTTGAAATGGGCGGCCGCTTTGATTGGGTGGGGGAGCGTTTTTCCGACTGGTCGCTGGAATATCAGAATCGCTATCTGGAACCGGATGTGTGGGCCCACTACGTCTCGCTTCCGCGAGGGGCCGCCGTGAGCCGGTACCTGCACGGTCGTGAATGGATGGTGGCAGCGCTCGCAGACATTGCGAGCCAGCACAAAGGAAAGCCCGTGTGTCTCATTCATGGCGACACGCATCTAGGCAACCTGTTCGTCGAGCCAGACGGAACACCAGGCTTTTTCGATGCTCAAGTAAGCCGGGCGCCGTGGAGCCTGGAGGTTGCCTACCACATAGGCTGCGCGCTCGATATCGAAGACCGTCGCGCGTGGGAGCGGCCGCTGCTCGAGCACTACTTATCGCAATTGGCAACTGGCGGAGTCGAGGCGCCCTCGTTCGACGAAGCTTGGGAAGACTATCGACGCGATCTGGCATACGGCTACTTCATCTTCGCCATCAACGAGACACACTTCCAGACGGAGGCGGTGAACACAGCCTACGCGGCGCGCTTTGGCGCGGCATTGGTGGATCACGGAAGAGTAGGCTCAGGTGATCGCAAAGGACGATAATGCAACTATGTGTTGCATTATCGTCCTCATGAGACTAAGCTTGGTCGAAAATGCCGACTCCAGCGCGCGCGTATGGACAGCCACACCGGGCACACAAGCGCGCGAATGCTTTGAGTGGCGAGCGACTACATCATTCGACTACAACATGCCTTCTCCAAAAGTTTTTTATCAGCGTTTGAGCGGCAAGATCGCGATCGTCACTGGCGCGGGGTCGCTCGGGCAAGGTTACGGCACGGGCAAGGCGATTGCCTGTCTTTTTTCGGCTGAGGGCGCGTCCGTGTGCCTTGTCGATCAGCAGTACGAAAGGGCTGCCGAGACACTCGCATTGATTACCGAATCCGGCGGTGAGGGGTTCGTCTGCACGGGTGACATCACGGATGCAGCCGTGTGCGCGCGAATCGTCGAAGAGACCGTTGAGCGATATGGTGGCCTGGACATACTCGTGAACAACGTCGGAATTTCAGGCGCGCCGGGACGGTTGCAGGATATCGACGAGGCGTCGTGGGACCGCGTGATGGACGTGAACCTGAAGAGCGCATTCCTGATGAGTCGCAGTGCGGTGCCAAAGATCGTGGCGCGCGGAGGCGGGGCAATCGTCAATATCAGTTCGGTTGCTGGCATACGCAGTCACGGGTCAGCCGCGTACGGTTCATCGAAGGCAGGCATGGTTGCGTTCACACGCGAGTTAGCGGTGATGTACGGCCGTGAACATGTGCGTGCCAACGCCATCGCGCCGGGGCACATCTTTACACCCATGGTGCAGAGCATGCTCAATGAGAAGGCGCGCGAGCGGCGCCGCAAGATCGCACCACTTCCGCTGGAAGGAGACGCGTGGGACGTTGCGTCTGCCGCGCTGTTTCTCGCAAGCGACGAGTCGCGATTTATTACCGGCACATGCCTGCCAGTGGACGGCGGCGTGACGGAGATTGCGGCACTTGCTGCTTACGATCTCGTTGGACAATAGTTGGGCCGTGCGCGCTGGGCGTGCACGGCGCTTTGTTGTGTTGTTCTGCGGGCGGATTTTTCTGGTAACTTAGCGTTGCCGAAATGACCCCGTTACAGGAAACGGCACCTGTATGGCGTTGACGCGAGCCGTAGAGCTACCGATCACGTCATGTCGCCTATGGCTCGTTACGAGCATTTGCCATCTGGCACGCGGGTCTCAACCGAACGATGATGGTATGGGTGCTCGCAAGACCGCCGATTCACTTTTTGCCGCACTCGCGGACGCTACCCGGCGACAACTGTTGTCGTTGCTGGGCGCAGGTGCGCAAAGCGCGCCCGGGCTGGCGCGCGGACTGAACATATCGCGCGCGAGTGTGCTCGATCACCTGGGTGCACTCGACGAGGCGGGCTGGGTCGATGTGGCTCACGACGATAGCGGCGAGGCGCTCTATTCGAAGCGCGCGCACGCCGAAGCGCAATTCCTCGCGGAGTGCGTCGCGTTGCAGACACCGGTAAGCCCCGAAGCTGGCGACGCCCTCGACGCTCAAGCCGCGGCGTGGGCGCGCGAGTGGCCGGCCGAAGACGCGAACGTCTATCTTATCGGGCAACGACTGCTTCGGCTGTCGACACACATCGACCAGGCACTCAAAGAGGCCGCCGCGAGCCAGGGCGTGCTGGCTGCCGAGTTGTTGCTGCTGGACGCGCTGCTGGTTTCGGGGCCACCTTATACACAGTCGCCGACGCAGCTTCAGAAGCCGCTGGCGATGACGCTTGGCGGCATCACGAAGTGCGTGAGCCGCTTGGAGCAGATGGGCTTGGTGGAGCGAACGCCGGACCCGGCGGACGGACGCGGAATTCTCGTGCGAATGAAGCCGCGAGCGCGCAAAGTCCTCGAAAACATTCTCCGCGAAGGGGCATACGGAACCGACTGGGTGGCGTCCAGTCATATGGCGCCGGAACGGCGGGCTGCGCTCTCGATTCTATTGCGCGAACTTCAGCTATTTGCCGACGCAGAGGCTGTGCGTCGAAGCAGCGAGCGCCGCTGATATCTTCTCGTCGAACGCCGTCGGCGCCAAATGTCCCGTTGCGCTGCGCAGCGGTTCGCTACGCAGCACTCACGCCGGCACCCTTTGCCGGCCATTTCTCTCATCTTCGTCCAGCCACGGTGAGCTGACCGGGCCTACGCCGCATGTCTTCTTGCAGCGGGATCGCTCGGCAGCAATAGTCGCCGAGGCGAATTTCCTGCGCACTCTCCGTAAAAACACCTGGTGGAATCGAATTACTTTCCCAGTAAAGTAAGTTCCAGGTGCTCGACATGAGCAGATCACTCACGCAAAACGGAGATGCGATCGATGAGAGCCGCATATTTCACGGGCGTAGGTTCGCCGCTAGAAGTTAGGAGTCTTGCAGATCCAACTCCGGGTGTGGGCGAAGTTGTGTTGGAAATTCACCGCTGCGGGATTTGCGGATCGGATCTTCACATGACGGACGGGCACGCGCCGCACTTCACGCTTCCGGAAAATTCGACACTGGGTCATGAATTTGCCGGAGAAGTGATTGCGATTGGAAAGGGTGTGGAGAAGTTGAGGGTCGGAGATTCTGTTACGGCGCTCCCGTTCACGGGTTGCGGGCATTGCGTCACCTGTCTTGCGGGAAAGCCTAACTTTTGTGCGGAGTTCAAGGGCGCCGCGGCTGGGTTTGCGCAGTATGCCGTCGTCGCGGAGCGTGTCGCGACGAAGCTTCCCAAGACGCTGAGCATGGAGGACGGTGCACTCATCGAACCGATGGCGGTTGGCTTGCACGGCGTCTCGCTCGCGAAACTGACGCCGGGTGCGAAGGTGCTGGTGATTGGCGCAGGCCCCGTGGGGCTCGCAGCGACTTTCTGGGCGCGGCGGCTCGGCGCGGGACGCATCGTTGCGACCGCTTCCTCACTACGCCGCGAGGCGCTCGCGCGGCATATGGGCGCCGATGCGTTCGTTGTACCCGACGCCGCGCAAGATCTGTCGACATTGGCCGCCGATGTGCTTGAAGGTGCACCGGACGTCGTATTCGAATGCGCGGGACAGAAGAACCTGATCGCGAAGGCGATTCAGTGTGTCAAGCCGCAGGGCGACGTGATCGTGCTCGGCTTTTGCACGGTCCCCGATCAATTCGTTCCCGCTGCGGCTGTGTGGAAGGAAGTGCGGATCCTGTTCGCTGTTACATACAGCATGCGGGAGTTCACGCATGTCGCGAACGTGTTCGACGCGGGCCATGTCGAACCGCGCATGATGATCACGGATCGCATTTCGCTCGACGCACTGCCTGAAGTTTTTGAAGCACTGCGCAATCGCTCGACGCAATGCAAGGTCATGGTGAATCCATGGCTCAGCTGAAATCGTGGAGGGACTATCTTGCCAGGCTCGGCGAGGCCGAGAACTTGCTCGAACTGACCGAAACGCCTGACGACCCTCAAACGCGGGCGGATTTGTATCGTCAGTTTCAGATGAACCTCTCGCTTGCGTACTTCATCTATTTCCAGTCCGATCCACTTCATCCCGACTGGCTGCCCTTCCTGAACTCGGTGTTCATGCTGCAGCCAAATCCGGACGACACGTACTTCATCGCCCCACTACGCGGCGACCTGCGATACCGGCTTGTGGGAGAGCGTGGAAGCGTGCATCTGCTGACGCTCGATATCGGCCGCGGCATCATGGGAACCACCGACGAAATCCATCCTCCGCTCGGTCAATTCGATCTCGACGATCTGGAGATCGACGACGACGGGAACTTCCAGGTGCTGTTGAGTGCGCAGCGGCCGGTCGGTTACGAGGGTAACTGGCTGCCGCTACATGGCGAAGCCGACTTTGCGATGCTGCGCCAGCGTTCCTATGCGTGGGGTACGGAGCGCGACGCGCGTGTCGCCATCGAGTGTCTTGACGCGCCGTTCACGAAGCCACTGATGGGGTACGAGGACATCGCGCGGCGAACCGGCGAACTGATGAACTATGCGGGCCGGTTGTCACGCCGTTGGCTCACACATATGCAGCAACTGCGTGCACGTAGCAAGGTGAACGAATTCGAGTTCTTTATCTTCGGCGGCGGTCTCGCGAAACAGGCTTACTGGCAGGCGATTTTCGACTTTGGTCCCGACGAGGCGCTGATCCTTGAAACGGCATTGCCGCAGACACAACGCTACTGGAACGTGCAGTTGAATGACGCGCTTTTCAACACGCTCGACTTTATCGATCATCAAAGCAGTCTCAATGGACATCAGGCTCACGTCGACGAAGACGGGCATTTTCGCGCTGTGATTGCTCATCGTGATCCGGGTGTGCCGAACTGGCTCGATACCTGCGGCATCAATCGCGGCACGGCGATAGGCAGATGGTATGCGTGCAGTTCGGAGCCTGTCCCGACGCTCAAGCGTGTGTCATTGGCTGACGTTCGCAATCACCTGCCAGCGCAAACTCCTATTGTTGACGAGAGCGAGCGTGAGAAGCGCTTGCGGGAACGACGCATCGGCGCGCAGTTGAGGCGGCGTTGGTAAGTACAACAAATGTTTTAAAGGAGATGCCACATGTCATTGCCTGGACGATTCACAGGCGCGGAGGATGCGCTCCATGCTGCCGCTAGCGGCGCAGCCGGCTTGAACGATTTCGGAGTCGGCGCGGAGTACATGCCGGGTCTGACGCAGCTTTTGATTGCGCTCGACGACGACGGTCCGCGCTTCGCACCCGGAGGGCGCGAGTTCGTCTGGAATGCGCTGGTCGGCGCGCTGATTTCGCGCTTGGTGCTCGTAGATGGCCTACGCAAACATGCCGGCGCCGTGCAGAAAATTCCGCGGCGCCCGCTCGTCATAACGGGAATACCCAGAACAGGCACAACAGCGTTGCATAAGCTGCTCTCGGTGGATCCTCAGTTCCAGGGGCTGGAAAAATGGTTGACGGTCTTTCCGCAGCCTCGCCCCCCGCGGGAGGCGTGGAGCGGCCATGCACAGTTCCGGGCGACCGCGGCCGGGCTCGAAGCCTTCTTCAACGCCGCGCCTGAAATGCGCGCAGCGCACAACATCGTGGCCGATGAGGTGGACGAATGTCTCGAGATCCTCAAGCAGGGATTCTGCAGCAACCTCTGGGGGTCGTCATTCCGCGTGCCCCAATACGATAGCTGGTGGCGCGAGCAAAGCGAGTTGCCCGCATATCGCTACTTCGCGAAGGCCATTGACTTGATTGGAGCGCGCGATAGCGAGAAGACGTGGCTGCTGAAGAATCCCGGCCACATCATGCAGTTGCCCGCTCTCTTCGAGGTCTTTCCCGATGCCTGTGTCGTGCAGACGCACCGCGACCCGACGCAGGCACTCCCTTCGCTCGCGAGTGTGCTGACGATGGCGCGCCGCGTCTCCGAGGGCGAGCGAGTCGACAAGCACGAGATCGGCCGACGGGAAGTTGAGAATTGGGCGAGAGCGAGCGAAGCGGCAATCGAGGCGCGTGCGCATTTACCCAAGGGGCAGTTCGTCGATATCCGGCAGAAGGACTTTCAGGTCGACCCGATCGGCGCGGTGAGGCGGATCTATAGTCACTTCGGTTTCGGGCTGAGTGCGGAAACAGAGAAGGCGATGCGCGAGCGTGTCAAGCAGAATCCGGAGCGCGCTCACGGTGCCCATGGCTACACGCTTGACGAATTTGGTCTCGCCGCGGATGCGATCAGGGAGTGCTTCTCCCGCTACATGACCACCTATGGGCTCGACAGATGAAGACTGCTTCGCTTTCGCCGTTTTCCGGCTTCCTCCAGATTGCCTATGTCACGACTGATGTGGACGAGGCGATTGCTCGCTTCGCTTCTGAACACAACGTTCCGGCGTGGGCGCGGTTGCCCGGAATTGAAATCGAGTCCATGGGCGGCCGCCACTGCAAGCTGAATATCGCCCTCGCGTTCGTTGGACGAACGCAATTGGAGTTGATCGAACCGCTTTCGGGCGACGATCGCATCTACCGCGAGGCGTTGCCTCAAACGGGTTTCGCAATTCGTCACCATCACATCGCCCAGTTGATCGAAAGCGAAGCCGCATTCGATACGCAACGAGAGCAAATGGCTGCGAGAGGTGTGCCCATTGTTGTCGACGGCCAGTCGTCGGGCGCGGCCCGCTACTTCTACACGGATCACCGCGCTACGCTGGGGCACTATATCGAACACATCTGGTATACGCCCGCGGGTCTCGCAGGAATGGAGCAATTGCCGCGCAACGGGGCACTGCGATGAACGTACTCGAAGAGGCGTTCGCGCTGGATGACGACCATCGCCTCGCTGCTCGCATCGCGACGGCGGCCGGTGATGCGTTGAACGCGATACGCGCATCGGCGGTGCTTGCCGGCAAACCTCTGGGCGCAGTCGGCGACGCTACGGCCAATGAGCTTATCGCGCGAATCATCGGCCACGTACGACCTGACGATGGCTTTCTCTCCGAGGAATCGGTGCCGGACCCGAAACGCCTTATTTGCAATCGGGTGTGGATCATCGATCCGCTCGACGGCACCCGCGAGTATGGTGAGCGCATCGAAGGGCGCAGCGACTGGGCGGTCCACGTTGCGTTGACCGTGAGAGGTAAGCCGGACGCATGCGCGGTCGCGCTACCGGCTTTGGGGATAACGTTCGCAACCGGCTCGCCGGCAACCTTACCCGCTGCGCCACAAGGGCAACTGAAAATTCTCGTTAGCCGCACCCGGGCACCTGATCTTGCACAGAAGGTCGCGGAACGCCTGAACGCTGAACTCGTGCCGATGGGCTCTGCAGGCGCCAAGGCAATGGCGGTCGTGCGAGGCGAGGCGCACGCCTATCTCCATGCCGGTGGTCAATACGAGTGGGATTCGTGTGCGCCGGTGGGGGTGGCACTCGCTGCTGGCCTTCACGCAAGCCGCATTGACGGCAGCACGTGCATATACAACGGCGCAGACGCCGCGATGCCGGATCTGCTCATCTGTCGTCGCGAGGTTGCCGAATCGATACTGGGCGCTATCGCGGCCTCGCAATGAATCGTTCCTCCTGAAGGACCTGTCATGCCCACTTTGACTCACCTGCGACGGCTCGAAGCCGAAAGCATTCATATCATGCGAGAAGTCGTTGCAGAAGCAGAGCGACCGGTGATGCTTTATTCGATCGGAAAGGACAGCGCCTGCATGCTCCATCTCGCGAAAA
This sequence comes from Paraburkholderia sp. CNPSo 3281, assembly GCF_024206515.1. Lineage (NCBI taxonomy): Bacteria > Pseudomonadati > Pseudomonadota > Betaproteobacteria > Burkholderiales > Burkholderiaceae > Paraburkholderia > Paraburkholderia sp. CNPSo 3281. Next base: position 3,291 of record NZ_JAMBPS010000005.1, on the reverse strand, counting down.
AGGCGTTTCATCCCGCACCGCCACCGTTTCCACTGTTGCACGTGGATACCACGTGGAAGTTTCGCGACATGTACGCGATGCGCGATCGCATGGCGCGTGAGACGGGAATGCAAATGATTGTTCACCAGAACCCGGAAGCAAAGGCACTAGGAATCAATCCGTTCGATCACGGATCGCAAGTCCACACGGATATGTGGAAGACCCAGGGTCTCAAGCAGGCCCTCGACAATCACGGTTTCGATGTGGCCTTTGGCGGAGCACGCAGAGACGAAGAAAAGTCGCGCGCGAAAGAACGCGTCTTTTCGTTTCGCAGTGCAACACATCAGTGGGACCCGAAGAACCAGCGGCCCGAGCTATGGCGCCTGTATAGCGTGCGCAAGAACAAGGGCGAGTCGATTCGTGTGTTTCCGATCTCGAACTGGACTGAGCTTGACATCTGGCAGTACATCTACCTTGAGAACATCCCAATCGTGCCATTGTATTTCGCAGCGAAACGGCCGGTAGTGCAGCGGGACGGCGTGCTCGTGATGGTCGACGACGACCGTATGCCACTCAAGCCGGGTGAAAGGCCGGAGGAGAAGATCGTGCGCTTTCGCACGCTCGGCTGTTATCCGTTGACCGGTGCAGTGGAGTCGCGCGCCACGACTCTTCCGCAAATCATTCAAGAGATGCTCCTGACGACAACCTCGGAACGGCAGGGCCGCGTTATCGATCATGATGGGGCGGCTTCGATGGAACGAAAGAAGCAAGAGGGGTACTTCTGATGGCACACGTCTCCGAACTCATTGGCACCGACATCGAGCGGTACTTGAAACAGCACGAAACGAAGAGCTTGCTTCGATTCATCACATGCGGGAGCGTAGATGACGGCAAGAGCACACTGATAGGCCGTTTGCTGTACGAGTCGAAGATGCTGTTTGAGGACCAGCTCGCGGCACTCGAAGCCGATTCCAGGAAGGTAGGTACGCGTGGCGGCGCGATAGATTACGCGTTGCTGCTGGATGGCCTGGCGGCCGAACGCGAGCAGGGCATTACCATCGATGTCGCCTACCGGTTCTTCTCGACGGATCGCCGCAAATTCATCGTAGCCGATACGCCAGGCCACGAGCAGTACACCCGCAACATGATCACGGGAGCATCGACGGCCGATCTGGCCATTATCCTGGTCGACGCCCGCAAGGGCATGCTGCAGCAAACTCGCAGACACAGCTATCTTGTGTCGCAGATCGGTATCCGCAACGTGGTGCTCGCGGTCAACAAGATGGACCTCGTCGACTACTCGCGCGAGCGATTCGATGAAATTTCGCGCGAATACTGTGACTTTGTGGAGAGGATCGGTATTCGAGGGGTAACGGCCATTCCGATCTCCGGCGTGAACGGCGACAACATCATTGAGAAAAGCGAAAAGACTGCGTGGTACGACGGTCCTTCATTGATGCATCACCTCGAGACTGTCGAGATCGACGAGGCGCGCTTGCAAGCCCAGCCCTTCCGCTTCCCGGTCCAGTGGGTCAACCGTCCCAACCTCGATTTTCGTGGTTTCGCTGGAACGATCGCATCCGGCGCGGTGCGTAAGGGGGATCGCGTACAGATACAGCCCTCGGGACGGGAGAGCACCGTAGCCCGAATCGTGACGGCAGATGGCGAGCTCGACGTGGCCTACGCTGAACAGTCCGTCACGCTCGTGCTTGCTGACGAAGTGGACGTTTCTCGCGGCGACCTGATTTCGACAGTCGATTCGCCCGCACAGGTCGCCGACCAGTTTGAAGCGACACTCGTGTGGATGAGCGACGAGCCTATGCTGCGCGGGCGCAGCTATTTGCTCAAACTCGCCACGCGGACCGTTACGGCAACCGTAATGCCACTCAAGTACAAAGTGAATGTCAATACGCTCGAACACGTGGCTGGCGAGACGCTTACTTTGAACGAAATTGGTGTCGCGGAAATTGAGCTTGACCGCGCGATTGCCTTCGATCCGTACGAGCATAACCGCGAAACGGGCGGTTTCATCGTGATCGATCGCATGACCAACAATACGGTTGGCGCGGGCATGTTGCGGTTCGCGTTGCGCCGCGCAAGCAACATCCATTGGCAGGCGCTTGAGGTCGACAAGCGCGCGCGGCGGGTGCTGAACGGGCATCAGAGTGGCGTTGTCTGGCTTACCGGACTATCGGGGGCGGGCAAATCGACCATTGCCAATCTGCTGGAGAAGCGCCTGCATGCAATGGGAAAGCGCACTTATCTACTCGATGGCGACAACGTCAGACATGGGTTGAACAAGGATCTCGGATTCACGGCCGAGGATCGCGTGGAGAATATCAGGCGCGTCGCCGAGGTGGCGAAGTTGATGGCCGACGCGGGCGTAATCGTGATCACTGCCTTCATTTCGCCGTTCCGTTCCGAACGAGGCATGGCGCGCGATCTCATGGAAGATGGCGAATTTATTGAAGTTTTCATCGATACTCCCCTCGAAGTGGCTGAACAGCGCGACCCGAAGGGCCTCTACAAGAAGGCACGCTGCGGCGAGTTGAAGAACTTTACCGGCATCGATTCGCCCTACGAGCGTCCGCAGAATCCGGAAATGCGCATAGACACCACGAAATCGTCTCCTGAAGCGGCCGTGGGAGCGATCTTCGACAAACTCCAGACGGTGGGCTTCCTCGACGTATATCGAGGCACCCCACTTTGAGCCGGCGGCGGTCCGTGCGCGTGGAGGCGCTCGTTCATGTGGCGCCTTCACCACCGCCGCCGTTCATATTGTTATACGTCATTCATTTATATATACTCCTCGCTGTCACCTACGGGAGATGCTGGAAGCGATTCCCGTGTTGATGGCGCCCTCGACGGGCAAGAGTCCAACGAGCATGGCGACGTTACGAGGCCAGGGAGAGAGTGGGGATGGCGGAGGAGAATCAGCAAGGGCACGGTCCACGCGAGTCGATGGAATACGACGTGGTGATCGTCGGCGGCGGCCCCGCCGGGCTGTCCGCCGCGATCCGCCTGAAGCAGCTGGCCGCGGAGAAAGGCGCTGAAGTCGGCGTTTGCGTGCTGGAGAAAGGCTCGGAAATCGGGGCGCATATCCTCTCGGGCGCGGTCATGGATCCGCGTGCCTTGAACGAGCTGATGCCGGACTGGAAAGAGCAAGGCGCACCGCTGAACGTGCCCGTGACCGAGGACAAGTTCCTTTTTCTTTCCGAAACGGGGGCTAAATCGGTGCCGAACTGGGCGCTGCCCGACAACTTCAAGAACCACGGCAACTATGTCATCAGCCTCGCGAACGTCACGCGCTGG
>NZ_JAMBPS010000040.1:0-71820 GCF_024206515.1 Paraburkholderia sp. CNPSo 3281 | reverse complement strand
CTCGTCGGGCGTGGGCGGCGGCGGCGGGGGAGGCGGCGGGTCGAACGAGGCCATCTCCCAGCGCTGGTACGCCGAGCGATGGCTGTTCGCGGAGCTGGTGTCAGACATAAGCGTCTTCTGCCTTGCCGCCTAGAACGATCTGGCCGCTCTCGGCGAGGTTGCGCACGATCTGCAGGATGCGGCGCTGCTGTGCCTCGACTTCCGACACGCGCACCGGACCGCGCGCGTCGAGGTCTTCGGCGAGCAGTTCGGCCGCACGCTGCGACATGTTCGAGAGGAACTTGGTGCGCAGCGCGGGCGGCGCACCCTTGAGCGAAATGATGAGCGACTCCGACTCGACTTCCTTGAGCAGCAGCTGGATCGCGCGATCTTCGAGGTCGAGCAGGTTCTCGAACACGAACATCTGATCGATGATCTTCTGCGCGAGTTCCGCGTCGTACTGGCGGACGTTCTCGATCACCCCTTCTTCGTGCTGGCTCGTCATGAAGTTGAGGATTTCGGCCGCCGTGCGGATGCCGCCCATCGGGCTGCGCTTGAGGTTGTCGCTGCCCGAGAGGAGGTTCGTGAGCACGTCGTCGAGCTCGCGCAGCGCCTGCGGCTGGATGCCGTCGAGCGTCGCGATACGCAGCAGCACGTCGTTGCGCAGCCGCTCGGTGAAGCACGAAGCGATTTCCGAGGCCTGGTCGCGGTCGAGGTGCACGAGAATCGTCGCGATGATCTGCGGGTGCTCGTTCTTGATGAGTTCGGCCACCGACCCCGAATCCATCCACTTGAGGCCCTCAATGCCGCTCGTGTCGCCGCCTTGCAGAATGCGGTCGATGATCGCGCCGGCCTTGTCCTCGCCCAGCGCCTTGTTGAGCACGTTGCGGATGTAGTCGTTCGAGTCGAGCGAGAAGGCGGTGTGCTGTTCGGCTTCCTTGACGAAGTCCTGCAGCACGATCTCGATCTCTTCGCGCTTGACGTTCTTGAGCGCCGCCATGGCGGCGCCGATTTTCTGGACTTCGCGCGGACCGAGGAACTTGAAGACCTCGGAGGCCTCTTGCTCGCCGATCGACATGAGCAGCAGCGCGCTCTTGGTTGCGCCTTCAGCGTTCATCGTTCACCCAGCTTTTCACGACGGTTGCGACGATCTTCGGATCCTGGCGCGCAATGTTGCGCGCGTATTCCAGGTTGCGTTCGAACTTGTTCTTCTCGTTTTCGAAGGCGAGCAGGGCGGCTTCGTTGTCCGCGTTGTCTTCGCCTTGCGCGCCGGCGCCGCCAAGGCGCACGGCTTCGGGGAGACCGTCGAGCAGCAGCGGCTCGCCGTCGGCCATGCCGGGCAGCGAGGGCGCAACCGGCTCGGGCGGCGGGAACGCGCGGCGCAGCGCCGGCTTCACCATCACGAAATAGAGGAAGAGAGCCACCGCGCCAATGCCGAGCCACGTCGCAATCTGCTTGGCAAGGGCGAGGATGTCGGGTTGACGCCACCACGGCAGGTTCGCGTTCGGGTCGACTTCGGTCTGGAACGCGGCGTTCACGACGTTCACCGAGTCGCCGCGCTTGGCGTCGTAGCCCATGGCGTCCTTCACGAGCTGCTCGACCTGCGCGAGCTTCTGCGCGTCGAGCGGCTGCATGGTGGCGTGACCCTTGGCGTCCACCTTCGGCTGATAGTTCACGATCACGGCGACCGACAGGCGCTTCACGTCGCCCGGCGCCTGGCTGTAGTGGCGCACGGTCTTGTCGAGCTCGTAGTTCGTGGTGGTGTCGCGATGATCGGAGACCGGCACCGGCGCCGACGCCCCGTTCGCACCCGCCGGCGCGCTGATGGGCGCCGAGGCCGGCTGCGGCGGCTGGTTCGTGAGCGCGCCGGGCACGCCGCCCGCGCCGCTTTGCTGCATTTCCGTCGAAATGTTCTGCTGCTGGCTGCGGATGGCTGCGGCCTGCGGGTTGGCGTTCGGACCGTAGGCTTCGGAGGTCTGCTCGAGCTTTGAGAAGTCGAGGTCGGCGCTCACCTGCGAGCGTGCGTTGCCGGCGCCGAACAGGGGCGCGAGGATCGCGTCGATGCGCGCCTGGGTGTCGTGCTCGACCTGGCGCACGTACTTGAGCTGCGAGGCGTCGAGGCCCACGCCCGTGGCGCTCTGGGTGAGCAGGTTGCCGTCCTGGTCGACCACCGTCACGTTGCGCACCGGCAGGTCCGGCACGGCCGACGCCACCATGTGCGTGATCGCGGCGACCTGGCCGTCGTCGAGAATGCGGCCCGGATACAGGTTCACGAGCACCGAGGCGGAGGGCGCCTCGCGCTCGCGCACGAACACCGAAGGCTTCGGAATGGCCAGATGCACGCGCGCCGACTTCACGCTCGCGATCGACTGGATCGTTTGCTCGAGCTCGCCTTCGAGCGCGCGCTGGTAGTTCACCTGCTCGGCGAACTGGCTAATGCCGAACTTCTGGTTGTCCATCAGCTCGAAGCCGACCGAACCGTTCTTCGGCAGCCCCTGGGAGGCGAGGCGCAGGCGCATTTCGTTGACCTGTTCGGCGGGCACGAGAATGGCGCCGCCGGCGTCTGAGAACTTGTAGGGAACGTTTGCGGCCTGGAGCGCGGTAATGATGGCGCCGCCGTCGCGATCCGACAGGTTGCTGTACAGCACCTTGTAGTCGGGCGCGCGCGACCACAGCACGAGACCCGCGACCACGGCCACGAGCACCGCCACGGCAAAAATGAGCGGCGCGCGCGGGTTGCCGCGCACGTTGCGCAACGACGAGAGCGAGCCGAGGCGTTGCGCGAAGCCGCTGCCTAGGTCATCCGCGCCGCCCAGGCCTGCGCCCGCGCCAGCGCTGGGCGCGGCGCCCGCGCCAGAGGTGGCGAGGCCCATGCGGGCGTCGGGGTTGATCAAAGAATTGGCAGTCGAATCCATGCGACGGGTATCTCCGGGGGCTTCCAGGTCTCGCCTTGCATGGCGGAGACTTTCACGTGACGCATTATCCGGGGCCACTGGCAAGCCGATTGCGCGAATAGAGCCGGGTTTTCCCCCTAGTTTCGGGGCTGCCGAAACGGACCCGCTGCTATGCTCTCCTCCAGATTCGGCGCCCTGTCAGTGCGCCGTCTCGGCCGGGCCCGCAGGATTGCCGCGCAATCGCTGAAACTCCGGTCCTGGGGCTCGCCCCGGAATACCCCGCAGGTCCCCTTTTCGTGGAGCAAACATGACCGTGCCAGTATCCCCGCTCACGTCCGCCCTGGCGCAAATGCAGTCGATGGCGACCCAGGCGGCCGGCGGCCCCACCGCAGCCGACGAAAAATCGGGCGCGGCCACGGCCGGCGGGTTCGCGGCGGCGCTCAAGTCGTCGCTCGACCAGATCAGCGACGCCCAGCAGAAGGCGGTTGGCGAGTCGCAGGCGTTCGAACTGGGCGCGAACAACGTGTCGCTCAACGACGTGATGGTCGACATGCAGAAAGCCAACATCGGCTTCCAGTTCGGCTTGCAGGTACGCAACAAGCTCGTGGCTGCCTACACCGACATCATGCAGATCCAGGTGTGACGGTGCCCGAAGCCTTCGCCCGCTCAACGCGCTAAAGCTTCTTCCCCTACGTTCCGATAACCCGGCTAGAAGAGTCCGTCGCTCGTGCTTCGCGCAAGCGCCGGACGACCGCATTCAAGCCAAACGTATCAAGGAGAAGCGCCGATGTTTTCCCCTGCCCAATCTGGAGCTAACGCCTATGCACGCGTGGGCGTCGAAACGGGGGTCATGGGGGCGAGCCCGCACAAGCTGATCGTGCTCCTGTACCAGGGAGCGCGCCAGGCCATCGCGCAGGCACGTATGCATTTGCAGGCCGGCAACGTCGGCCCGCGTTGCGAGGCGATCGCCAAGGCGATCCGGATTGTCGAGAGCGGACTTCAGCTTGCGTTGAACGTCGAGGCGGGCGGCGAGATCGCCCAACGCCTGAATGCGCTGTACAGCTACATGACGAAGCGCCTGCTGGAAGCCAATATCAAACAGAGCGAGACCATGCTGGTCGAGGTCGATAGACTGCTGGCTACGCTCGAAGAAGCCTGGTTGGGGATAGCGCCGGAAGTGGCGAGGATGGCCGAACAGGCACCCGCGTCAGCGCCCGGCTCATTGATGAGATGAGTTCAAAAGCAGACTACTTCGCCCGCTACGAAGCGATAGCGGCCGTGTCGGAGCAGATGCTCCATGCGGCGCGCGATGCGCACTGGAACGATCTGATCGGCTTGCAGGAGGAGTACCGGATCCTCGTCGATGCCTTGAAGGACGCCGAAGCCGTGGTGCGGCTCACGGTTTCCGAACGGGCGCGCAAGTACGAGCTGATCCGCCAGATCCTCGCCGACGACGCCGCCATTCGCGATCTCGCAAGCCCTTGCATGGCACGGCTTTCGGCGCTCTTTTACGGCACCGTGCAGCCCGCGCGGGTCTTGCAGGAAATCTACGGAGCCCGCTAGCGCGGCGCGTGGCGCCTCCCGAGGCAACGGCGCGCAACGCCCCATGAACCGGCAGGTCAGCGCCGTGCGCAGATCCGGAACACCATGAACGGAATCGACACCGGAGCCGCCGCGCTCCTCGCGAGCCGCATCGCGGCGCTCACGCCGGTCGGGCCGCAGAGCGCCTCCGGCGCGGCGCAGACGGGCGTCTCCGCGCTCGCAACGGGCACCGCCGCGCTCGCCGACACCGCAGCCAACACCAGCACTACGCAGGACTCTACGGAGACCGTGCTTTCGGCGGTTGCGCTGGCGCTCGACGCCATCATCCGCTCGGGCGGCGAAGCGACGCCCGCCGTGGTGGGCCGCGCGCCGCTCTGGGCCAGCCCCGATGCCGACGCGGCGGCCGGCGGCGCGGCCACGTTGCCGCTGCCGGGTCTCGCGGGCGAAGCGCAGGCGCTGGAAGCCGCGTTGCTCGCGGACGTGGCGCTCGCGGCCCAGGGTCTGGCCGGCGAGGCACTGGCCGGGGCGGCCGACGCCGGCACCGGTGCCGGCGCGCAAACGGCGTCCTCGCAAAACCCGCAGGCCGGACAAACCGCCCAAACCGCCCAAGCCGCTCAAACGGCTGCCGCCGCCGCACAGGCCGGCCCGGTCGCCGCGCTCGCTGCGTCGCTCGCGCAGACGGTGAGTTCGAGCGGACTCTTCTACGAAGCCCACCTCGCGCAATGGTTGCGCGGCCAACTCTCGCCCGCCGAACTTGCCGATGAGCCGCAGAACCGTCTGCTCGGCGCTCACTCGCAACTGCCGCTCGACTGGAGCCCGGCCGACGACGACATCGACGACGTCCAATGGACCGAGACGTTCTCCGACGCGCCGGGCGCCGCGCGCGGCGAAGCGGGCAATGCCCGGAACGCGGCAAACGCGCTCAACGCCGCGCTGGCGCGCGCCTTCCCCGGGCTGGCGGATCTGCACGGCGAAGCGGCCGCAAGCCAGGCCCAGGCGCGCGCGACGCTTGCCGACACCCTGCTGCCCGCCATGCACGAGGCGGCCGCGCAGGCCGCGGGGCCGTCGGTCCATCCGGCCGTGATACCGCTCGTGCGCCAGCAGCTCGATCTGCTCGCGACCGGTGAGTTTCGCTGGAATGGCGAGGCCTGGCCGGGCGTGCGGGTGGACTGGAGCATCCAGCAAGACGACTACGATGCGCGCGACCCACACTCGGGCGCAGGCGGCGTGGACGCCGACGACATCCCATGGCGCACGCGGCTCACGCTTGCGCTGCCGAAGCTCGGCACGGTCGACGCGGAACTCACGCTGACTGGCTCGACGCTCGCCGTGCGCGTGCAGGCGAACGCAGGTGGCGCCGCGCGCCTCACCGCGGAAAGCGAGTCGCTGCGCGGGCGGCTCGAAGCGCTCGGGCTCACGCTCGCGGGGCTTTCGATCCGCGAGATCGGCAGCGGCGCTGCGGCAAATCCCGCCGAGGCTGCGAGAGCCGCTAGCGCCGCGAGTGCCTACGCGGCACAAACCACTTCCGCCGCATCCACCGCGCAGACCGCGCAGACCGCGCAGGCTGGCGCCGCGGCGGATGCGTCCGCCGCACGACCGGGCGCCGACGCGACCGATCAGCGAAACCACCGCCTCGACCACGACTGGGAGTTGTGATGAGCCGCACGCACCGCAAGAGCGCTGCCGCGCTCGCCTACGACGCCCCCGAAGGCGACGGCGCGCCGCGCGTGGTCGCGAAGGGCTACGGCCTCGTCGCGGAGATGATCGTGCAACGCGCGAAGGAAGCGGGCCTCTACGTGCACGAAGCGCCGGAGATGGTCTCGCTGCTCATGCGCGTGGACCTCGACGCGAAGATCCCGCCACAGCTTTATCAGGCAGTGGCCGAACTGCTTGCCTGGCTGCACCGCCTCGAAGCGGACAACGACGCGAAAGCCAAAGCGGCCGCGCAAGCGCAAACCGCCACGCCGGCCGGCGGCGCCCCACGCGACATCAGCGACATTCGCAGGATCGGCGGCAGCCGCCCCCCGCTGCCCTTCAACCCTTCAACATCAACTTGATCAGCCAGGCGACGCGCTTGCCGTAGGGCGGCGCGATGAGCCCGCGCGCGTTCAGACGCGCCTGGGTGAAGACGGGCTTCATCTTCGAGAACGTGACGAAGCCCTCGTAGCCGTGATACGCGCCCATGCCGCTCGGGCCGACGCCGCCGAACGGCAGTCCCTCGGCGGCGATATGCATGAGCGTCTCGTTCACCGACATCCCGCCCGCCACCGTTTCGCGCGTCACGCGTTCAATCGTGCGCGGGTCGTCGGCATAGAGGTAGAGCGAGAGCGGGCGAGGGCGTTCGTTCACGTAGCGCAACGCTTCGTCGAGCGTGTCGTAGGGCACGAGCGGCAAGAGCGGCCCGAAGATTTCCTCCTGCATGAGCGCCGTCTGTGCGCCGGCGTCCGTCACGATGACGGGCGCGAAGCGCCGCGTGGCGGCGTCGTGCGTGCCGAGCGCGTGCAACTGCGCGCCGCACGCCTCGGCTTCGTCGGCGAGGCGTTGCAGACGCTCGAAGTGGCGCGCCGAAATGATCGAGGTGTAGTCGCGGTTGTTCGCGAAGTCCGGATAGAGCTGCGCGAAGCGCGTGCGCGCGCGGGCGATGAACGCCGCCTCCTGGCCGCGCGGCAGCAGCACGTAGTCGGGCGCGATGCAGGTTTGCCCCGCGTTCAGCGTCTTGCCGAGCAGCAGGCTGTCCACGGCGTAGTTCAGGCGCGCCGCGGCGCCGATGATCACGGGCGACTTGCCGCCCAGTTCGAGCGTGACCGGCGTGAGGTTCGCGGCAGCCGCGCGCATGACTTCGTGCCCCACGCGCGTCGAGCCGGTGAAGAGCAAATGGTCGAACGGCAGCGCGCTGAAGGCGGCGCCCACCGACGCGTCGCCGTTGACGACCGCCACATGGTCGCGCGCGAAGGTCTTGCCAATCAACGCCTCGAACAGTGCGGAAGTGCGCGGCGTCAGTTCCGACATCTTGATCATGGCGCGGTTGCCCGCGGCGAGCGCGCACACGAGCGGGCTCGCGCCGAGCAGCAGCGGATAGTTCCACGGCACGACGATACCCGCCACGCCAAGCGGTTGCGGCACCACCTTCGCGCGCCCAGGCAGCAGCCATTTGCCGACCGGTTTGCGGCGCGGCTTCATCCAGCGCGCGCCGTGCTTGAGCGCCGCATCGATCTCCTGCTTGAGGACGACGAATTCCGCGAGCGCGACCTCCGCCTTCGCGCGCTGGCCGAAGTCGGCGTTCATCGCGTCGGCGAGCGCGTCGCGGTGCGAGAACAGCACGTCGCGCAGCGCCTTGAGATTACGCGCGCGCGCGTCCCAGGACGGGAACGGGTCGTGCAGAAAGGCCTCGCGCTGCGCGGCGAGCAGCGTGTCGAGCGCAGCGCGCGGGTCGTCGGGCGTGTCGTGGGCGCTGCGGGCGAAGTCTTCGGGCAGGTCCTGCTTCATGGTCGGTCCTCGTGGGGTTCGCGCGCGCTGTGGCGCGCGGGCGAACGGAAAAATCAGCTCGTATTGTCGGGTGCCGCTGAGGGTCACACCGGGCGCGACGGAAACGCCCGCTCGATGATCGCGGCGTGATCGAAGCGTGCAGGCAGCGTGCCGAATACGCGGTCGCAGTCGGCGTCGTGCTCGTCGAGGCGCGTGGCGATGAACGCTTCGGCCACCTCCGGCGGGCCGTCGCGCAGCAGCATGGCCTGCGCGATCAGCACGATCTGCTGCGCGATGCGCCGCGCGCTCGCCTCGCGCGTGCCCGGCGCGCCGTTGAGCAGCACCGAGAGGCGGCCGAGCGCGGCGCTCAGAACCGGGTGAGTCTGCGCGTCGCGCCGCCACGCGAGAAAGAGCGCCTGGGCGGCGTCGGCCTCGCGCTCCAGCGCGCGCAGCACGTCGAGGCACATCACGTTGCCCGAGCCTTCCCAGATCGAGTTGACGGGCGCTTCGCGGTAGAAGCGCGCCATCGGCCCTTCCTCGACGTAACCGTTGCCGCCCCAGACTTCCATGGCCTCGCCCGTGAACGCGAGCGCGCGCTTGCAGACCCAGAACTTCGCAGCCGGCGTGACGATGCGACGCCAGGCGCGCGCTTCGAGCGACGGGTCGTCCGTATCGCCGGGTTTCGCGTCGGCGCTGTCTTCGAAGGCGCGCGCAAGACGCATGAAGAGCGCCGTCGCCGCTTCCGATTCGAGCGCGAGATCGGCGAGCACGTTTTGCATGAGCGGCTGCTGCGCGAGCACGCGGCCGAACGCGCTGCGGTGGCGCGCGTGGTGGATCGCCTGCACGAGCGCCGCGCGCATGAGCGCCGCGCTGCCGATCACGCAGTCGAGCCGCGTGTAGTTCGCCATCTCGATGATGGTCGGCACGCCGCGGCCTTCGTCGCCGATCATGACGCCGTACGCATCGAAGAACTCCACTTCGCTGCTCGCGTTCGAGCGGTTGCCGAGCTTGTTCTTCAGGCGCTGCACATTGACCGCGTTTTTCGTGCCGTCCGGCCGGTAGCGCGGCACGAAAAAGCATGAGAGTCCGGGGGCGCCCGAGCCGCCGTGCTCGGTGGTGCGCGCTAGTACGAGATGAGCGTCGCACTGCGGCGCCGAGAAAAACCACTTGTGGCCGGTGAGCAGATACGCCGCGCTGCGTCCGGTTTCGACGCCTGCTGGGCGCGCCTCGGTGCGGTTGCTGCGCACGTCCGAGCCGCCTTGCTTCTCCGTCATGCCCATGCCGATCATCATCGAGCGCTTCTGCGCGAGCGGCAGGTCGCGCGCGTCGTGCTCGCGCGTGTAGAGCGGCGCGCGCAGCGTTTCGAACAGCGCCGTCTCGCGCTGCAGCACGGCAATGCTCGCGAACGTCATGGTCAGCGGGCACAACGAGCCCGATTCGAGCTGCGCGTGCAGGAAGTAGCCCGCGCAGCGCGCGGCCATCGCGCCGGGCCGCGGGTCCGAATACGGCAGTGCGTGCAGCCCTTCTTTGCGCAACAGCGCGAGCAGCTCGTGCCAGGCGGGGTGGAATTCGATCGCGTCGATACGCTCGCCGCACGGGCTGTGCGTGTGCAGTTCGGGCTCGTGGCGGTTGGCGAGGTCCGCGAGCGCGAGCGTTTGCGCCTTGCCGAGCGTCTCGCCGTGGCGAGTGAGCGTTTCGCGGTGCCAGTTCGCGCACGCGCGCGCGAGGGCCTCGCCGAGCGCGGCGTCGGTGGTGAAGAGGTTGTAGTCGGCGAGCGGCGGCGCCTGGTTCGTCACTTCGTGGGTCGTGCCGGGGCGATGCGTGACTTCCGTCGGGTTCATCTGCCTGTCTCCGATGCAAGGCTTGCGGTGCGCGGCGTGCTTCACGCGCGGCCGTTCGTGTTCTGTTCGCTGTCGTGACGGGGAGGCGTGCGCAGCGGCCGTTCCATGGGAAGCGTCCGTGAGGTGAGTGATTCTTGTGCGCTCCAGCGCTCCCTTTGCCGCTTGCTGGAATCTTGCGGGTTTCAGCTCTGGCGGCCGAACCGCCTTCCATCATAGGCGTCGATGCGCCGTCAGGTTTAGAGGGGATGCTCTGACATAAAAGCTGACCTCGGAATCAGACGCTTCCTACAATGCGCCATTGAAGCCGAAAACGAACGAGCGTGCAAATAGCGCGCCGGTGCCTCGCAAGAGGCAGGCCGACAGGACGGAGACGATGCAATACGACTACATCATCGTAGGCGGCGGCTCGGGCGGCGCGTCGCTCGCGGGCCGGCTGGCCGACCGTTGCCCGCAGGCGAGCATCGCGCTCGTCGAGGCCGGCCCGCACACGGCGCGCAACCCGTTCGTCAACATGCCGCTCGGCGTCGCCGCGCTCGTCCCGTTTCGCACGAAAAACAACTACGCCTATGAAACCGTGCCGCAGCCGGGACTCGCCGGACGGCGCGGTTACCAGCCACGCGGTCGCGGCTTCGGCGGCTCGAGCACCATCAACGCGATGATTTACACGCGCGGCCATCCGCTCGACTACGACGAATGGGCGCAGCTCGGCTGCAAGGGCTGGGCGTGGCGAGACGTGCTGCCGTACTTTCTGCGCGCCGAGGACAACGAGCGCGGCGCGAGCGCCTGGCATGGCGCGGGTGGCCCGCTAGGCGTGGCCGACCTGCGCGAGCGCAACCCGGTCGCCGCGCGCTTCGTCGAGGCCGCTCGCGAGGCGGGCTTTCGCCTGAACGACGACTTCAACGGCGAGGAACAGGAGGGCGTCGGCTTCTATCAGGTGACGCAGCGCGGCGGCGAACGCTGCACGGTGGCGCGCGCGTATCTGTATGGGCGAGAGCGGCCGAACCTGCATCTGATCGCCGACGCGACGGTCCTGCGCGTGAGCTTCGACGGCGCGCGCGCGAGCGGCGTGGAGCTTGCGCGCAGCGGCGCGATCGAGACCCTGCAGGCGCGCGCCGAGGTGATCCTCGCGGCGGGCGCGTTCAACTCGCCGCAATTGCTGATGTGCTCGGGCATCGGTCCCGCCGACGAACTGCGCGCGCTCGGCATTGCGGTGCGCCACGACGCGCCCGAAGTCGGCCGCAACCTGATCGACCATATCGATTTCACTTTCAACAAGCGCGTGCATTCGAGCGACACCGTGGGCTACTCGCTGCGCGGCGCGGCGCGCATGACCGCGGGCTTCGTGCGGTATCTGCAGGGGCGGCGCGGCATGCTCACGACCAACGTGGCGGAGGCGGGCGGCTTTCTGAAGAGCCGCCCCGAACTCGACCGGCCCGACCTGCAGCTGCACTTCTGCACGGCGCTCGTCGACGATCACAGCCGCCGCCTGCATTGGGGCCATGGCTATTCGCTGCACGTGTGCGTGCTGCGCCCGGCGAGCCGCGGCACGGTCACGCTCGCGAGCGCCGACGCGCGCGCGGCGCCCGTGATCGACCCGCGCTTTCTCTGCGATCCGCGCGATCTCGACGCGCTCACGCAGGGCGCGCGCCTCGCGCGTCGCATACTCGACGCGCCCGCACTGGCGCAGCTGGGCGGCCTCGAACTCTACACGCATGGCGAGCAGAGCGAGGCGCAATTGCGCGAGACGATCGCCCGCCATGCCGACACGATCTATCACCCCGTCGCGACCTGCCGCATGGGCGGCGACGCGCGCTCCGTCGTCGATCCGCAGTTGCGCGTGCGCGGCGTGACGGGACTGCGCATCGCCGACGCCTCGGTCATGCCGACGCTCATCGGCGGCAACACGAATGCGCCGAGCGTGATGATCGGCGAGCGTGCGGCCGACTTCATCGTACAAGCGAGATAGGAGCGCGATACGGCGCTTCAGCGCGTCGACGCCTGACGTTTCGCGTTTCCTGTTCCGTTGTTTTGTCTCATCGCAGGCTTCAGCCAGCCTTGCCCGGCTGTTTCTCCATCCCCGGCGGATGCACGAAGTCATCGAGAAACGTGAAGGGCTTGCCGTACTCCGAGCGCGCGACGTCGAGCCACGCACGCGCCGCGTGCGAGAGATAGCCGCTGCGTTTCCAGCCGATCGCCATGTCCCAGGTGATTTGCGGCTCGCTCACGGGCAGGCAGGTGAAGCGTTCGGCGTCGAGCCGGCGCACGTACGGCGCGGGCAGCAGCGCAATGCCCACGCCCGCGAGCACGAGCGCTGCCATCAGGTCCCAGTGACCGCTGCGCCCCACCACCTGCGGCACGAAGCCGGCCGTGCGGCACGCGTTCAGCACGACGTCGTTGAGCGCGAGGCTTTCGCCGTAGAACACGAACGGCTCGCCAGCCAGCTCCGCGAGCGGCACGGCGAGCTTGTTGTCCCAGCGCGAGCCGCGCCGCGCGACGAGCCACAGCAGCTCGTGCGAGATCGGCAAGACGTCGATCAGCGCGGGGTCGACAGGCAGCAGCACGCCGCCCAGTTCCAGCTCGCCCGAGATCAGCGCGGCTTCGATGGCGCGCGAGCCCTGCTCGAAAAGCTTCAGCTCGATCTTCGGATAGCGCTGGCGGAACGTCGCGATGGCGGGCGTGAAAAGCGAGCCGCCCATCGGCGGAATGCCGATGGTGAGTTCGCCGCGCCCGAGCGTGCCGAGATCGGCGAGTTCGGCCTGTAGCTGCGCCTGCGCGGCGAGCACGTCCTGGCCGCGCTGGTAGACGATGCGCCCGGCGTCGGTGAGCACCATCTGGCGCGCGTCGCGCAGCAGGAGCTGGGTGCCGGTCTCGTCTTCGAGCGCCTTCACCATCTTGCTGATGGTCGGCTGGGTGACATGCAGTTTTTCGGCCGCGGCGGTGAAGCTCTGTTGCCGCACCACCTCGATGAAATAGCGAAGCGCGCGCAGTTCCACGATCGGGACTCCACAAATGTGCAGGAAACACGCTCAGCCGGGTGCTGAGTTGGTGCATTCCAATATGGAATGTAGCAGATGACCTTAAGTCATTATGTTTATGCTGCGCTGCACCCTATACTGACTTCCATTCCAGTGTCACTTAGGGTTTGCCATGACTACCTCCACCGCGACCGCGAAAGTCTCCGAAAGCGCTGAGCGCAACGTGGGCGGCATGGCGAGCTTCGGGCGCCGTATTGGCCGCATTACCGTGCAATCGGCGCTGCTCGCGGGCATCTGGTACGCCGCCGACGCCCTCACGCGCGTCACCCACCTGCCGGTGCCGGGCGGCGTGGTTGGCTTGGTGCTGCTGCTCGCGCTGCTCTTTTGCGGCGGCGTCGCGCCGCGCTGGGTAAAGGCGGGCGCCGACTGGCTGCTCTCCGACATGCTGCTGTTCTTCATCCCGGCCGCTGTGGCAGCCGTGAAATACGGCGGCCTCTTTCGCGCCGACGGCTGGCGTCTCGCGCTCGTCGTGGTCGGCGGCACGCTCATGGTGATGGTGGCCGTGGCGTTCGCGGTCGAACAGGCCGCAAAGCTCGAACGGCGCCTCGCGCTGCGCCGCGTGCGCGATTCGCGGCACTCGCGCCACCTGGCGCGGGCTTGAGGCTGCAACGTCCTGAATAGAGTGAGGGGGAATCCGTCATGAACACGTTTTATGCGTCCCTGTTCGCCGACGACGCGGCACGGCTCATCGCCGCCGGCTGCTTCATCCTCACCGTTGCGCTCTATTTCGCCTCGAAGGCGCTCTA
This sequence comes from Paraburkholderia sp. CNPSo 3281, assembly GCF_024206515.1. Lineage (NCBI taxonomy): Bacteria > Pseudomonadati > Pseudomonadota > Betaproteobacteria > Burkholderiales > Burkholderiaceae > Paraburkholderia > Paraburkholderia sp. CNPSo 3281. Next base: position 58,318 of record NZ_JAMBPS010000040.1, on the reverse strand, counting down.
TGCGCGCTTTCGCTCGCCGTGGCTCACGCCGCTCGTCGCGGTGCCCGCGGTGCTCGGCGTGTTCGTGCTGGCGCTCCATATTCCGTACCCCGTGTACTTCCAGGACACGCGCTGGCTCATGTGGCTGCTCGGCCCGGCCACCGTGGCCTTCGCGGTGCCGATCTACGAGTACCGCGACCTGCTCAGGCGCCACTGGATCTCGCTTACCGTGGGCGTGACGGTCGGCATCGTCGTAGCGGTGGGCGGCTCGCTCGCGCTGGCCAAGCTCCTGCACCTGTCGCCCGATCTGCAGCGCAGCCTGATGACGCGCTCGATCTCCACGCCGTTCGCGCTCGCGGTGTCGGACAAGATCCACGCGCCGCGCGACCTCACCGCGCTGTTCGTGATCGCCACGGGCGTGTGCGGCATGCTGTTCGGCGAACTCGTGCTCGGCCTCGTGCCGCTGCGCACGCGGCTTGCACGCGGCGCGCTGTTCGGCGCGGCGGCGCACGGCGTGGGCACGGCGAAGGCGCGCGAGCTGGGCAGCGAAGAAGGCGTGGTGGCGAGCCTCACGATGATGATCGCGGGCGTGGTGATGGTGCTGCTCGCGCCCGCGCTCGGGTTTCTGCCCGTTTGAAGTCCGGCGGGTGCGTTCGCGCCCGCTTTATCGCAGACGCGCACGTCGCAGACGCGCATGTCGCCAACGCGCATGTCGCCAACGCGCATGTCGCCAACGCGCATGTCGCCAACGCGCGCATGCGCGGACACCATCCCGATTTGCTACAATCTCGGCTCGCTTTCGAGGAGCGTTGCGACGGGTTTTCTGTAACCCGCCAGGCTCGAAAGTGCTTCAATCCGGTTGAGTCCACTGAATCAATCGCACTGAAACGGCGCTCACGTCTTTAATTTCTAGTCACTTTTAGAAAGGAGGGCGTGATGAACGCCGCAGTTCCGCAAGATCAAGCCAAAGATTTCATCGTCGCCGATATGTCGCTTGCCGCCTGGGGCCGCAAGGAACTGAACATCGCCGAAACCGAAATGCCGGGCCTCGTGCAGACCCGCGAAGAGTACAAGGCGCAGCAGCCGCTCAAGGGTGCGCGCATCGCGGGCTCGCTGCACATGACGATCCAGACGGGCGTGCTGATCGAGACGCTGACGGCGCTCGGCGCCGACGTCCGCTGGGCGTCGTGCAACATCTTCTCGACGCAAGACCACGCCGCCGCCGCGATCGCGCAGGGCGGCGTGCCGGTGTTCGCGTTCAAGGGCGAATCGCTCGACGAATACTGGGAGTTCTCGCACCGCATCTTCGAATGGCCGAACGGCGAGTTCGCCAACATGATCCTCGACGACGGCGGCGACGCCACGCTCCTGCTGATCCTCGGCTCGAAGGCTGAAAAGGACCGCTCGGTCATCGCCAAGCCCACGAACGAAGAGGAAGTCGCGCTCTACAAGTCGATCGCCGCGCACCTCGACGTCGATCCGCAGTGGTACTCGAAGCGCCTTTCGCACATCCAGGGCGTGACCGAAGAAACCACGACGGGCGTGCACCGCCTGTATCAGATGGAGAAGGAAGGCCGTCTGCCGTTCCCGGCGATCAACGTCAACGACTCGGTCACGAAGTCGAAGTTCGACAACCTGTACGGCTGCCGCGAGTCGCTCGTGGACGGCATCAAGCGCGCGACCGACGTGATGATCGCGGGCAAGATCGCGGTCGTGGCCGGTTACGGCGACGTGGGCAAGGGCTGCGCGCAGTCGCTGCGGGGTCTGGGCGCCACGGTGTGGGTCACGGAAATCGATCCGATCTGCGCGCTGCAGGCCGCGATGGAAGGCTACCGCGTCGTGACGATGGAATACGCCGCCGACAAGGCCGACATCTTCGTGACGGCCACCGGCAACTACCACGTGCTGAACCACGATCACCTGAAGGCGATGCGCCACAACGCGATCGTCTGCAACATCGGCCACTTCGACTCGGAAATCGACGTGGCTTCCACGCGCCAGTACGAGTGGGAAAACATCAAGCCGCAAGTCGACCACATCATCTTCCCGGACGGCAAGCGCGTGATCCTGCTGGCCGAAGGCCGCCTCGTGAACCTGGGCTGCGCCACGGGCCACCCGTCGTTCGTGATGTCGAACTCGTTCACGAACCAGACGCTCGCGCAGATCGAACTGTTCACGCAAGGCAAGAAGTACGAGAACAAGGTGTACGTGCTGCCGAAGCACCTCGACGAAAAAGTTGCACGCCTGCACCTCGCGCGCATCGGCGCGAACCTGACCGTGCTGTCCGACGACCAGGCTTCGTACATCGGCGTCGACAAGAACGGACCGTTCAAGCCGAACCACTATCGCTATTAAGCCGATACAACGCGATACAAAACGGGCTGCGGTTTTAAGCCCGTTTTAAGCGGTCAAGCGGATGCTGACCCCAACCCCGCGCGCAACGTGTGGGGACTGCGGGCGGCATCCGCTGCCGGCACCTGGCGATACAAAAGCAACGACGCAAAAGGAGTCCTTATGACCGTGCTGCTGACCTGGCTGATCAACGCGCTCGCGCTCCTGATCATCACCTGGCTCGTTCCGTCGATCCATATTCGCAGTTTCGGCACCGCGCTCATCGTCGCGATCGTGCTCGGCCTCATCAACGCCGTGCTGCGCCCGCTGCTGATCGTGCTCACGCTACCCGTGACCATCCTCACGCTCGGCCTCTTCATCCTCGTGGTGAACGCGCTGTGCTTCTGGCTGGCGGCGTCGCTCCTCAAGGGCTTCGAGGTGTCGGGCTTCTGGTCGGCATTTTTCGGCTCGATCCTGTACAGCATCGTGTCGTGGCTGCTCTCGGCGCTGATTTTCGGCAACCGCAGCCTCGGCTGACGCGGGCCCGGACCGCCCACGTTTGCGGCCCGGCCTCACTGGCCTCATCAACATGAAACCGATCGAACTCTCATTCGAATTCTTCCCGCCGAAGACGCCGGAGGGCGTGGAAAAGCTGCGCGCCACGCGCGCCCAGCTCGTCACGCTCAAGCCGAAGTTTGTCTCGGTGACGTTCGGCGCGGGCGGCTCGACGCAACAGGGCACGCTCGACACCGTCGTCGATATCGCGAAGGAAGGCGTCGAGGCGGCGCCGCACCTCTCGTGCATCGGCTCCTCGAAAGAGGACCTGCGCGCGATTCTCGGCGAGTACCGCTCGCACGGCATCCGTCATATCGTGGCGCTGCGCGGCGACCTGCCCTCGGGCATGGGCGCGGTGGGCGAACTGCGCTACGCGTCGGAACTCGTCGCCTTCATCCGCGAGGAAACCGGCGACGCGTTCCACATCGAAGTGGCCGCGTATCCCGAGTACCACCCGCAGGCGCGTTCGCCGCGCCACGACCTCGAAGCGTTCGCGCAAAAGGTGAAAGCGGGCGCCAATTCGGCGATCACGCAGTACTTCTTCAACGCGGATGCGTATTTCCGCTTCGTCGACGACGCGAAGAAGCTGGGCGTGGATATTCCCATCGTGCCGGGCATCATGCCGATCACGAACTACTCGCAGCTCATGCGCTTTTCGGAGATGTGCGGCGCCGAAGTGCCGCGCTGGGTCGCGAAGCGCCTGGAAAGCTTCGGCGACGATCGCGAGTCGATCCGTGCGTTCGGGCTCGACGTGGTGACCGACCTGTGCCGCCGTCTCGTCGAGGCGGGCGTGCCGGGCATCCACTTCTACACGCTCAACGCGGCGCCGGCCACCAAGGCCATTTGCGAGCGGCTCGGGTTCTAGGGCGCTCGCTCTAGACCCGGCCGGCGGCGACAAACCGCGCGGTTCCCGGACTCCCGGGCCGCGCGGTTTTTTATTGAGACGCGATTGCGCGATTGGCATCAGCAAGGCCGCGCGGCCCGGCTGCGCGCGGCATTTCTGCGCGCTATGTTCCTGATCCAGCAGGAGAAAAAAAGGGGACGAAGCTACGCTGCACCGCAGCACTGCAACGACGACGCCTGTCAACCCGGCGTTTTCCACAGGCGACGGGACTTTTGGCTTGCTTGTGACTGCGGCACGTGCTCAAGTAAGATCGCGCTACGCTGGCGCAAGCCGGCATTGAACTGGAGGAAACATGAAAGAAAACAAACTGTTGCGGGCTGCCCGAATGACGTCTCTCGTGGCGCTCGCAGCGGCATCGATTGCTGGAGCCCCGCTCGCGCACGCCGCGCAAAGCATTCCGAACAAGACGCTCGTCTACTGCTCGGAAGGCAGCCCCGCTGGCTTCGACCCGGCCCAATACACGACCGGCACCGACTTCACCGCGAACACGTTCACCGTCTACAACCGCCTCGTCGAGTTCGAGCGCGGCGGCACCAAGGTCGAACCGGGTCTCGCAGAATCGTGGGACGTGTCCCAGGACGGCAAGACCTACACGTTCCATCTGCGTCATGGCGTGAAGTTCCAGACCACCTCGTTCTTCAAGCCCACGCGCGAATTCAATGCGGACGACGTCGTGTTCTCGTTCGACCGCATGCTCGACCCGAACAATGCGTTCCGCAAGGCGTACCCGGTGTCGTTCCCGTACTTCACGGACATGGGCCTCGACAAGCTGATCGCGAAGGTCGAAAAGGTCGATCCGTACACGGTCAAGTTCACGCTGAACGAGCCGAACGCGCCGTTCATCCAGAACATGGCGATGGAGTTCGCCTCGATCCTCTCGGCTGAATACGCGGATCAGCTGATGAAGGCCGGCAAGGCCGCCGACATCAACCAGTTCCCGGTCGGCACGGGGCCGTTCATCTTCAAGAGCTACACGAAGGACGCGACCATCCGCTACGACGGCAATCCCGACTACTGGAAGCCGGGCGCCGTGAAGCTCTCGAAGCTGATCTTCTCGATCACGCCGGACGCCAGCGTGCGCGTGCAGAAGATCAAGCGCGACGAATGCCAGGTGATGAGCTATCCGCGTCCCGCCGACATCGCGCCGCTGAAAGCCGAGCCGAACATCGCGATGCCGTCGCAGCCGGGCTTCAACCTGGGCTACCTGTCGTACAACGTCACGCACAAGCCGCTCGACAACGCGGACGTGCGTCACGCGCTCGACATGGCGATCAACAAGAAGGCGATCATCGAGTCGGTGTACCAGGGTGCGGGCCAGCTGGCGACCAATCCGATGCCGCCGACGCAGTGGTCCTACTACAAGAACCTGCCGGCCAATGCGTACGATCCGGAAAAGGCCAAGGCGCTGCTCGCCAAGGCTGGCGTGTCGAACGGCTTCGAGATCACGCTGTGGGCCATGCCCGTGCAGCGCGCCTACAACCCGAACGCACGCTTGATGGCCGAAATGATCCAGGCCGACTGGGCCAAGATCGGCGTGAAGGCGAAGATCGTCACGTATGAGTGGGGCGAGTACATCAAGCGCGCCCACGCAGGCGAGGACGATTCGATGCTGATCGGCTGGACGGGCGACAACGGCGACCCCGACAACTGGCTCGGCACGCTGCTCGGTTGCGAAGCCGTGAACGGCAACAACTTCGGCAAGTGGTGCTACAAGCCGTTCGACGACCTGATCCAGAAGGGCCGTCAGACCTCGGACGTGGCGCAGCGCACGAAGTTCTACCAGCAGGCGCAGCAGATCTTCGCGCAGCAACTGCCGTTCTCGCCGATCGCTCACTCGACCGTCTATCAGCCGGTCAGCAAGAAGGTCACCGACATGCGCATCGAACCGCTCGGCTACGCGCGCTTCGACGGCGTGGGCATGCAGTAAGGATAATCGGGTAAGACTTTCCGCTCGGTCCGCACATCAGCCAGGACCGGCGGAAAATGGTCCGGCGACCGGGGTCACGAGCCCCTGTCGCCGGTTGCGTTTCATTTCAAGCTTTTGGGGGAACACCACATGTTCCGCTTCGTACTGCGCCGCATCGGCATGGTCATACCCACGTTCATCGGTATTACCATCCTTGCGTTCGCACTCATCCACCTGATTCCGGGCGACCCCATCGAAGTGATGATGGGCGAGCGCGGCGTCGATCCGCAAATGCACGCCGAGGCGATGCACCGCCTGGGGCTCGACGAGCCCCTGCCGATGCAGTATGTGCACTACGTCTGGCACGCCGTGCACGGCAATCTCGGCACCTCGATCATCACCAACACGAGCGTGATGGGCGAGTTTCTCGCGCGCTTTCCCGCCACCGTCGAGCTGTCGATCTGCGCGCTCATTTTCGCGCTCGTGATCGGCTTGCCCGCCGGCGTGTTCGCGGCACTGCGGCGCGGCACCGTCGTCGATCACGGCGTCATGGGCACCGCGCTCACCGGCTACTCCATGCCGATCTTCTGGTGGGGGCTCATCCTCATCATGGTGTTCTCGTCGAAGCTCGGCTGGACGCCGGTGTCGGGCCGCATCGCGGTGGAATTCGACATTCCGCACGTGACCGGCTTCATGCTGATCGACTCGCTCCTGCCCGGCACCGACGAAGGCGCGTTCAGGTCGGTGCTGAGCCACCTGATCCTGCCGGCCATCGTGCTCGGCACGATTCCGCTCGCCGTGATCGCGCGCATGACGCGCTCGTCCATGCTCGAAGTGCTGCGCGAGGACTACATCCGCACCGCACGCGCCAAGGGGCTTTCGCCCGTGCGCGTGATCGTCGTGCACGCGCTGCGCAACGCGCTCATTCCCGTGGTGACCGTGATCGGCCTGCAGGTCGGCACGCTGCTCGCGGGCGCGGTGCTCACCGAAACGCTGTTCTCCTGGCCCGGCATCGGCAAATGGCTGATCGACGCGATCAGCCGGCGCGACTATCCGGTGGTGCAAGGCGGGATTCTCATGATCGCGACGCTCGTGATCGTCGTGAACCTGTTCGTCGATCTGCTGTACGGCGTGCTCAACCCGCGCATTCGACATACGAGGTAAGCGAGCCATGACAATGCGAACCCCACAACACCACATTCAACACCAGGAGGCATGATGGCTGACATTCAGAACACCGTGCCTCGCGCCGTCACGCCGCCTTCGGGCCGCGCGCTCGTGCTGCGCGAATTCTGGGCGAACTTCTCGCGCAACAGGGGCGCCGTGGGCGCCGGCTTGATCGTGCTCGCGCTGATCGTCATCGCGATCTTCGCGCCGCTGATCGCGCCGCACAGCCCCATCGAGCAATACCGCGACTACGTGAAGATTCCGCCCGCCTGGCTCGACGGCGGCAACTGGAAGTTCATTCTCGGCACCGACGAAGCAGGCCGCGACATCCTCTCGCGTCTCATGTACGGCGCGCGGCTTTCGCTGTGGATCGGCTGCGTCTCGGTCGTGCTCGCGCTGATTCCGGGCATCGTGCTCGGCCTCGTGGCTGCGTTCTTCGAGAAGTGGGCCGATACGCCGATCATGCGTCTCATGGACGTGCTGCTCGCGCTGCCTTCGCTGCTCCTCGCGGTGGCCGTGGTCGCGATCATCGGTCCGGGTCTCACGAACACCATGCTCGCGATCGCGATCGTGGCGCTGCCCGGCTACGTGCGTCTCACGCGCGGTTCGGCCCTGGGCGAACTGCACAAGGAGTATGTGACTGCTTCGCGCGTGGCCGGTGCCGGCACGCTGCGCCTGATGTTCTCGCAGGTGCTGCCCAACTGTACGGCTCCGCTCATCGTGCAGGCCACGCTCGGCTTTTCCTCGGCGATCCTCGACGCCGCCGCGCTCGGCTTCCTCGGCCTCGGCGTGCAGCCGCCGCGTGCGGAGTGGGGCGCGATGCTCGCCTCGGCGCGCGATTACATCGACAGCGCATGGTGGATCGTCACGATGCCGGGTCTGTCCATCCTCATTTCGGTGCTCGCGATCAACCTGCTCGGCGACGGGCTGCGCGACGCGCTCGATCCCAAGCTCAAGCGGATGGCCTGACATGAACAAAGAACTTTTGACCATCCGTAATCTGGCGGTGAACTTCAACGGCCTGCCCGCCGTTGACCGCGTGAATCTGTCGGTCGCGCCTGGCGAAGTGCTCGGCATCGTCGGCGAATCGGGCTCGGGCAAGAGCGTGACGATGATGGCGCTGATGGGCCTCATCGACGCCCCCGGCAAGGTAAGCGCGGATTCGATCACCTTCGACGGCCGCGATCTGCTGGGCGCCACGGGCAAGGAGCGCCGCCGCATCGTGGGCAAGGACATCGCCATGGTGTTCCAGGACGCGCTCACGAGCCTGAACCCGAGCTACACCGTCGGATATCAGATCAAGGAAGTGCTCAAGCTGCACGAGGGCCTGCGCGGCTCCGCGCTGCATGCGCGCGCAATCGAACTGCTCGACCAGGTCGGCATTCCCGACGCGAAGAACCGCATCGACAACTTCCCGCACCAGATGTCGGGCGGCATGAACCAGCGCGTGATGATCGCGATGGCCGTGGCCTGCAACCCGAAGCTGCTGATCGCCGACGAGCCCACCACGGCGCTCGACGTGACGATCCAGGCGCAGATCATGGAGCTGCTCGTGCGTCTGCAGAAGGACCGCGGCATGGCGCTCGTGCTGATCTCGCACGATCTGGCCGTGGTGTCCGAAGTCGCGCAACGCGTGGCCGTGATGTACGCGGGCGAGATCATCGAAACGAACCGCGTGCCGGACATCTTTTCGCGTCCGCATCATCCATATACGGAAGCGCTGCTCGCCGCGATTCCCGAGCACAACAAGGGGGCGATGCGTCTTGCCGCGCTGCCCGGCATGGTGCCCGGCCGCGACGACCGGCCGAGCGGCTGTCTCTTCGCGCCGCGCTGCAAGTATGTGGTGGATGACTGCATGAAGGCGCGGCCCGCGCTCGACGCGGTGACCGATGAGAGCGGCTATGCGCAAGTGCGCTGCATCAAGCCGCTGAACGCGGCGGTGACTCAATCCAGTGGAGGCGCGCGATGAACGCAGTCCAGCAACACGCGGCTCATCAGGACCATCAGGACGACAAGGTTCTCATCGCCGACGATCTCAAGAAGCATTACTCCGTCAAGCGCGGCATGTTCGGCACGGGCACCGTGAAGGCGCTCAATGGCGTGTCGTTCTCGCTCACGCGCGGGCGCACGCTCGCCGTGGTGGGCGAGTCCGGCTGCGGCAAATCGACGCTCGCGCGCCAGCTCACGATGATCGAGCCGCCCACGGCGGGCAAGCTGACCATCGACGGCGAGGACGTTGCGCACGCAAGCGCCGCGAAGATCGCTGCGCTGCGCCGCCGCGTGCAGATGGTGTTCCAGAACCCGTTCGCCTCGCTCAATCCGCGCAAGACCGTGGAGCAGACGCTCGGCGAGCCGCTCGCCATCAACACGCGGCTCACGGCGAGCGAGCGCGCGGACCGCATCGCGCACATGATGCGCATCGTCGGCTTGCGGCCCGAGCACGCCAAGCGCTATCCGCATATGTTTTCGGGCGGCCAGCGCCAGCGCGTGGCGATCGCGCGGGCCATGATTCTCGACCCGCAGATCGTCGTGGCCGACGAGCCGGTTTCCGCGCTCGACGTCTCGATCCAGGCGCAGATTCTCAATCTGTTCATGGACTTGCAGGAGCAGTTCCGCACGAGCTACGTGTTCATCTCGCACAACCTGGCCGTGGTCGAGCACATTGCCGACGACGTGATGGTGATGTACCTGGGCGGCGTGGCGGAACTGGGCGACAAGGACACGGTGATCTCACGGCCGCGCCATCCGTACACGCGCTCGCTGCTCTCGGCCACGCCCGCGATTTTCGAAGCGGACCGCCGCGTGAAGATCAAGCTCGAGGGCGAATTGCCTTCGCCGCTCAACCCGCCGTCTGGTTGCACGTTCCATCAACGTTGTCCATACGCGGTCGATCGGTGTCGTAAGGAAGTGCCTGTTCTTCGCGAAGTGGACGGCCGTCAGGTATCCTGCCATCGTGCAGAGGAGGTGGGGGAAGAGGATGGGCGGCCCATGCCGGCCTGAAGCGACGGCGGCGCGTCGTTTTATTGCTACGCGCCGCCAGTTGATGGGCGGCCGTCGTGCCGCCTTTTTCACTGTTTTTTCCACCGTTTTCTCCGCCGCTCTTTCAATCGTTCCGACTGCCGCGTTTGCCGTGGCGGCCGGGCTGAGTACGGCTGTTCGTGTGACATTCGGTGTGGCTTTTGGTGTGGCATTCGCGGTGGCGTTGCGTGCGGCGTTGAAGAAAGCGTCGAGCGCTGCGGCGCTCACGCTGGCGCTCGCGGTCGGCGTTCTCGCAGGCGCCTCGGGCCCGGCGTTCGCTGGCGGCGCCGTCGCCAACACGCCCGGGGTGCACCCGGCCGTGCCCATGCCGCCGGGCACGGCGCGCGGCGCGAACGGCGGCATTCCCGGCTTTCACGCCGCGCCCGCCGTGCCGAGCTACGCATCGGGCACGACGGCTGGCGGCCCGGTGCGCACCCAGCCTGCGCGCATGCCGTTCTACGTCGCCACGCGCGGCAATCTCACGATCTATCTGCTCGGCACGCTCCATGTGGGCGACCCCGCCGACTACCCGCCCGGCCAGCCGTTTCGCCCGCCGATTCTCGCGGCGCTCGCCGCGTCGCCCATTCTCGCGCTCGAGCTTTCCCCCGACGATCTGCTCGTTTCCCAGGACGACGTCTCGAAATACGGGGTGTGCAAGCGGCCCTGCCTGCCGGGCCTGTTACCCGATCCGCTCTGGCAGAAACTCGAGGCGCGCATGCGCGGCAATCCGGAGGCGCTCGCCGAGATCCGCAAGATGCGGCCGTGGCTCGCCTCGCTGCTTGTGGAAACCTACGACTCGCTGAGCGCCGGCCTGCAGACCGAGTTCGGCACCGAGGCGCAGTTGCAGAACGTGTTCCTGCGCTGGAAGGGCCGCCGCATCGTCGGGCTGGAGACGCTCGGCGAGCAGATGCGCGCCTTCACGAACCTGAGCCTCGCGCAGCAGCGCGAGATGCTCGCCCAGGATCTGGCGCAGACGCCGGCGCAAAACGTGTCCGACGTGCAGACGCTCCTGCACCTGTGGCGCGTGGGCGACGCCGACGCGATCGCCGCATGGGAATCGGCGCGCACCGAAAAGCTTTCGCACGACGCGCGGGTGGCGGCGTCGGTCGACAACCGCATCGTCTACGAGCGCAACCGGCGCTTCGTTTCGCGCATGCAGCAGTACGTGGCGCCGAACAAGCCCCTCTTCGTAGCCGTCGGCGCGCTGCACCTGGGCGGCCCGAAAGGCGTGCTCCAGCTGCTGCGCCAGCGCGGCTTCAATGTCGACCCGGGTTGAGCTGGCTTGGGCCATTGCGCCCGAATCTCGCGGCCGCGCGCGGCCTGAATGCAAAAAAACCGGCTTTCGCCGGCTTTTTTTGCAACCGCATGCGTACGCGGGTCAAAAGCCGAACACATTCAGCAGCACGATATTCGCCGCGAGGATGCCCAGCGCCGTGGGAACCTGCACGCGTATCACCGCGTTCTTGTCGGGCAGCTCCAGCAGCGCCGCGGGCACCATGTTGAAGTTCGCGGCCATCGGCGTCATCAGCGTGCCGCAGTAGCCCGAGAACATGCCGATGGCGGCCATCATCGCCGGATTGACGTGGAACACGCCCACCAGCACCGGCACGCCCACGCCGCCCGTCATCACCGGAAACGCGGCGAAGCCGTTGCCCATGATGATCGTGAAGAGCGCCATGCCCACGCAATAGACCACTACGGCGACGAAGCGCACGTCCATGTTGATGTACGACGTCGTCACGTGCGCCACGGCCTTGCCCACGCCCGCGTCCGAGAACACGAGGCCGAGCATGCCGAGCATCTGCGGCAGGACGGCGGCCCACGAGAGCGCATCGACGAGGCGGCGCGTTTCCTTCATCGACTGGCCGACGCTATCGCGCGTGATGATGCAGGCAATGACGAGCGCGATCACGCAGCCAATGCCGAAGCCGATCAGCGTGACATTCTTCGGGTCGATGAGCGCCTTGCCGCCGAATACGAGATGGCTGGCCGCGAGCGTGAGCACGACGGTAATGACGGGAATGGTGAGCGCGGGCACGAAAAGCTTGTTGCCGAGCCGCTTGGCGCTGGCAATACGCGTCTCGAGCGCAAGCACCTTGGGCTTGGCGGCCGTCACGCCGCCGAGACCCGCGATGAGCGCCATGGCGAGCACCAGCACGCCCACGACTTCGGCGGGCAGCAGGTCGCCGACGAGAAAGATGAGCGCGTAGAGCAGCCAGAAGCCGCCCGCCGTGAAGCGGCGCGGATGCTCGCGGTCCATCACGATCATGCCGCCGACGATCAGCAGCACGATGCCGAGCAGCCAGAAGAGCCAGTTGAGGGTGAGTGTCATGCTTCGTCTCCCTGTGCACGGTCTGCACCCTTGGTGTCGATCGCGCCGCGCGTGCCGCCCAGTTCGCGTTCGAGCTTGCGGTCGAGCAGCCAGAGCCGCGCGCCGTGAATCAGAAACGCGCAGATCGCCGTGGGAATGCCCCAGAACGCCACATGGATCGGCTCGACCGAAACGCCCGCTTCCTTGAGCAGCGTGACCATCAGCACGATCGCGCCGAACGCGACGAAGATGTCCTCGCCGAAGAAGAGGCCCACGTTGTCGGTCGCGGCCGAGTAGGCGCGCAGCTTGTAGCGCACGGCGTCGGAGAGCTTGCCGAAGCGGTTTTCGGTGGCGCCTTCGGCCATCGGCGCGATGAGCGGGCGCACCATCTGCGGATGGCCGCCGAGGCCCGTCAAGCCGACGGCGGCGGTCAGTTCGCGCACGAGCAGATAGACGATGAGCAGACGCCCGGCGGTGGCCGCCTTGATGCTGCCGATCCAGATCTGCGCTCGCTCACGCAGGCCGTGGCGCTCCAGCAGCCCGATCACGGCGAGCGGCAACAGGATGATGAGCGGAATGTTGCGGGTCTTGATGAAGCCGGTGCCGATGGCGGCGAGAATCTTCGCAACCGGAAAGCCCGCGGCGAAACCGGTGACGACGGCCGCCGCGGCGACGATCAGCATCGGATTGAAGCGTAACAGGAAGCCGGCGATGATGACGGCCACGCCGATCAGCGGCCATAAGTTGACGGTGCTCTGCATGTGGATCTCCAAACGTATTGGCTTGTCGTTGATTGCCGCGGATAGCGGCGTTGACTTCGCGGCTCTGATGGCCATTCGTACAACTACGAACCTGCTGGGTATAACTACGCTTGGCAAGCTTGCGCTGCCGAGAGACTGCCTTGTGAAAACCTTCGGTGATACGGCTCGAGCGGCGCGCGGCGCATGCCGCGCGCTTTGCTGCATTCAAACGCGTGGGTCAGGCTTCGCCGGCCCCCGCCGCGCGCACGCCGATGCCTGCGTCGTCGAGCGCCGTGCGGATGCGCCGCGCGAACGCGAGCGCGTGCGGGCCGTCGCCGTGCAGGCAAATGGTCTGCGCGTTGAGCGGCACCCAGGCGCCGTTCACGGCCTGCACGCGCTGCTCGCGGATCATCGCGAGCGTGCGCGCGAGCACGATGTCTTCGTCGTCGAGCAATGCGCCCGGCTCGCTGCGCGGCACGAGCGAGCCGTCCGCGCGATAGCCGCGGTCGGCGAACACTTCCTCGATCGCCACGAGCCCCGCTTCGCGCGCCGCCGTCACAAGGCCGCTGCCCGCGAGCGCGAACACCGTCACGGACGGATCGAAGTCGTGCACGGCGCAGACGATGGCCTCGGCGATCTGCGGGTCACGCGCGGCCTGGTTGTAGAGCGCGCCGTGCGGCTTCACGTGGGCGATGCGTCCGCCTTCGGCCTGGGCGATCGCGGAGAGCGCGCCGAGTTGATACAGCACGCCCGCGTAGATTTCCTCGGGCGGCAGGTTCATTTCCTTGCGGCCGAAGTTCTCGGGGTCGTTGAAGCTCGGATGCGCGCCGATCGACACGCCTTTTTCCACGGCCCAGCGCACGCATTCGCGCATGGCGTTGGCGCCGCCCGCGTGCCAGCCGCACGCGATGTTGGCGGAGCTCACGAGGTCGAGCAGCGCCTCGTCGGAGCCGCAGCCTTCGCCGAGATCGGCGTTCAGATCGATGGTGGTCATGATGTGTTCCTCTTGCTGCTCGTCTTACCGATGGTGCTTGAAAATCACGCACTCGCGGCCGCGTTCGCGCGGCGGCTCGCAAGGCGTTCGTCGTGCATGGCGATTGCGGTGTCGATCTGCCGCAAATACGCCCGTTCCTCTTCCAGCGCCGCGCGCGCGGCGGCCGCCGTCGCTTCCACGAAACGCACGCCACCGGTGAGCCGCACCTGGGCGAGCTTCCACCAGTCGGCGCGAATCACGGAGCCGATCTTCGGGTAGCCGCCCGTGGTCTGCGCGTCGGCCATCAGCACGATGGGCTGGCCGCTCGGCGGCACCTGGATCGTGCCCGGCAGCACCGCGTGCGAGAGCAGATCCGCGCCGTTCTCGCGCGCGAGCGGCGTGCCCGTGAGCCGAAAGCCCATGCGGTTGCTGTTGGGCGTGATCTGCCATTCATCGGACCACAGCGCGCGCTGCGCCTCGGGTGTAAAGCTGTCGTACTCGGGGCCGCGCAGCACGCGCACGGGCACGGCCCACGCCATGCCGTCCGGATGGCGTCCGCGCCGCTGATGCGGCTCGTCCGCCAGCGCGAAGTTGCACCACACGGGCGCCTTCACGCCGAAGGCCGGCGCGCCCGGGTCGAGCGCGGCGCGCTCGCGGCCCGGCGCGAACGAGGCGCCCGTGGCGAGACGGTCGCCGTCTTTGAGCGCGCGGCCCGCGAGGCCGCCGAAGCCCGCCGCGAGGTCGGTGCTGCGCGAGCCGAGCATGGGCAGGACGTCAATGCCGCCGGCCACGCACACATAGGCGCGCATGCCGCGCTTCGCGCCGTTCAGCACGAGTTCCTCGCCGGCGGCCACGGGCAGGCTCCACCACGACCAGACCGGGCGGCCGCCGAGCGTCGCGCCGAAGTCCGTGCCGGTAATGGCGACGCGCGTGGCGCGCGCAAAGCGCAGCGCGACGGGGCCGAAGGTGATTTCCACGCCGGCGGCGTCGGGGCGGTTGCCGACGAGGCGGTTGCCCACTTCGAGCGCGAGCGCATCGAGCGCGCCGCCGGTGGCGACGCCCAGATGCCGGTAGCCGGGGCGGCCGAGATCCTGGACCGTGGTGAGCAGGCCCGCGCGTAATACTTCGATCATGCGTGGAGCTCCGCGATGGTGAAACGCACGCGGTCGCCTGGCATGAGCAGCGAAGGCGGATTGCGCGAAGCGTCGAAGAGCTTCGCAGCGGTGCGGCCGATCAGTTGCCAGCCGCCTGGCGAGGCGGCCGGATAAATGCCCGTCTGCTCCCCGCCGATGCCCACCGATCCGGCCGGGACGGCAATGCGCGGCTCGCGGCGGCGCGGCGTGTGCAGCGCGGGTTCGAGACCGCCGAGATAGGCGAAGCCGGGTTGAAAGCCGAGAAAGAACACCGTGTAGACGCCCGCGGCATGGCGCGCGGCGACGTCGGCGGCGGCGAGCGCGCAGTGCTGCGCGACGGCTTCGAGATCGGGGCCGTCTGCGCCGCCATAGACCACCGGTATCTCGACTTCGCGGCCTGGCGCGCTCGCGTCTTCGGCGTCGCGCCAGGCGTTGCGCAGCGCGCCGGCGAGCGCCGCGGCGTCGGCTGCGAGCGGATCAAAGGTGATCGTCAGGTTGTTCATGCCGGGCACCACCTCGCGCACCGGCGCCCAGCCGCGCGCGAGCGCAGCGACGGCCCAGACGCGGCGCTGGACCTCGAGCGTGGCGGGCGGCGGCGCTTCACAGACGAGCGCTTCGTCACCGAGAGGAAAAATGCGAGGGTCAGAATTCGGCATGCTGGATCGATGAGGGGACGGGTTCGACCGATCGAAAATGGGCGCACCGGACGGCCGGTGCCTTCCTTCCTAGCGTACATTGTCGATAAATTATCTACAATTTATCAATAAGCGTTTTCGCCAGGCGCACCGAAAGTACACTGCAATTACACTCACGCCACGCCGCTTTGCCTTTTCGAACACCGACTACCGGGTTATCTGCCATGTCGCGCCAGCCGACCAAGATCGTTTCGTCCGAACATCTCGTTTCCGAGTCGAGCGCCGAGCTTTCCGAGTTCGAGTACGCGCTCATCATGGCGAGCAACGCGTTCAACCGCTGGATGGTGCGCTGCATGTCGGCGGCGGGCGTGAAGGACATGACGCCGATCGAGGTGTCGCTGCTCCATCACGTCGGCCATCGCGAGCGGCGCAAAAAGCTCGCGGATATCTGCTTCGTGCTCAACATCGAGGACACGCACGTGGCCACGTATGCGTTGAAGAAGCTCGTCTCCAGAGGGTATGTAAAAAGCGAAAAGACCGGCAAGGAAGTCTTCTTTTCGGTCACGCCGGAAGGCCAGGCGCTGTGCCTGCGCTACCGCGACGTGCGCGAGAGCTGCCTCATTGCGACGCTCAAGGAAAGTGGCCTCACGAATCAGCAGATCGGCGACGCCGCGCAACTCATGCGCAATGCGTCGGGGCTCTATGACACGGCCGCGCGCGCGGCGGCTTCGCTTTGAGCGGCTAAGGCGCTTTCAGCGCTCGCGTGAACGTTGGCAAAGATGCGTGGCGGCTTCGGTCACCACGGCGTCGAGCGGCAGGTCGTGCGCCTCGCGCGCGAGCACGCCGTCGTCGATGCGGCACGCTTCATACGCAATGCCAACCGTGATGGGCAACGCCTCGCCTGGCCAGGCGGCCAGCGTGCGGTCGTAGTAGCCGCCGCCGTAGCCGAGGCGATAGCCGTCGCGATCGAAACCCACGCAGGGCACGAAGAGAAGATCGGGCACGATCCGTTCCTGCGCTTGCGGCTCGAGGATTCCGTGATGGCCTTCGCGCATTGGTGCCTCGGGCGTCCAGGCGTGAAAGACGAGCGGCGTGTGGCGTTCGGGAATGGCGGGCAGGGCGGCGCGGCGTGACGCATCGGCGGCGAGCCAGGCGGTGATCCAGGCGCGCGCATCGAACTCGCCGCGCAAGGGCCAATAGAACCCGATCGAACGCGGCAAAAATTGCGCGACGAGCGCATCGAGACGAGCCGCGAGTGACGCACCGATTGCCACGTCGGAAGCCGCCTCAATGCGCCGAGGAAGCAGCCTTGCACGCCAGTCCTTTTTGGATTCCGTGTGAGGGTTGCGTGCTATGCTTGGGTTCACCTCGCGCTCCAGAAATAACGATGTCCAAACGCCTTGTCCGAGTATATCGCGCGGTCGGTCTCGCACTGACTGCAGCGGCACTCGTAGCATGCAGCACGGCGGACGCCGTGCGCCCCGTCGCACTGCCCGTAGGCGCAGTCCTTTCCAGCGACGATCAGACTTTCATCCAGCTTCGCGAAGCCGCGCGCAACAACGATCCCGCGCGCGCCGCGCAACTCGCGGCGATGATTCCCGATTACCCGGCGCCGTCGTATCTCGAATACTTCCAGCTCAAGCCGCAGCTGTTCGATTCGCAGGGCCACGCGCGCATCGACGCGCCTGACGCGCCGGTGCTGTCGTTCCTGCAGCGCTACGACGGCCAGGCAATCGCCGACCGCATGCGCAACGACTTTCTGACCGTGCTCGGCGCGCGCCACGACTGGGCGAACTTCGACCAGCAATATGCGCGCTTCGTGCTCAACGACGACACGCAGGTGAAGTGCTACGCGCTGGAGTCGCGCGCGGCGCGCGGCGAGAACGTCGCGAATGACGCGCGTGCGCTGCTCACCGAGCCGCGCTATTACGGCGACGGCTGCGTCGATCTCATCACCGCGCTTGCCATCAAAGGTCAGTTCTCGAGCGACGACGTCTGGCAGCAGATTCGCCTTTCCTACGAGCAGAACCAGACCTCGACCGGCGCCAAGCTGCTCGACGGCCTTTCGCAGCGTCCCGATCCGACCGCGTTCAGCCAGGCCGTGAGCACGCCGCCGCTCACGCTCGCGCAAGGCGTTTCCGGCGATCCGCAGTCGCATCAGCTCGCGCTGCTGGCCATCACCGCGATGGCGCGCAACGACCCGGCCATGGCCGCGGCCACCTTCGCCACCGTCGCACCGCAGCTCGCGTCGCCGGAGCGGGCGATCGGCTGGGGCACGATCGGCTATCAGGGCGCGCTGAAGCGTCTGCCCGCCGCACTCGACTGGTATCGCCTCTCGGCCAACGCGCCGCTGTCGAGCCCGGCTTACGAATGGCGGACGCGCGCCGCGCTGCTGGGCGGCGACTGGACCATGGTGCGCTGGTCGATCGAACAGATGCCGGCCGCGCTGCGCGCGCAGCCGTCGTGGGTCTACTGGCACGCACGCGCGCTCAAGCAGGCCGGCGAAACGGGGCAGGCGAACCAGGAATTCGCGTCGATCTCGCAGGGCTATAACTTCTACGGCCAGCTCGCCACCGAAGAACTCGGCCAGAAGATCACCATCCCGCCGAAGACCACGGTGAGCGACGCCGAAATCGCCCAGGCTGCGCAAACACCGGGCTTCGCGCTCGCGCAGCGGTTTTACGCGCTGAACCTGCGAATCGAAGGCAATCGCGAATGGAACTGGCCGCTGCGTGGAATGAGCGATCGGCAGTTGCTCGCCGTCGCCGAGTACGCGAAGCGCATCCAGCTGCTCGACCGCACCGTCAACACGGCCGACCGCACGCAAACGGAGCACGACTTCTCGCTGCGCTATCTCGCGCCGTTCCGCGACGTCGTGGAGCGCGACGCGCAAACCAACGGCCTCGATGTCGAATGGGCCTACGGCCTGATTCGCCAGGAATCGCGTTTCATTCTCAACGCGAAATCGGGCGTGGGCGCGAGCGGTCTCATGCAGATCATGCCGGCCACGGCGCAGATGGTGGCGAAGAAGATCGGCCTCGGGCCCCTGTCGCGCGACCAGCTCAACGATCTCGACACCAATATCCTGCTCGGAACGAACTATTTGTCGATGATCTACAATCAGTTCGACGGCTCCGCTGTGCTCGCCACCGCGGGCTACAACGCCGGGCCGGGCCGCCCGCGCGCATGGCGCCAGACTTTGCAGGGCGGCGTCGAGGGCGCCATCTTCGCGGAAACCATTCCGTTCCAGGAAACCCGCGATTACGTGAAAAACGTGTTGTCGAACACGGTCTACTATGCGGCGCTGTTCGAGGGCCGTCCGCAATCGCTGAAGGCGCGTCTCGGCTATATCTCGCCGTAAGCGCCGGGCCGTTACGCCGCGCCGCTTCCCTTCATACGGAAACGCGCGCGGCATGACGGCACGCTGCGTGCTCCGTCTTCGGGCTGGCGCGCTGCGGGACGAACCGGACCTCGTACGCGGCGGCGCCGTCTGCCCGAGGAGGTCGAAGATGAGACATCAAGCCATTGCGGTCATCGGCGGTTCGGGATTCATCGGCAGCCATCTCGTCAACGCGCTCGTCGAGGCGGGCAAGGACGTGCGCGTCGCCACCCGCCGCCGCTACAACGCCCGCCATCTCACCCTGCTGCCCGTCGACGTGATCGAGGCCGATGTGTCCGATCCGGTCGCGCTCGCGGCCTTCGTCGAAAATGCGGACGCGGTCATCAATCTCGTCGGCACGCTCAACGGCGGGCGCGGCGATCCCTACGGCCCGGGCTTCGCGAAGCTGCACGTCGACTTGCCCACGAAGATCGTCGCCGCCTGCGAGGGCAAGGGCGTGCATCGCCTTATCCACATCAGCGCCATCGGCGCCGACCCGCGCGGGCCGAGCATGTACCTGCGCTCGAAGGGCGACGGCGAGAAAGCCGTGCACGCGGCCACGGCGCTCGCCACGACCATCTTCCGGCCTTCCGTCGTGTTCGGTCCCGAGGACACCTTCCTGAACCGTTTCGCGCTCCTGCAGCGGCTCTTTCCGATGATTCCGCTCGCCATGCCCGACGCGAAGTTCCAGCCGGTGTTCGTGGGCGATGTGTCGAAGGCGATCGTCAACGTGCTCGATCTCGACGCCGCGAGCGGGCACACTTACGAACTCGGCGGCCCGACGGTCTACACGCTCGAACAGTTGCTGCAGTATTGCGGCGACGTGGTGGGCCGCCACGCACGCATCATGCGGCTGCCCGACGCGTTTGGGCGCCTGCAGGCGCTGTCGTTCGAGATGGCGCCGGGCGTGCCGGTGCTCACGCGCGATAATCTCGATTCGATGAAGGTGGACAGCGTGCTGACCGGGCCGCTCGCACCCGAGCTCGATATCGAGCCCGCGAGCATCGAGACGATCGCGCCGCTCTATCTCGCCGACGCGTCGCTGCGTTCGCGGTTGAACATCTTTCGCGCCCATGCCGGCCGATAGCCGAACGCGGACTATCAGCCGGCGCTCTTTCAACTCACAACGGTCATTGGAACAATGAAGCTCGTAATCGGAGACAAGAACTATTCGTCGTGGTCGATGCGCCCGTGGGTGCTGCTCAAGCACTTCGGCATCGCGTTCGAGGAAGTGCTGATCGAGCTCGACGAGCCGGCCACCAAGTCCTCGATCCTGGCGTTCTCGGCCTCGGGCAAGGTGCCGTGCCTCGTTGGCGACGACGGCTTCGCCGTGTGGGATTCGCTCGCGATTGCCGAGACCCTCGCCGAGCGCTTCCCGCAGCACGCGCTGTGGCCGCGCGACGCGAACGCGCGCGCCCGCGCGCGCAGCGTGAGCGCGGAGATGCATGCGGGCTTCGGCGAAGTGCGCAACCACATGCCGATGAACATCCGCAAGGTGAAGCCGGGTGCAGGCGCGACGCCTGGCGCGCTCGCCGACGTCGCGCGCATCGACGCGCTCTGGCGCGAGTGCCTGGCCGCGAGCGGCGGCCCGTTCCTGTTCGGCGAATTCAGCATTGCCGACGCGATGTACGCGCCGGTCGTCATGCGCTTCAACAGCTACCAGCCGAAGCTCTCGCCCGAAGCGGCGGCGTACGCGCAGCGCGTGAGCGCACTGCCCGCGGTGGCCGAGTGGGTCGAAGCGGCGCGCCGCGAAACGCACATCGTCGCCGACGACGAACGCGACGACGAATGAAGATCTATGTCGTAGGTGGCGCGATCCGCGACGAGATGCTCGGGCTGCCCGTGCGCGACCGCGACTATGTCGTGGTGGGCGCGACGCCCGAGCAGATGGCCGCGCAGGGCTATCGTCCGGTGGGCAAGGACTTTCCGGTCTTTCTGCATCCCGAAACGCAAGAGGAGTACGCGCTTGCGCGCACCGAGCGCAAGACGGCGGCGGGCTATCACGGCTTCCAGTTTTTCTACGCGCCCGACGTGACGCTCGAAGAAGATCTCGCGCGGCGCGATCTCACCATCAACGCGATGGCGCGCGAAGTGCAGCCGGGCGGCGTGCTCACGGGAGCGGTCGTCGATCCGTTCGGCGGCGCGCGCGATCTGGAAGCACGCGTGTTTCGCCACGTGAGCGAGGCGTTTCTCGAAGACCCCGTGCGCATTCTGCGCATCGCGCGCTTTGCGGCGCGTTTCGCCGATTTCACCGTCGCGCCCGAAACGCTCGAACTCATGCGCGAGATGGTCGCGTCGGGCGAAGTCGATGCACTCGTGCCCGAGCGCGTGTGGCAGGAAATCGCCCGCGGTCTCATGGAAGCGAAGCCTTCGCGCATGTTCGAGGTGCTGCGCGATTGCGGCGCGCTCGCGCGGGTGCTGCCCGAGGTCGACGTGCTGTGGGGCGTGCCGCAGCGCGCGGACTATCACCCGGAAATCGATACGGGCGTGCACGTGATGATGGTGATCGACCATGCGGCCGCGCAGGGCTACACGCTGCCGGTGCGCTTCGCGGCGCTCACCCACGATCTCGGCAAGGGCACGACGCCCGAGGACGTGCTGCCGCGTCACATCGGCCACGAAGGGCGCAGCGTCGATCTGCTCAAACCGCTGTGCGATCGCCTGCGCGTGCCCAACGACTGTCGCGAGCTGGCGGTGCTGGTCGCACGCGAGCACGGCAACGTGCATCGCGTGATGGAGATGGGCGCGGCGGCGCTCGTGCGCATGCTCGAACGTTGCGACGCGCTGCGCAAACCCGCGCGTTTTGCCGAGGCGCTGCAGTCCTGCGAGGCAGATTTACGCGGGCGGCTGAACTGGGAGAACGCGCCTTATCCGCAGGCGGAGCGCCTGCGTCTGGCGCTCGTGGCCGCGCGCGGCGTGGATGCGGGGGCGATTGCGCGCTCGATCGAACGCGGCGGCGCCGAGAAGATCAAGGAAGCCGTGCACGAGGCGCGCGTGGCGGCGGTGGAAGGCGCGCTCGCGACGGCTTGAGCCGTTGAGTGCGCGCTCAGAGCGCGCGCACGAGAAACGAAAGCGCCATCGAAAGCACGAGCGTCGACATGAATGGCAACGGATACTCGCGGCCGAAAATGCGCAGCGTGATGTCGCCGGGCAGCCGCCCGATGCCAAGCTTTTTGAGCCACGGTTGGGCGCTCGAGAGAATCGCCACGGCGATGAAGGTGGTGAGAAACCAGCGGATCATGGTCGCGTGGCGTGAGCGTCAGAGTGTGTGGCTGCGGTCGCCGCGGGCGAACGCCGCGATGGTCTCGTCGATGCCGCGCGAAAACGCGATCACCTTGAACAGCTCGCCCATCTCACTTTCCGAAACGAGTTTCTGCACCGCGTTCGCGGCGGGCAGGAAGCGCTGTGCGTCGCGCGGATCGATCTCGCTCAGCACTTCGGTAATACCCGCGTTCATCAGAAAGCGCGCCTGCGTGGTGTAGCCGAGCAGGTCCGCGCCCGCTTCGACGCCCGCTTCGGCAATGCCCGAGAATTCCACGTGCGCGGTGATGTCCTGCAAACCGGGATAGAGGAACGGGTCGCCATGCGCGCGGTGCCGGTAGTGGCACATCAGCGTGCCCTGCGCGCGCTGCGCATGGTAGTACTCGTGGCGCGGAAAGCCATAGTCGATGAAGAACGCCGCGCCGCGCTGGAGCATCGCGCAAACGGTGCGCGTGAACGCGAGTGCGGCTTCGTGCGTTTCGGTCACGTAGTCTTCGCTGCCTTCCACGCCCGCGAGCGCGCTTTCGGGCCAGTTGGCGTCGCGCCCTGAGTTCGCCGGCTGATCGGAAAAGACGAAAGCGCCTTCAGCGTTTGCGCTCACGCCGCGCTCGTGCCAGACGGCGTCCTTGCGCGAGAACAGGCGCACCGGCATGGCGTCGAGCACCTCGTTGCCGATCACGACCCCTTCGAACTGCGCGGGCAGCGCATCGAGCCACGTCACACGATTGAGGAGCGCCGGCGCAAGCTGCGCGATGGTCTTGCGCTGGCGTTCGCGCAGTTCGCCCGACAGATCGACGATGGCGTAGGAGTCGAACGCAACGCCTGCGGCGTCGAGTGCGAGCATCACGCCCGCCGCGAGGCGGCCCGTGCCCGCGCCGAACTCCATCAGGCGGCGCGTGCGGCTGGCGGCGAGCGCTTCGCACACGGCGCGCCCGAGCGTCGCGGCAAACAGCGGCGAAAGCTCGGGCGCGGTCACGAAGTCGCTGCCGTCATCGGCGAAGAGGCCGAATTTGCGTGCGCCGCCGCCGTAGTAGCCGAGTCCCGGCGCGTAGAGTGCGCGCTCCATGTAGCGGTCGAACGGGAGCCAGCCGCCCGCCGCGGCGATCTCGGCGCGCAACGTGGCCGCGAGCGCCTCGGACTGCGCGAGCGCGATCGGCTCGGGAACAGGTAAACTATCGGGTTCGTGAGCTTTCGGATTCATCCCGGCATTGTAAATGAGCGCAACTCCCGGCATCCGCCCGGCTGACGCCGACCCGAGCGCATCCGGCGAAGGATCGCGCCCCGATTCTGACGCCCAGACGCCCGTCGTGCTGGTGACGGGTGGAGCACGCCGCATTGGCCGCGAGCTATCGCTCGGCTTTGCGGCGCGCGGCTGGGACGTCGCGGTCCATTACGGCGAGTCGCGCGAGGCGGCCGACGAAGTCGTCGCGCGGATCGCGGCGCTGGGCCGCCGGGCCGTGGCGCTGCACGCCGACCTCGGCGACGAAGCCCAGGTGGCGCGGCTCGTGCCGGACTGCACGGCGGCGCTCGGCCGTCCCGCGTGCGTGCTCAACAATGCCTCGCGCTTCGAAGAGGACACCGCGCAGGATGTGGGCTACACGAAGCTGCTGCAAATGATGGCGATCAACGTGGGCGCGCCGCTCGTGCTCTCGCGCATGCTGTACGAGGTAACGCCCGAGGCTGCAGTGGACGACGAGACGCTGCGCACGTGTGTGATCAACGTGCTCGACCAGAAGCTGTACAACATGAATCCCGACTATCTGTCGTACACGCTGACGAAGGCCGCGTTGCAGAACGCCACCGTCGCGCTCGCCCAGGCGCTCGCGCCGAAGGTGCGCGTGGTGGGGCTCGCGCCCGGCCTCACGCTGCGCTCGGGCGACCAGACGCCGGAGAGCTTCGCCGCCGCGCACCAGGTCACGCCGCTCAAGCGCGCGTCGCGGCCCGCCGATCTCGTGGAAGCCGCGCTGTATCTCGCGCGGGCAGCAGGGGTGACCGGCACGACGCTCGTCGTGGACGGCGGCCAGCACCTCGTGCCGCTGCCGCGCGACGTGATGTTTTTGACGGGCGGCTGACGCCCAGGCGTAGTTGCGTCAAAATTTGCAACTAAATGCATAGCCCGCTGCGCGCAGGACTGCGAGCCAGCGGTGCTGACGAAGACAAAGGAACGCAGGCCGCCGCGCACGAGCGGCTTTGCAGACCGGCTGAACGACCCGCCGGGCGCGCCGCGCCGGCATACGTGCGAGAGAACGCACGCTTTTATCGACTGGAACCGACATGTCCACCGTTTTGCTTCACCCCCGGCTCGCCGATTGCCGCCGGCTTTTCCTGCGCGACTACGAAGTGCACATCAACATCGGCGTGCATGACTTCGAGAAGCGCGGCGAACAGCGCGTCGTCATCAATGTCGATCTGTTCGTGCCGCTCGCTTCGACCACGCCGCACGAGGACAAGCTGCGCGAAGTCGTGGACTACGACTTCATGCGCTCGACCGTTGCCGAACGCGTGGGCCGTGGCCATATCCATCTGCAGGAGACGCTCTGCGACGATCTCGCCGCGGCGCTGCTTTCGCACGAACTCGTGCGCGCGGTGCGCGTCTCGACCGAGAAGCCCGACGTTTATCCGGACTGCGACGCGGTGGGCGTCGAGGTCTTTCGCATCAAAGAGGACTGATTCATGAACGCCCCCGAAACGCTACCCGTCGGCGAGGACGCCGCGACTGAAGAGACGGGCCGCCAGACGCTCACGCGCCGCGAGCAGAAGGAAGCCTACGAGAACAACAAGCTGTTCAAGCGCATCGTGCGTCAGGTCGGCCAGGCGATCGGCGACTACAACATGATCGAGAACGGCGACAAGGTCATGGTCTGCCTTTCGGGCGGCAAGGACAGTTACGCGATGCTCGACGTGCTGCTGCGCCTGCGCGAGCGCGCGCCGATCGACTTCGACATCGTGGCCGTGAATCTCGACCAGAAGCAGCCGGGCTTTCCGGAGCACGTGCTGCCCGAATATCTCGACCGCGTGGGCGTGCCGTACCACATCGAGAACCAGGACACGTACAGCATCGTCAAGCGCCTCGTGCCCGAGGGCAAGACGACATGCTCGCTGTGTTCGCGTCTGCGCCGCGGCATTCTGTACCGCGTGGCGGGCGAACTGGGCGCGACCAAGATCGCGCTCGGCCACCATCGCGACGACATCCTTCAGACGCTGCTGCTGAACCTGTTCTACGGCGGCAAGCTTAAGGGCATGCCGCCCAAACTGCAGTCGGACGACGGCAGGAATGTCGTGATCCGGCCGCTTGCCTACGTGAAGGAAACCGATCTCGAGAAGTACGCGGTGCTGCGCGAATTCCCGATCATTCCGTGCAACCTGTGCGGCAGCCAGCCGAATCTGAAGCGCGCGGAGATGAAGGCGTTGATCCGTGAGTGGGACAAGCGCTTCCCGGGCCGCGTGGAGAACATGTTCAACGCGCTCGGCAACGTCGTGCCGTCGCACCTCATGGACGCGAACCTGTTCAACTTCGCGGACCTGCGCGCGACGGGCGTGGCCGATTCGGCCGGCGACATCGCGTTCGACGAAGAGCCGTGCGCAACAGACCCGGCGCCCGCGCAAGGCACGGCAATCAAGTTCACGCCGTTCGACGATCTTTGAGCCACACGTCAAGCCGCCCCTGCGGTTCGCCTCAAGCGCTCCGACCCCGCATCGGAGCGTTTTTGACTTCTGGCCGCCAGTCCGAAGAAAAGCAGTTGTAAAACAGTGTTTATCGGGGCACGAGAGCCCGGCCGGCCGGCGTGTCGGGGATATCCCGCATGCTAAAATCAGCCGCTTCATTCCTCATCCAGTCACTGATGCAATGAACATCGTGATCCTCGCGGCAGGCATGGGCAAACGCATGCACTCCGCGCTGCCGAAAGTGCTCCATCCGCTCGCCGGCAAGCCGCTCCTCTCGCACGTCATCGATACTGCCCGCACGCTTTCGCCCACCCGGCTCGTCGTCGTGGTCGGCCATGGCGGCGAAGCCGTGCGCGAAGCCGTTGGCGCGCCCGACGTCCAGTTCGCGCTGCAGGCGCAGCAGCTCGGCACGGGCCATGCGCTCGCGCAGGCGCTGCCGCTGCTCGACGCGAACGTGCCCACGCTCGTGCTCTACGGCGACGTGCCGCTCACGCGCACTTCCACGCTCAAGCGTCTCGTCGACACCGCCGGTGAGAACGGTTACGGCATCCTCACCGTCACGCTCGACGATCCGACCGGTTACGGCCGCATCGTGCGCGACGCTGCAGGCAAGGTCGAGCGCATCGTCGAGCAGAAGGACGCGAACGAAGCGCAACGCAAGATCGCCGAGATCAACACGGGTATCGTCGTGACGCCTACCGCGCCGCTCGCGGGGTGGCTCGCCGCGCTGAAGAACGACAACGCGCAGGGCGAGTATTACCTCACCGACGTCGTGGAAGCCGCGATCGCCGCCGGTCATCCGGCCGTGACCGCGCAGCCCGACGACGAATGGGAAACGCTCGGCGTGAATAGCAAGCAACAGCTCGCCGAACTCGAGCGCGTGCATCAGCGCACGGTGGCCGAGGCGCTGCTCGTGGCGGGTGTGACGCTCGCGGACCCGGCGCGCATCGACGTGCGCGGCTCGCTTAACTGCGGGCGCGACGTGTTCATCGACGTGAACTGCGTATTCGAAGGCGAGGTGACGCTAGCGGACAACGTGAGCGTGGGCCCGAACTGTGTGATTCGCAGCGCGTCGATCGGCGCGGGCACGCGCGTGGATGCCTACACGCATATCGAAAACGCGGCGGTCGGCGCGAACGCGGTGCTCGGGCCGTATGCGCGTCTGCGTCCCGGCGCGAAGCTCGCCGATGACGTTCACGTGGGCAACTTCGTCGAGGTGAAGAACGCGAACATCGGCGTGGGCTCGAAGGCGAATCACCTGAGCTACATAGGCGACGCCGACGTCGGCGCGGGCGTGAACATCGGCGCGGGCACCATCACCTGCAATTACGACGGCGCGAACAAGCACCGCACGATCATCGAAGACAACGTGTTCGTGGGTTCGGATACGCAGTTCGTCGCGCCTGTGCGCGTGGGCCGCGGCGTGACCATCGCGGCGGGCACGACGGTGTGGAAGGACGTGCCGGAAGCCACGCTCGCGCTCAACGAAAAAACGCAGATCGCGAAAGCCGGCTACGTTCGCCCGGTGAAGAAAAAGAACTGAACGGTTGAATCTCGGGCGCTCCATATCGCGCGACAAGCGCGCGGCGCCCACGCCTCTCATTGCAAAGGATCGAATCCATGTGCGGCATCGTCGGCGCGGTAGCGCTTCGTAACATCGTTCCCGTCCTGATCGAAGGACTGCGGCGGCTCGAATATCGCGGCTACGACTCGTGCGGCGTGGCCGTCGTGACGGCCGACGGCCCGCGGCGCGTGCGCAGCGTGGCGCGCGTGGCCGAGCTCGACGAGCAGGTGCGCGAGGCGCACTTCGAAGGCGTGACCGGCATCGCGCATACGCGCTGGGCCACGCACGGCGCGCCCACGGTGAACAACGCGCATCCGATCTTCTCGCGCGACACGCTCGCGATCGTGCACAACGGCATCATCGAGAACTACGAGTCGCTGCGCGACATGCTGCGGGCGAAGGGCTACGAATTTGTTTCGCAGACCGACACCGAAGTGATCGCCCATCTGATCCACAGCCTTTATCAAGGCGACCTGTTCGCCGCCGTGCGCGCGGCCGTGCAGCAGCTCGCGGGCGCGTATGCGATCGGCGTGGTGCACAAGAGCCAGCCGCATACGGTGGTCGGCGCGCGCGCCGGTTCGCCGCTCGTGGTGGGCTATGGCAAGGGTGAAAATTTCATTGCGTCGGACGGCCTCGCCATTGCGGGCAGCGCCGAACACATCAGCTATCTGGAAGAAGGCGATGTGTGCGAGATCACGCTGGAAGGCGTGCGTATCGCCGATCGCGCCGGCAACCTCGTCACGCGCGAAGTGCGCGACGTGCAGGCCTATGGCGCCTACGGCGGCGCGGTCGATCTCGGCCCGTATCGCCACTACATGCAGAAGGAGATCTTCGAGCAGCCGCGCGCGATCTCCGACACGATTCCCGCCACCGACGCCTTCACGCCCGAACGCTTCGGCGAGAACGCGGGCGAGGTGTTCAAGGGCATCGACAGCATTCTGATTCTCGCGTGCGGCACGAGCTACTACGCAGGCCTCACGGCGAAGTACTGGCTCGAATCCGTGGCGAAGATCCGCACCGATGTCGAGATCGCGAGCGAATACCGCTATCGCGAGTCGGTGCCGAATCCGCGCGCGCTCGTCGTGACGATCTCGCAGTCGGGCGAAACTGCCGACACGCTCGCCGCGCTCAAGCATGCGCAGTCGCTCGGCATGGCGCACACGCTCGCCGTGTGCAACGTGGCGACGAGCGCGATGGTGCGGCTCACCGCACTCAAGTTCCTCACGCACGCAGGACGCGAGATCGGCGTGGCGTCGACGAAGGCGTTCACCACGCAGCTCGTCGGCCTCTTCATTCTCGCCGTCACGCTCGGCAAGCTGCGCGGCCATGTGAGTGCCGAACAGGAAACCGCGCACCTGAAACTGCTGCGCCACCTGCCGGCCGCGCTCAACGGCGTGCTCGCGCTGGAGCCGCAGATCATCGCGTGGTCCGAAGAATTCGCGCGCAAGGAAGACGCGTTGTTCCTCGGGCGCGGGCTGCATTACCCGATCGCGCTCGAAGGCGCGCTCAAGCTCAAGGAAATCTCGTACATCCACGCCGAGGCGTATCCGGCCGGCGAACTCAAGCACGGGCCGCTTGCGCTCGTGACCGAGGCGATGCCCGTGGTGACGGTGGCGCCCAACGACGCGCTGCTCGAGAAGCTCAAGTCGAACATGCAGGAAGTGCGCGCGCGCGGCGGCCAGCTGTACGTGTTCGCCGATGCCGATACGCACATCACGAGCGAAGACGGCATCCACGTGATCCGCATGCCGGAACACTACGGGCTGCTTTCGCCGATCCTGCACGTCGTGCCGCTGCAACTGCTCGCGTATCACACGGCGTGCGTGCGCGGCACCGACGTGGACAAGCCGCGCAATCTCGCGAAGTCGGTGACGGTGGAGTGAGGTTGTTCCCGCGTTGATCGCCGTATGTGGAAAAAGGGGATGCCATTGCGGCATCCCCTTTTTGTTGGGTCGATCGCAGCAGAAGGCGCTGAGAGGTCGCTCAGGCGGCTGCCGCGGTTCGGTGCATGGGCTGGGATGGCCAGACGCGTTGCGCCGCCTCTGAGGGCGCGCAACGCGCTCGTTGGGGCCCTGCGCCTGTCCGCCTTTGCGAACCTCTGCCGAAACACCGCTGGACGGTCATAATGTCGCCGTTCGATCATGGAGGCGAAAGTGGCAAACGTGGCGCAATCCCGGCAACCGGGGCAGTCCGGCAGACTACCCCGCCTGTTCGTGTTTTCCGGTGCGGGGCTGTCTGCGGAGAGCGGCATTTCGACGTTCCGCACCGGCGACGGCATCTGGTCCCACGCGAGCATCGACGAAGTCTGCAATTACCTCACGTGGCGCCGCAACCGGCCCGCGGTTTTCCGTTTCTACAACCAGCGCATCGCCGAATGCGGCGACGCGCGCCCGAACGCCGCCCACGAACGGCTCGCGAAGTGGCAGAACGCCTGGGGCACCGAGCGCGTGCATCTCGTCACGCAGAACATCGACGACATGCTCGAGCAGGCCGGCGCGCGCCAGGTGACGCATCTGCACGGCGACATGATTTCGCTTCTGTGCACCGACTGCGAGTATCGGTTTCCCGTGTCCGGCCGCGCGCTCGATCCGCAAGCCGCCTGTCCGTCGTGCGGGCAGGTGGAGGGCGTGAAGCCCGGCGTGGTGTTCTTCAATGAAGCTGCGCCCGAGTACGAAACGCTCTGGCGCATTCAGCGCGACATGACGCCGGACGATCTCTTCATCGCCGTGGGGACGGCGTTCGAGGTGATCCCGCCTGAGCGGCTTCTGCCGCCGGAGCGTTGCGGGCATTACGCGCGCAATTTCCTCGTCGATCCGGCGCCGCAGCGCACGGAATGTTTCGGCGTCGTAGAGGCCAAGCCCGCGACCGTCGGTTTGCTCGATCTCGAGCCGACTATCGAGCGGATGATGGCAGGCGACTAGCCCCCACGGTTTCCTCACTCGATGCATTCGGCAAGGGGGTGCCTCCTCGGGAGGCCCGCGCTTTTTCATGTGCGCATGCGTGCGACACTGGCTTTTTCCCTGATTCATTCGTTGCCGTCATGAACATCGCGAAGCAGATCGTCGGTTATCTGAAGTCGCGCTCGCTCGTGTTGGTGAGCGTCGAGACCGGCACTGCCGGTGCGATCGGCGCGATGCTGGCCGATCAGCGCACAGCGTTGCTCAGCGTGCCGCGATTCGTCGACGGTGTTCTCACGCGCGATTTAACACAGCATGGAATGACTTTGCGCGAATGCGCAGCACGCGAGCGCAGCGAGCGGTGCGTGTTTCCCCATTGTCTTTTCAGTATTTATATTTATAAGTAGTAACAGTTAACAAGTCCTGGCATTAACTGTGGACAACAGGAAAATTGCCTGATGGTTCATACCGATGCAAAACGGATAGCCATGCGGACAAAGCCTGTACGCGTTGCGAGCTATTGGGATAACTTTTCAGGCCGCAACGTCAGGTGCGTGGTTATCAAGAAGTGGTCCACAGGTCGTTCGCCAGGTCATCCCCAGGTTGTCCAGAGGTCGGCGTGGATAACCTGGTTCGGCGCGGCGCAATCACGCGTTATCCACACGAAAAAAAATGGCGCCGCTCGAGAGCGACGCCATTTGTCGAAAAAGTGCAGAGCGCGATATCAACGCCAGAAAATCACGCCGTGCTTTACGCCGTTTCGGCAGGTTGCGTGGTTGCGCGCTGCCGGGCGCGCATGCGCGCTTGCCAGGCCGGCAGCAGTTGGCAGGCGAGCAGGCCGGCGAGCATGAGCGCGCAGCCGGCGAGTGCGCGCGACGTGAGCGTTTCGCCGAGTGCGGCCCAGCCCGCGAGCGCGGCAAACACGCCTTCCATACTGAAGATCACGGCGGCGTGCGCAGGCGCGGCATCGCGCTGCGCGACGACCTGCAGCGTATAACCGATGCCTACCGAAAGCGCGCCGCCGTAGAGGATGGTGGGCGCGGCGCGCACGATGTCGGCCGCGCGCAGCGGTTCGCACGCGAGCCCGATCGCGAGGCATACCACGCCGCAGGCGACGAACTGCACGATCGAAAGCGCGAGCGGATCGTGACGCGGCGCGTAGTGGCCCACGAGCATCACCTGGATCGAGATCACGAGCGCGCAGCCGAGCTGGTACCAGTCGCCGTACATCACCGAGAAGTGCTCGCTGATGCTGAGGAAGTAGAGCCCAGCCGCAGCGAGCGCGGCGCCGATCCATGTGCCGATGCCCGTGCGATGGCGCAGCAGCACGCCGAGCATCGGCACGATCACGACATAGAGCGAACTGATGAAGCCGGCGTTGGCGATCTTCGTGTAGCCGAGCCCGATCTGCTGAAGCGAGATGGCGACGGCCAGCACGACGCCGAGCACGGTGCCCGAGCGCAGCAGCGCGCCATTGAACAGCGCCGGGGCCGCCGCGTTGCCGCTGTCGGCGGCGGCGCGCCGGCTGGCGCGGCGGCGTGCAAGCAGAAAGACCGAGACGACACCGGCGCCCAGCAGGAAGCGCAGGCCGGTGAACAGGAACGGGCCGATGGCGTCGAGGCTCAGGCGCTGGGCGACGAACGCCGAGCCCCAGATGAGGGCGGCGGTCAGCATCAGCAGATTGGCGCGCAGGTGGCGGCGGGAGGCGGATTGCAAGCGGAGATCTCTTTTCGCGGGGAACGGGCGCGACAGCGTTTTCGACGGTTGGCGCGCGCGGCGCGCGATGTCCCGCCTGGTGTCCTGTTGCGCAAGGGGCGGTTGCCCCTTTTTTCGCGATTGCATCTGAATTGGGTGTCAATCTGGCCCGAATTCGCTCGAGGCAGGCCAATTCAGCGTATTACGTGAAAAAACAACGAACTTCCGGAAAACGAACGCGTAAATGCCGATCGTATCCGAATTGAAAGGGAATTGTCTCCCGGAAAATACACCCGGGCATTAGCGGATGACAAACGCCCTACGCTGCGTAATACTGCTTCGCGCGAAACGCCCGCCCAGATCGGCAAGCGGATCGTTTCGCGGTTTCACGCTGTTCTAATTCACAACGTGCCGGTCATTATTTGTCAGGTTTGGGGAACAACAGATGAAAAAGATTCTCGCCTCGCTCATCGCAGCATCGTTCGCACTGGTTACGGCTTCGGCATTCGCACAAGACGCTTCGGCTCCCGCTGCAACCGCACCGGCAGCAAGCGCGCCGGCAAAGGCCAAGAAGCAACACAAGCAACTCAAGCATCACGGCAAGCGTGCCGCTGTGTCGGAAGGCGCATCGGCCTCCGGTACGGCAGACAAGGGCCAGGCAAACTAAAGCGCCCTTCAGCCATAAAAAAAGCCAGAGCAGATGCTCTGGCTTTTTTTTGCGCGCGCGGCGGGCGAGACGGCGTTCAGGACGCGTCGCGTGCGAGCCCAGCCTCCAGCAATTCCGTGAGCAGGCCGCTCACGCCGCCCGGGTGACCGTCGGCGCGAGCCTTCAGCTTCTCGACGAGATCGGCGTTGAGCTTGCACGCAAACGGCACGAGCCCTTGCGCCTGGTCCAGCTTGCGCTGTTCGCGGCGGTCCAGCGGCGGTTGCGCCGAACCCTTGCCGAAACGGTCGGGCCCGCTCTTGTGCGTCGCTTGCATCAGTTTCAGCGCCTTGTTCTTCTCAAGGTCGGTTTTCTTCATGGTCATATGTCGTGCTCCGGTGTTGGGCGGTGGCGCGCATTGTACGCAAACGCCCGCGTGCGTCCATCGCGGCGACTTGCCTCCTGGACGCCTTTCAGCCGCATCGGGTACCCGTGAATACCACTATGCGTCGTCGCCGCGATCCGGCCCCTCGTGGCCGTTGTGGTGTTCGTGCCGGTTGTGTGCCGCGTGCGCTTCGTCCGTGGGGCCCGTGAGGCCGTCGATCAGCGTGCGCATGCGCTGCCAGTGCGAGCCTTCCCAGAACACCCGCCGGCAGATGTCGCAGGTCACGAAGCGCGTCTGCCGGTCGTAGACGCCGGCGGGCACGCGCTCGCGCACCGCGGCGCGCTCGATCGGCCGCAGCGGCGCGTTGCACATGAGGCAGAGCCGGAACGGCCGCGCACTCGCCGCGAGGTCGAGCCGCTCGAAAATCTCGTGGACCTGGGCGCGCGGCTTGAGCGCACGCACGTAGCAGCCGTGCGTGATGCTGCGCCGCTTGAGCAGCTCGCGGTCGCGCGTGAGGACGATGCGGTGCTCGGCGGCGGCGAGCGCCTCGATCTCGTCGTCGGGGAAGTGGTTGTCGTAGAGCGTATCGAAACCGGCCAGCCGCAGGAGTTGCGCGAGGCCGCCCAGATGCGCGTCGGCGACGAAGCGCAGTTCGCGCAGCGGCGCGTCGCGCACGCGCAGCAGCGGCCGGATGTCGAGCGCCTCGAACTTCGGGTAGACGGCCACGCGGTCGCCGTCCGCGAGCGGATGGTCGAAACCCACCGATTCGCCATTCACGAGGATCAGCTCGACTTCCGTGTGCGGCACGCCGAGCGCTTCGATCATGTGTTTCGCCGTGGCGTTGCGCGCGCAGGCGCAACTGAACGCACGCCGGCGCAGCGGCCGCGCAAGAAAGTCGTTCAGCTCCTCGTAAAAACGGAAGGTGGCGGTGACCATGCAAAGCAGTATCGCACCGCCCGCCGGACTGCGCGCGGGCGTTCGCGCGGCGTGAGAGCCCGCCTGCAGCGCGGCCCGTCTTGTGCTGTACTGCACCTTTGCCGTGGGTTTCCCCTCGTTTTTCATGGAAGGAGCAGCGATGGACATCGGATTTATCGGTCTTGGCGAAATGGGCGGCGCGATAGTCGGCAATCTGCTGAAGGCGGGCCACACGGTGCGCGTGTGGAACCGCACGGCAGCGAAGGCGCAGGCGCTTGCCGACGCGGGCGCGCGCATCGTCGGCACGCCGGGCGAGGCCTTCGCCGGCGACGCCGTGCTCTCGATGCTCGCCGACGACGCCGCGCTGCGCGAGGTCATCGACGCAACGCTGCTCGACCATGCGCCACAAGGCCTCGTGCACGTGAACATGGCGACCATTTCCGTCGCACTGGCCGAAGCGCTTGCGCAGGCCCACGCCGGGCGTGGCCTGCACTACGTGGCGGCGCCGGTGCTCGGGCGACCGGACGCCGCGCAGGCGGCGAAACTCACGATCATGGCGGCAGGGGCTTCGGAGGCGATCGACCGCGTGCAGCCGCTGTTCGACGTGATTGGCCAGAAAACATGGCGCGTCGGCGCCGTGCCGCAGCAGGCGAACGTGATGAAACTCGCCGCGAACTTCATGCTGGCTGCGGCCGTCGAGTCGCTCGGCGAGGCGGCCGCGCTGCTCGACGGCTACGGCGTCGCGATGAGCGACTTCCTCGAGGTCGTGACGGGCGGCCCGTTTCCGGGTCCGGTGTATGCGGGCTACGGCGGCATGATCGCGCAGCGGCGCTACGAGCCGGCGCTCTTCAAGGCGCGCCTCGGTCTGAAGGACGTGCGGCTCGCGCTGGCCGCGGCCGACGGCGCCGCGACGCCGATGCCGCTCGCGAGCGTGCTGCGCGACAGCCTGCTCGAAGCGGTGGCGCACGGCGACGGCGAGTCCGATTTCGCCGTGCTCGGCAAGGTGGCCGCGCGGCGCGCGGGCCGCGGCTGAGTACTGGGGCGCAATGAGGCGCGGCGAACGTTCGGGGGTGTTTTGCGATCAAAATCTTCAGACGACCGCTCGGTGACGCACAAAGACCCGGGGGACGGCTGAGCACAATGTGACGCATCTCGATGGATGGCGGCCGGATTGGCGGCGCCGCCCGCGATGTGGGGACGGGGAACCGACGACGACAGGGCACGCACCGGATCCAACGGGAGATCCGGCTGCAAGGCCAATTTTCAGGGTAGGAGAACGGCGGATGGAGACGCGCATCCTGATCGCCGATAACGACGAGAAGTCGCTGGACGGGCTGAGTACCTTGCTGACCGATCTCGGCTACGGCGTATCTGTGGCCCGCACGCTCGACGAGGCACGCGATCTTGCCGCGCGCGGCGCGCCCGACGTGGCGATCGTGGCGCTTTCGCTCGCGCAGGACGAGCCCGGAACGATCGTGCGGCAATTGCGTGCGGTCGGCGGCGAGCGCGTGCCGCTCCTGATCGCGCTTGCCGGCTGGGGCGAATCGCGCCACCGCGGCGAGGCGCTTGCGGCGGGCTTCGACGTGCATCTCGTGCGGCCCGTGGGGCTCGATCAGCTGATGTTCATCCTATCGATGACAGGACAATGACGAGCATGTTGTTGTGGCGCAACATTCAGGGTGCGCACTACTTTACATGTTGCATTGCATCACGCTAGTCGATATACTGCCTCTTGTCTCCTCCATGTCTCCTCTGATATGGATTCAGCCCGCCAACTATTGGCGGGCTTTTTTTCGTCTGTATGTTTCGCATCGGCGCATGGCAAGGACGAAGGGCGTAAAAAAACCGGCTCAGCGAGCCGGTTTTTTGTTTGCGCTGCGAGTCCGCTTCAGGCATGCAGGCCGGTATTTTCAGCCGCGCCAATCGCGAGATTCATGCACTGGATCGCCGCGCCCGAGGCGCCCTTGCCCAGGTTGTCGAGGCGGGCAACGGTGACGAACTGCTCGTCGTTGCCGAACACGAACAGGTCGACACGGTTCGTGTCGTTGTTCGCCTGAACGTCGAACATGCCGGCGTCGAGGTTCTCATCGGCGTTGAACGGCGCCACGCGCACGAACGGCTCGCCCGCGTAGTACTCGGCGAAGAGCGCCAGCACGTCTTGCGGCTTGGCGCCGCGCGTGAGCTGCTTCGGCGAAAAATAGGTCGTGACCGCGAGGCCCTTGTAGAACGGCCCGACGATCGGCGTGAACACCGGCGCCGACTTCAGGCCGCCGTGCACCGCCATTTCCGGCAAATGCTTGTGCGTGAGGCCGAGCGCGTACGGACGCGGGCTCGCGAGCTTCGCGTTGCCGCCCGCTTCGTACTCCGCAATCATCTTCTTGCCGCCGCCGCTGTAGCCCGTGAGCGAGTAGCTGTGCGCGGCGAAATCCGGCGCAACGAGGCCAGCTTCGACGAGCGGACGCATGGCGAGAATGAACGCCGAAGCGTGACAGCCGGGCACGGCGATGCGCTTCGACTTGCGCACCTTGTCGCGTTGGGCTCTGGTCAGCTCGGGCAGGCCGTAGGCCCAGTCGGCCTGGGTGCGGAACGCCGTGCTCGCGTCGATCAGCACGGTGCGATCGTTTTCGACGAGCGAGGCCGACTCGCGCGAGGCGACGTCGGGCAGGCACAGGAACGTCACGTCCGAAGCGTTGATGAGACGGCGGCGTTCCTCGACGTCCTTGCGCTTCGCATCGTCGATACGCAGGATCTCGACGTCAGTGCGCGGCGACAGGTATTCAAAAATCTTCAGGCCGGTCGTGCCTTCCTGTCCGTCGACAAAAACTTTCGTGCTCATCTCAGTCTCTCTGAACGCGGGGGATTGGGGCGCCATCACCCAGTGCGGTGCTGGAACGCTATTTTAAGATGTCATGCGGACGCGCGTGTGAACACGCCCGGAAAAAAATCGGGGCTTACCCGTAAGGGCTCAGGCGCTCGCCGCACGACCGCCCCCCGGTCAGCGGCCGTAGGTCACGGTGATCTGTGCGCTTCCGAGCGTCGAGCCGCTGATCTCGCGATCGAACAGCGCCGCAGGGCGGCCTTGCGCGAGCGGGAGCGTATCGACGTTCAGGGCGTACACGGTGACGACGTAGCGATGGGGATTGCCCGGCGGTGGGCACGGTCCTCCATAGCCGTCGATGTTGAAGTCGTTGCGCGCCTCGATCGCGCCGAGCTTGCGCAGCGCGCCCGCGGCGCTGGCGTTCTCCGGCAGGCTCGTGACGCCTGCCGGAATATTCGCCACGGCCCAGTGCCACCAACCGCGTCCTGGCGCGTCTCGATCGAAGATCGTAATGGCAAAACTGCGCGTAGCTGCAGGAGCATTGCGCCAGGTCAAACTGGGTGACTGGTTCGGCCCATTGCAGCCCGCATCATTGAAGATCTGGCGCGGACCGACTTTTCCGCCATCGCTGAAATCGGCGCTCGATACCGTGAATTTATCGCCGGCGCAGGCCAAGTCGGTTGTCGCCACAACACTCGCCATCGCCAAGGCCGCGCATAGGGATGCACGGCGCATGCAACGAGGCTGAAAGTCATAGGGAGTACGCATCAGCGAGTTCTCCTGCACGTTTGTGAAATTTGGGCCACGTTGTCCTGAAGGAAAGTTTTGAATTGTTCCCTGGTCCGGATTTGATCCAATATAGCGGTATAAGCGAGCGAGCTTTCGCCTGCGCGCGTACCAGGCGTGCAGGAGGATTCCGCTATAGTCGTATATTCTCCTGCTCGGGCAACTAGCGCCGTCGGAGGCCAGAAACAACCAGCGAAATGTGAACTGGCCGCGCGGGAGAATAAGCAGGTTTGCCTACACGGAGGGCTAATGCAGCAACCAATCAGGGTCGTAGTCGCCGACGATCATCCGGTGATCTTGTTTGGTGCGGAACATGCACTGCTCAACTTTCCCGGGATCCAGGTCGTTGGCCGCGCCCGCCAGTCCACCGAACTCGTCAAGGCGTTGCAAACAGGTCCCTGCGACGTGCTGGTGACTGACCTTGCCATGCCGGGCGGCCAGTACGGCGACGGTTTGCCGCTCATCGGCTACCTGAGGCGCAACTTCCCGAACGTTCCCATCGTTGTCCTCACCATGCTCGAAAATCCCGCGCTGCTCAAACGCCTCGGCGAAGTCGGTGTGTTCGCGGTGGTGCACAAATCCGACGACCTGAGCCACATCGGCCTCGCGGTGCAGCATGTGAACCGCAATCTCGAATATATGAGCCCACAGGTGAAGATTGCGCTCGATCAATTGCGCATCAACAGCGGCGGGAAAACCGATGAAGTGATTCTCTCAAAGCGGGAACTCGAAGTCGTGCGACTCTTTGTTTCGGGCATGACGATTAAAGAAATATCCGAGAAGCTGAACCGCAGTATTAAGACTATTAGTACTCAGAAGAACACGGCGATGCGCAAGCTCGGACTCGAGCGAGACTCCGAACTTTTCCAGTACGCGCAGAGCAATGGCTTGCTCAATCTCTCCTCGTATACGCCCGATGTGCCCGAAGCGGGCGGCGAGGCAGAAGCGGCGCGTTGATCCTGCCGCCCGACACCCGCTCGACACCCGCTTTACGCCTATACACCGGCGGAAAAAAAGGCCATCTGCCCAGGAGGCAGATGGCCTTTTTGCCATGCGCACGCGCACGCGCGCTTGCGGCTCGTGTGCTTACTGCGGTGCCGACGTTGCGCCGCCGTGCGCAGCCGACCACTCGGCCGGTGCATGCAGGAATTTCTCGACTTCGTCGAGCGTCTTCGTTTCGAAGTAGCCCGATTCCTTGGCGACGCGCAGCACGTCCCACCACGTGGCGAGCGCGTGCAGGTCGACGTCGATGTCTTTCAGGACTGAGACGCTTTCCTTGAAGATGTTGTAGTGGAACAGCACGAAGCAGTGGTTCACCTGCGCGCCGGCCGTGCGCAGCGCGTTGATGAAGTTGATCTTGCTGCGGCTGTCGGTGGTCAGGTCTTCGACGAGCAGCACGCGCTGGCCTTCGGTGAGCAGGCCCTCGATCTGCGCGTTGCGGCCGAAACCCTTCGGCTTCTTGCGCACGTACTGCATGGGCACCATCAGGCGGTCGGAGAGCCATGCCGCGAACGGGATACCCGCGGTTTCGCCGCCGGCCACGGCGTCGATCTGCTCGTAGCCGACGTCGCGCAGGATCGTGGCTTCGGCCATTTCCATCAGGCCGCGGCGCACGCGCGGATACGAGATCAGCTTGCGGCAGTCGATATAGACCGGGCTCGCCCAGCCGGAAGTGAAGATGAAGGGCTTTTCGGCGTTGAAGTGCACGGCCTTCACTTCGAGCAGCATTTTCGCGGTTGCGTCCGAGATCGTCTGGCGATCGTAGCCTGTCATGGGCGAATCCTTGGATATGAGTGCGGGAGGAGGGTGGGCGCGGGGCCCGGTGGCGCTGGCACGGTAGGCCCGAAGCGTGGCTTCGGCGCCTGCGGTGCGCGGCCCGAAAGGCGTGGGTCGCCTGACCTTGCTCACTGCATGGGGTCAAGGCGACTCGCCCGGTCCGGACGGCTTCTCTTGCGCGCGTAGGCCGGTATTTTACCCGACTTGACGATCGCCGACGAGTCGCACGGGCAAGCGCCGGCAGCGATGTGGGGCGCGAACGCTGGCTGTGCTGTGCTTCGCGCGGCTGGCGTCGCGGTTGTGACGGCCCGGCCACGCCTTTACACTCACGCCGGTTTGCGCTCCCCGTGCGCGCACGTTCCTCAGGATTGCCGACATGACCGCCGTTGCTACCAACCCAGCCGCCGCCACGCGCGGCCACGCCCTGCGTGCGCTCGTCGCTTCGGTGCTCGGCTACGCCATGGACGGCTTCGATCTGCTGATGCTCGGCTTCATGCTGCCCGCGATCAGCGCCGATTTGCATCTCTCTGGCGCGCAGGCGGGTGCGCTTGTTACATGGACGCTCGTCGGCGCGGTGGTGGGCGGTATCGTGTTCGGGCTGTTGAGCGACCGCTACGGTCGCGTGCGCGTGCTCACGTGGACCATTCTGCTGTTCGCCGTCTTCACCGGCCTGTGCGCGCTGGCGCGCGGCTACGGCGACTTGCTCGTCTACCGTACGATCGCGGGCATCGGGCTGGGCGGCGAGTTCGGCATCGGCATGGCGCTCGTTGCCGAGGCGTGGCCGGCGCAACTGCGCGCGCGGGCGTCGTCGTATGTCGGGCTCGGCTGGCAGCTGGGCGTGCTGGCCGCAGCGCTGCTCACGCCGCCGCTGCTCCCGCTGATCGGCTGGCGCGGCATGTTCGCCATCGGGCTGCTGCCGGCGGTCGTTTCGTCCGTGGTGCGGCGGCGCGTGGAGGAGCCCGAGCTTTTCGTCGCGCATGCGCGACGCACGGCCGCCGCCGCCAGGGCCGAGCGCCCCCGCGCCCTGCGCATGCTCGTGGCCGGTGCGCGCACCGCGCGCGCGAGCCTCGGCGTGGCCGTGCTGTGCTCGGTGCAGAACTTCGGCTACTACGGGCTGATGATCTGGTTGCCCGCGTACCTTTCGAAGTCCTTCGGGTATTCGCTCACGAAGTCGGGGCTGTGGACCGCCGCGACGGTTGCCGGCATGGCGCTCGGCATCTGGCTTTTCGGCATCGCGGCCGACCGGTTCGGCCGCCGGCCCACGTTCCTGTTCTATCAGGCGGGCGCCGTGGTCATGGTGTTCGTCTACGCGCAGCTTTCCACGCCGTTCGCGCTGTTGATCGGCGGTGCGGCGATGGGCGTGTTCGTCAACGGCATGATCGGCGGCTATGGCGCGCTCATCTCCGAGTTGTATCCCACCGCGGCGCGCGCCACCGCGCAGAACGTGCTGTTCAACATCGGCCGCGCCGTGGGCGGCTTCGGGCCGCTCGCCGTGGGCGCACTGGCCGCGCGCTATTCCTTCACGGCGGCGCTCGGCATGCTCGCCGCCATCTACGTGCTCGACATCTTCGCCACGCTGTTCCTGATTCCCGAGCGCCGCGGCGCGGCGCTCGAATAAGCAACTTGCATCGGTCAGACGAAAGCGCCGCCGCGCTATCCCGCACTATCGGCCGCGCGAATTCCCGGTATCAGTCTTTGACCCACGTGGACGCGAACGGCGCCAGGTGTACACTAATCGGCCCTGCTGGAACGCTCGTGCCGTGCGAACCGGCGGGCCTACGACCATAAAAGATTCTCTCTCTCACGTCTCTCACGTCCAGGCAGGCCTGAAAATGGATGAACAACTGAAGCAAAGCGCGCTCGCGTATCACCAGAATCCGAGGCCCGGCAAGATCTCGGTCACACCGACCAAACCGCTCTCGAACCAGCTCGATCTTTCGCTTGCCTATTCGCCCGGCGTTGCCGCTGCATGCATGGCGATTCACGAAGAGCCGCTCGATGCACAGAAGTACACCTCGCGCGCCAACCTCGTCGGCGTCGTGACGAACGGCACGGCCGTGCTCGGCCTCGGCAACATCGGCCCGCTCGCGGCCAAGCCGGTGATGGAAGGCAAGGGCTGCCTCTTCAAGAAGTTCGCCGGCATCGACGTGTTCGACATCGAACTCGACGAGCTGGACCCTGACAAGCTGGTCGACGTCATCGCCATGCTCGAGCCGACGCTAGGCGGCATCAATCTCGAAGACATCAAGGCGCCCGAGTGCTTCTACATCGAGCAGAAGCTGCGTGAGCGCATGAAGATTCCGGTCTTCCACGACGACCAGCACGGCACGGCCATTATCGCGTCGGCGGCAATCCTCAACGGCCTGAAGGTCGTGGGCAAGGAACTCGGCAGCGTGAAGCTCGTCTGCTCGGGCGCGGGCGCGGCGGCGATTGCGTGTCTGGACCTGCTCGTGAAGCTCGGTCTGAAGAAAGAGAACGTCCTCGTCACCGACTCGAAGGGCGTGATCTACGAAGGTCGTGGCAGTCTCGATCCGTCGAAGGCGCGTTACGCCGCCAACACCGAAGCGCGCACGCTCGGCGACGCGATCAAGGCAGCCGATGTGTTCCTCGGCTGCTCGAGCGCAGGTGTGCTCAAGCCCGAGATGGTCAAGGAGATGGGCGACAAGCCGCTGATCCTCGCGCTCGCCAACCCGGAGCCGGAAATCCGCCCGGAAGACGCGAAGAAGGTGCGTCCGGACGCAATCATCGCCACGGGCCGTTCGGACTATCCGAACCAGGTCAACAACGTGCTGTGCTTCCCGTTCATCTTCCGCGGCGCGCTGGACGTGGGCGCGACGACCATCACGGAAGAGATGAAGCTCGCATGCGTGCGCGCGATCGCGGAACTCGCCGAGGAAACCGATCAGGGCGACGAAGTGGCGAAGGCCTATGAAGGCCACACGCTCGAATTCGGCCCGGAGTACCTGATTCCGAAGCCGTTCGATCCGCGCCTCATCATCAAGATCGCGCCGGCCGTGGCGCAGGCCGCGATGGATTCGTGCGTGGCCACGCGCCCGATCCAGGACATGGAAGCCTACCGCGAGCAGCTTGGCGCGACGGTCTACCGCTCGGGCATGGTGATGCGCCCGGTGTTCGCGGCGGCGAAGGCCAACTGCGCGCGCATCGTGTTCGCCGAGGGCGAAGACGAGCGCGTGCTGCGCGCCGCGCAGTTCGTGCTGACCGAGAAGATCGCCAGGCCGATCATCGTGGGCCGTCCGTCGGTCGTGGAAATGCGCCTTAAGAAGATGGGCTCGAAACTGCGTCCGGGCACCGACTTCGAGATCGTCGATCCCGAAGACGATCCGCGCTTCCAGAAGAGCTGGCAGGCGTACCACGAACTCGGCGCGCGTCAGGGCATCACGCCCGACGTGGCGAAGGCTTCGGTGCGCAAGTTCAACACGCTGATCGGCGCGATCCTCGTGCATCTGGGCGACGCCGACGGCATGATCTGCGGCCTGCTGAACAGCTTCGACTATCACCTCAAGTTCATCGACCAGGTGTTCGGCAAGGCGAAGGAAGCCGAGAACTACGCCGCGATGAACCTGCTGATGCTGCCGGGCCGCAACATCTTCATCAGCGACACCTACGTGAACGAAGTGCCGAGCGCCGAGCAGCTCGCCGACATGACGATCCTCGCCGCGCGCGAAATCGAGAAGTTCGGCATCACGCCGAAGGTCGCGCTCCTGTCTTCGTCGAACTTCGGCAGCGTGCGTTCGTCGACGTCGCAGCGCATGCAGGCCGCGCGCGAGCTGATCGCCGAGCGCGATCCGCAGCTCGAAGTGGACGGCGAAATGCACGGCGACGCGGCGCTCTCCGAGCTGATCCGCAAGCAGTCGTTCCCGGGCACGACGCTCACGGGCGAAGCGAACCTGCTGATCATGCCGAACGTGGAAGCGGCCAACATCGCGTACAACCTGCTGAAGGTGATCGGCGGCGAAGGCGTGACGGTCGGCCCGTTCCTGCTCGGCGCGTCGAAGCCGGTGCACATCCTCACGCCGGCGGCCACCGTGCGACGCATCATCAACATGACGGCGGTGGCTTCGGCTAACGCGAACGTGGCGAAGGCGGCGGCAAAGTAAGCACGCTCTCGCTCATCGCCTGACGTGAAAAGGGCGCTCCGTGTTGCACGGAGCGCCCTTTGTTTTTCCCGCCTCAAATCAGGTGAGCGTCAAGCCGCGTGCCGCGCCGCGCCGTTTTCCGGCGAGCGCCACTTCGCGAGCAACGTGGCCCACTTCGCGCGCGTGGCCTTCAGGTTGTTCTCCTTGATGTGGCCGTAACCGCGAATCGCGTCGGGCAGGTTCGCGAGTTCCAGCGCGAGCGGCAGATTCGCCTCGCTCAAACCGCCGGTCACTTCGCGCATCAGCGTTTCGTACTCGCCGATCAATGCGCGTTCGTGACGGCGTTCCTCGGTGCGGCCGAACGGGTCGAGCGCCGAGCCGCGCAGGAACCTGAACTTCGCGAGCATGCGCATGGCCGTGAGCATGCGCGGGCCATACTGCTTCTTCACCAACTGGCCTTTGTCGTCATGCTTCGCGAACGAGGGCGGCGCGAGATGGAAGTTCACCTTCCAGTCGCCTTCGAAGCTCGCCTTGATCTTCTCGATGAACGCCGGGTCCGCGTAGAGGCGCGCGACCTCGTATTCGTCCTTGTACGCCATCAGCTTGTGCAGGTTCTTCGCCACGGCTTCGGTGAGCGGAGACTGGCCGTCGACGTGCTCGAGCTTTGCTTCGGCCTCGCGCACGCTTTCGACGAACGCGCGATAGCGCCGCGCGTATGCCGCGTTCTGATATGCGGCGAGATACTGCGCGCGCTTTTCGATGAGCGTATCGAGCGCCCTGGGCGTATGCAGCGAGACGATCTTCGCGCCGGCAGAGTCTGCGTTCTGCTCGGGCATCGGCTTCTTCACGAGCTGATCCACGGCGGCGCGATCATGCGCCACGCGGCGGCCCCATTCGAACGCGGCGAGATTCTTCTCGACCTGCACCGCGTTCAACTCGATCGCGCGCACGAGCGACTCGTGCGTGAGCGGCAGCCAGCCCTTTTGCCACGCGTAGCCGAGCACGAACGGGTTCGTGTAGATCGCGTCGCCGAGCAGCGCGAGCGCGTAGCGGTTCGCATCG
The DNA here is from genome assembly GCF_024206515.1 of Paraburkholderia sp. CNPSo 3281. NCBI lineage: Bacteria > Pseudomonadati > Pseudomonadota > Betaproteobacteria > Burkholderiales > Burkholderiaceae > Paraburkholderia > Paraburkholderia sp. CNPSo 3281. The sequence goes on along the minus strand of NZ_JAMBPS010000040.1, from coordinate 13,722 downwards.
ACGGTCGCGACGTTGTCCGTGCCCGCTGCGGCGCGCACGTCAGCCTCGGTGTTGGAGCCCGGGAACTGCCACTGCGGATTCTTGATGAACTCGGCGGTCGGCGTGGGCGCGCTGTTGAGCACTACGTGTGACATGCCTTCCTGCATGCGCGAGATGCAGTCGTCGCCGGCCGTCACGATGGCGTCGCAGCCGATCACGAGGTTCGCCTCGCCCATGGCGATGCGCGTGGCGTGGATGTCGCCGGGACGGTTGGCGATCTGCACGTGGCTCATCACTGCGCCGCCTTTTTGCGCGAGACCGGTCACGTCGAGCACGGTCACGCCCTTGGCTTCCAGGTGCGCGGCCATGCCGAGCAGCGCGCCGATCGTCACCACGCCGGTGCCGCCCACGCCCGTCACGAGCACGCCGTAGGGCCGGCCGATGGCGGGCACGTCGGGCGTCGGGACGGCGGGCATCGCTTCGTTCGCGACGCTGCTCGCCTTCGGCTTGCGCAGCTGGCCGCCTTCCACCGTCACGAAGCTCGGGCAGAAGCCCTTCAGGCACGAGAAGTCCTTGTTGCAGGTGGACTGGTTGATCTGGCGCTTCGTGCCGTATTCCGTATCGAGCGGCTCGACGCTCAGGCAATTCGACTGCACCGAGCAATCGCCGCAGCCTTCGCACACAGCCTCGTTGATGACCACGCGCTTCGCCGGGTCCGGATACGTGCCGCGCTTGCGGCGGCGGCGCTTTTCGGTGGCGCAGGTCTGGTCGTAGATCAGGATCGTCGTGCCGGGAATCTCGCGCAGTTCGCGCTGGATCGCATCGAGCTGGTCGCGGTGGTGGATCGTCACGCCCGGCGCGAGCTTCGTGGCGGGTTCACCTTCGTACTTCCCGGGTTCGTCGGTGACGATTGCGATCTTCGCCGCGCCTTCGGCGGCGACTTGATGCGTGATCTGCGGCACGGTGAGCGTGCCGTCGACAGGCTGGCCGCCCGTCATCGCGACCGCATCGTTGTAGAGAATCTTGTAGGTGATGTTCGCCTTCGAGGCGATCGCCGCGCGGATGGCGAGCAGGCCCGAGTGGAAGTAGGTGCCGTCGCCGAGGTTGGCGAACACGTGCTTGTCGTTCGTGAACGGCGCCTGGCCGACCCACGCCACGCCTTCGCCGCCCATCTGGCTGAAGGTGCTCGTGTTGCGGTCCATCCACACGGTCATGTAGTGGCAGCCGATGCCGGCCATCGCGCGCGAGCCTTCGGGCACGTTCGTCGACGTGTTGTGCGGGCAGCCCGAGCAGAACCACGGCTTGCGCTCCGCCTGCACGCGCGGCTTCGCGAGCGCCTTTTCCTTGGCCTCGATCACGCTCATGCGCGCGGCGATACGCGCGCGCACGTCCGAGGGCAATTCGAACTTGTCGAGCCGCGTGGAGATGGCTCTCGCGATGATCGCGGGCGATAGCTCGTAGTGCGCGGGCAGGAGCCAGTTGCCCATCGGCACCGACCATTCGCCGCCCGCGCCATCCTTTTCGTCGAACTTGCCGTACACGCGCGGACGCTGGGCGTCGGGCCAGTTGTACAGCTCTTCCTTGATCGCGTATTCGAGAATCTGACGCTTTTCCTCGACCACGAGAATCTCTTCGAGGCCGCGCGCGAAGGCGTGCGCGCCCTGCGCTTCGAGCGGCCACACGCAGCCGACCTTGTAGAGCCGGATACCGATGCGCGAGCAGGTTTCGTCGTCGAGGCCGAGGTCGGTGAGCGCCTGGCGCACATCCAGATATGCCTTGCCGCCCGTGATGATGCCAAAGCGCGCATGCGGCGAATCGATCTCGACACGGTCGAGCTTGTTGGCTCGCACGTAGGCGAGCCCCGCGTACCACTTGTAGTCGAGCAGACGCGCTTCCTGCACGAGCGGCGGATCGGGCCAGCGGATGTTCAGGCCACCCTCGGGCATCGCGAAGTCTTCGGGGAGGATGATGTTCGTGCGATGCGGGTCGAGCTCGACCGAAGCCGACGATTCCACCACGTCGGTCACGCATTTCATCGCGACCCAGAGGCCCGAGTAACGGCTCATCGCCCAGCCATGCAGGCCGAAGTCGAGATATTCCTGGACGTTCGAGGGGAACAGCACCGGTAGTCCGCAGGCCTTGAAGACGTGCTCCGACTGGTGCGCGAGCGTGGACGACTTGGCCGCATGGTCGTCGCCGGCGAGCACGAGCACGCCGCCGTGCGGCGACGAGCCGGCGGAATTACCGTGCTTGAACACGTCGCCACTGCGGTCGACGCCCGGTCCCTTGCCGTACCACATCGAAAACACGCCGTCGTATTTCGCGGATGGATACAGGTTCACCTGCTGCGAACCCCAAACGGCGGTCGCGGCGAGGTCTTCGTTCACACCTGGCTGAAAAACGATCTGATGCGCGGCGAGATGCTGCTTCGCCTTCCAGAGGGACTGATCGAGACCGCCGAGCGGCGAGCCACGATAGCCTGAGATGAACCCCGCGGTATTGAGACCGGCGGCCTTGTCGCGTTCCTGCTGCAGCATCGGCAGGCGGACCAGCGCCTGGATGCCGCTCATGTACGCGCGGCCGCGTTCGAGGGTGTATTTATCGTCGAGCGTGACGGAAGCGAGTGCGGCTTCGAGCGAAGCGCGCTGACCTGCGTCTAGCGGGGCATTCATTATGTGTCTTCCTCCATCCAACCAATCCGTTGTGGGATCGCCAGAACTTCAGGGCCTCGGCATCTTGTGAATGCGTTGGCCGGGGTCGCCATATTGGCTTCTTTCTTTCGATAGTAGCACTCGGATAAACCCGCCGCTTCGAGGCTCGGGGCGCCGCGCCGCATTGCGCTGCATCTTTCGGGCCTGTGGCGCCGTGTCGCGCAAGCGGCCTGAAACCCCCGTGTAATAACGGATGTATCGAATTCCTCAGAGGAGTAACAACGTGTAAAACTTGCACTACATGGGAACCGGACTTGAATATCCTGTCTAACTCCCTCACCTGTGCGAACCGCGCAGCGTCCCTCGCAGTTAACGCTTATTAAAGGGGCACTACTGCAACAGGCAGTCTGAAAAAAGGAGTCCAGCATGAATAATCGACATATCCAGACCTTTCTGACGGTCTCGGCCGCGTTCTTTGCCATGAGCGCGCCGCTGCATTCGAACGCCAGCACGAAGAGCGGCGAGAATGCGACGACCCGATGCGCCCAGTACACGCTGAGCATGAAGGCTGATACGAACGCCATGCCGGCCGCGAAGGCCGAACGCAAATCCTGATGCCGCGCTGATCCGCGCAGCATTCCACTCACCCGAATCCGGCGCCGGGGTGTGCGGCGGCGGATTCAAAAGTCAAAAAGGGCGAAGATCGTGCGATCTTCGCCCTTTTTGTTTGGCATTGGCCGAAATTATCGGCGCGCGTGCGTCATGCCTTGTCCTGCACCACGCCGCGGCGGATCTGGTCGAGCTCGATCGACTCGAACAGCGCCTTGAAGTTGCCCTCGCCGAAGCCCTGGTTGCCCTTGCGCTGGATGATCTCGAAGAAGATCGGGCCGATCTGGTTCTCCGTGAAGATCTGCAGCAGCAGGTCTTCGGGCATGCCGTCGATCAGGATCTTGCGCTTCTTCAGTTCTTCCAGCGGCTCGGTGTGGCCCGGAATGCGGCGGTTCACGAGCTCGTAGTACGTTTCGATCGTGTCGAGCAGCGCAATTTCCCTGGCGCGCAGGCCATCCACGGTGCGGTAAATGTCGTTCGTGCCGAGCGCGATGTGCTGGATGCCTTCGCCGTGATAGGCGTCGAGGTATTCCTGGATCTGGCCCGCCGTCTCGCCGCCTTCCTCGTTGATCGGGATGCGGATCTTGCCGCAGGGCGAGGTCATCGCCTTCGACTTCACGCCGGTGACCTTGCCTTCGATATCGAAGTAGCGGATTTCGCGGAAGTTGAAGAGGCGTTCGTAGAACTCGGCCCACTCGTTCATGCGCCCGCGGTGGACGTTGTGCGTGAGGTGGTCGATATAGGTGAGGCCGTGGCCGACCGGGTTCTGCTCGGCGCCCGCGATCGGCTCGAAGTCGACGTCATAGATGCTGATGTCGCCAATGCTGCCCGGCGCCGCGCCGTTCTTGCCGCGCCAGCGGTCGACGAAATAGATCAGCGAGTCGCCAATGCCCTTGATGGCCGGAATGTTCAGCTCCATCGGGCCGGTCTTGTTGTCGAAGCCCCACGCGCCGAGTTCGAGCGCGTGCTTGTAGGCCTTGGCGGCATCCTGCACACGGAAGGCGATCGCGCAGATCGACGGGCCGTGCAGGCGCGCAAAGCGCTGGGCGAACGAATCGGGTTCGCCGTTGACGATGAAGTTGATGTCGCCCTGACGGTAGAGCGTCACGTCCTTATGGCGATGGCGCGCGACGGCCGTGAAGCCCATGCGTTCGAACAGTTTGCCGAGCGCCTTGGGGTCCGGCGCGGTGTATTCGATGAATTCGAAGCCGTCGGTGCCGACGGGGTTCTCCCAGTTGGGGACCTGCATGGTTGTCTCCTGGCTGATGTAGATCAGATTTCGTGTTGGACAGTGTAGTCCGCCGCATTGGGAGAAAGCTTGCGAGTTGGGTCGCATTGCCGCCGATCTGCGCTATAAACTGCCCTGAATGAATGTTTGCGAGGCAGAAAATGGCAAGCATCGAATTGGATGCAATCGACAGGCGCATTCTGGCGATCCTTCAGGAGAATGGCCGGCTCTCGAACCAGGAGATCGCCGAGCGCGTGAACCTCTCGCCGAGCCCGTGTTTGCGGCGCATCCGGCGGCTGGAGGAAAGCGGCGTGATTCGCAGCTACGTGGCGCTGCTCGATGCGCAGAAGCTGGGGCTCGACCTGCTCGCCTACGTGAACGTGCGGCTGGAAAAGCGTGGGCCGACGGCGGCGGGGCGCGAAGGCGTGACGCACGCCGAGCTGTTTCGTGCGGCGGTGCAGACCTGGCCGGAGGTGGTGGCCTGCCACGCGATGACGGGCGACATGGATTTCCTGCTGCGCGTGCAGGTGGAGGATATGGCGCACTTCTCGCGCTTCGTGCAGGACCAGTTGCTGCACCATCCTTCGGTGATCGACGTGAAGTCCAGCTTTTCGCTCGACACGTTCAAGGAAACGACGGCTTTGCCGATCCGCTGACTGCGCGGTGCCGTGCAGCAGACGCAAAAAAAGCGGCCGAAGCCGCTCTTTCAGTGCATCAGTCTGTCCTGAAGGGCAGGAGTCACGCCGCGACAGCCTGCGGCAGGATCGATTCCATCAGCTTGCTGGCCTGGCGCGCCTGACGCTTGAGCGCGTAGTCGAACACGGCGGCTTGTTCCTGGAGCATTTCGGCGATGATGCTGCTTTGGTCGGCCGGCTCGAGCGAGAGGTAGGCGTCGGCTTCGCCGTAGGCGTACTCGATCTTCATGCCCGACTTCTTCGCGATGTGCATCATCGTCGAGTTGCGCGACAGGCAGTGCATGTAGAGCGTGGTGACGTGCGTGTTGCGGCTGCGGATGGCGGCGCGCTCGAACAGCTTCGAGCCGATGCCCTGGCCGCGCGCGCTTTCCAGCACGGACACGCCGAACTCGGCCGTGCGGCCGTTGCCGTCCGCCGGCAAGTAGGCCAGATGGCCGACGCCCACGAGTTGCAGCTGGTGGTTGAACACGCCGAACACGGTGTCGCGCGTGAAGTCCATCGAGCGCACGTACTTTTCGATCACGTGGTCGGGCGCGGCCTGGCCGAAGCGCAGCAGGCGGTCATCGCTGTCGAGCGTGAGAAAGTGCGCGAGCAGGCGTTCGCGGTCTGCCGAGGTGAGCACTCGCACCATGACGGGCGCATGACCGGACGTCAGCGGACGAGCGGACGAAATGATCGGCACGTTGGCTTGGGTCGAAAGCGGGATCATGGTGGGTTCTCCTTAAAATGCATGCCGCATGATGCAGCGCAAAACGCATTCTAGCGGAAACCCTGGGTGCACTCTAGGGAAAACCCGGAGTGTAAATTTGAGTGTTGCGCCTAATTAATAAAAATATAAGCGCAAGCATTTGATTATTAACGAGTAATTTTTCGGGTCATTTGACGTGTCAACTGTTGTCTTGGTGCATCATGTCGCACCGCAGCAATCTGGCCCGAAAATTATTGCCCTTCAGGCGCCCGTCAGACCGTGATCGACCATGGCGATCACCTGCTCGGCGAAGTCGCGATAGCCCATGCGGCCACCGGGCTTGAGCCACGTAAACGTCCAGTTGATCATGCCGAACACCATCATCGTCAGCGCGGTCTGGTTTTCGCTCGTGACCTGGCTGGGATACGCGCGCGCAAGCTGGCGCGTAAAGGCGGCGACCACATCGCGCTGGCGGTTCAGGATGATCTCGCGCTGGACGTCCACGAGGTATTTGACGTCGTTCAGCAGCGCCACGTGGCGGCTGTGCGAGGTTTCGTACTCCGCGAGAAACGCGCGAATCAGCTCCGCGAAGCTCTCGCGTTCGTCGTGACCGCGCCGCTGGCTCGCGCCTTCCACCTCCGCGATGATCAGCATGAGCCGCTTGGTGTAGCGATCGAGCAGATCGAAGAGGATCGCTTCCTTGCTCTCGTAATAGTGATAGAGCCGCGCCTTCGAGGTGCCGCTGGCGGCCGCCAGGTCCGACATCGAGGTGCTCGGGTAGCTCGTCTGCGCGAATTTGGCGGCGGCTAGTTCGAGGATCTGGTCGCGTTGGGTTTCGTGGTCGGGCGCTCGGGTGCGTGCCATGGGAAATCAGCGGGGGAGGGAAAGGTGCGCGGCGGTTTGCGGAAGCGGCGGACGCGCGGCGCGCGCGGCAGCGGCGAGCGGAGCGCAGGCGGCGCACATATCGTCGCGCAGGCGCAGTTCCTCAGCCGCGCACAGCTCGCGCAGGCGCCACAGCACGACGGGCTCGCCGACCGTGAAGCCGGCGCCGCCACGGGTGAGCGCTGCGCCCAGCGCGTCGCTGGCGAGCCACGATGCGCCCGCCGGACGGTCTTCATGGGCGTCGAGCACGTCGAGGATCATGGCGTCGAGGTCGCTCCATGTGCCGCTCGTAAACGTGTTGTCGCGCCAGCGGCGCGTCTCGCCGTTGGCGAACTTGGCTTCCTGCCACTCCAGCGCGAGACGCGTGATGCGCAGCACCGAGATCGGCGCGGCGTCGGGCAAGCGCGCCTCGATGCAGGCTGCGGCGTTCGGGCCCGAAATTTCGTCGGCGGTCAGGCGCACTTCGTTCAGGCGCTGCGGGACGTCGCGCAAGCGGTAGCAGACACGCCGCAGCGCGAGTTGATGCGCGGCGTCGTGCGTGTGCCAGATCACCACGTGGGAGTCGTCGGCTTCGAGCGCATTGAGCGCCGCGCAGTCGTCGTGGGCGAGGGCGGGCGGCGCATCGCTCAGGCGCTCCCAGAAGGCGGCGCGTTGCGCCACGCCGGGATCGCCCGCCACGTCGATGTCGCGCAATGGGCCTACCGTCAGATCATCGCGCAGGGCGATCACGCGGTCCGGACGGCCTGCCGCTTCGAGAGCCTGACGTAGCGCCGTCACGGCCGGCTCGCCGTAAATGAGGTGAATCGTGGTCATCGACAACTCGTTGCGTTCACGCTGAACGCCCTGTAAGCCCGAAAGCACGCTAATAACAAAAGGAACCGCCCGCGGGTGTCGCAGCGCTGCGCTGCAACACCGACGGGCGGCCCCTAGTGTAAGCGGATCGCCTGCAGGCCGAAAGCGTGCTGTTGCTCTAACGCCTTAACGTTCGTCGAAACTCACGACCACGCGCTCGCTCACCGGATGACACTGGCAGGTGAGCACGAAGCCGTCCTTCACCTCCTGCTCCTCGAGCGTGTAGTTCTTGTCCATCTTCACCTCGCCTTCGAGCACCTTGGCGCGGCAGGTGCAGCACACGCCGCCCTTGCACGCGTAAGGCAGCGCCAGACCCGCCTTCAGGCCGACGTCGAGCAGGCTCACGCCCTCGTACGGCAGGCGCATTTTGCGCTTCTTGCCGTCGATGACGATCTCGAGGTCGGCGGCCGGCGTGTTTTCGGTGATCTCGACGTTCGGCACGCCCGCCTGCGGCAGCGGCGAGCCGAAGCGCTCCACGTGCACCTTTTGCGGCGGCACGCCCGCGTCCTTGAACGCGGCTTCTGCGGCGTCCATCATCGGGCCGGGGCCGCAGATGAAGGCTTCGTCGATCTCGTCGGCGGGCACCAGCGTTTCGAGGAACGCCGCGCACTTGGCCTGATCGAGCACGCCGTTGAAGAGCTCGACGTCCTGCAGGTCGTCCGAGAGCACGTGGTAGAGGCGGAAGCGGCTCATGAAGCGGTTCTTCAGGTCCTCCAGCTCTTCGGCGAACATGATCGCGTCGACGCTGCGGTTGCCGTACACGAGCGTGAACTCACTGCGCGGTTCCGTTTCGAGCGTCGTCTTGATGATCGCGAGCACGGGCGTGATGCCCGAGCCGCCCGAGAAGGCCATGTAGTGCTTGCCGTGCTCGGCGTTCAGGTGCGTGAAGAAGCGGCCATCGGGCGTCATCACGTCGATCTCGTGGCCGGGCGCGAGCTGCTCGAACGCGAAGTTCGAAAAACGCCCGCCGCGCACGCGCTTGATGCCGATGCGCAGCTCGCCATCGCGGTCGTAGTCGGTCACGCCCACGCAGATCGAGTACGAACGGCGCGTTTCCTCGCCGTCGATGTGCGTCTTGAGCGTGACAAACTGCCCCTGGGTGAAGCGAAACGCCTCGCGCAGCTCGGGCGGGACTTCGAAAGCGACAGAGACCGCGTCCGCGGTTTCGGGCCGCACTTCGCGGATGCGCAGCGAATGGAATTGCGGAGTGGCCATATCAGTACGGTTTGAAGTAGTCGAAGGGTTCGCGGCAGTCGATGCAGCGGTAGAGCGCCTTGCACGCGGTCGAGCCGAACTGCGCGAGGCGCTCGGTGTGCTGCGAGCCGCAGTGCGGGCAGGCGGGCGCGGGCAACGGCTTCGGTTTCGCGATGAAGGTGATCGGCTGTTCGGCCGATTGCGGCGCTGAGCCGCAGTTGCCCGTGGGCGGCGCGATGCCATAGACGCGCAACTTCTCGCGCGCTTCGTCGGTGATCCAGTCGGTGGTCCACGCGGGCGCCAGGGTCGTCGCGATGCGGTAGGGCGCGAGCGCGGCGGCGTCGAGCGCGTGCGCGACGTCCTCCGCGATCTGCGACATCGCCGGGCAGCCGGAGTAGGTGGGCGTGATGACCACTTCGATCTGGCCGTCGTCGGCGCGGCGCACGTCGCGCAGAATGCCCAGTTCGCGGATCGACACGACCGGAATCTCCGGATCTGGCACCGATTCCAGCACTTCCCAGGCGCGTTCGAGCGCGTGATCTGCCGTTGCTTGCATCGTGACTTCCTCTGTTCCTGCGGGGGCGCTTACCAGCGCGCGTCCGGGTGCTGGCGCGCGAGGCTCTGCATCTCGGCCAGCACGAAACCCATGTGCTCCGAGTGTTCACCGTGCTTGCCGGTCGTGATGTGGAACACCTGCGCGGGCAGCGTGAGCGTGGCTTCCTCGAGCGCGGCTTCCACGTCGGCGCGCCACGCGGCTTCGAACTGCGCCGTAAGCGGTGCGATGCCGGCTTCGGCCACAGCCGCTTCCACGGCGTCGGTGCTGAAGAATTCCCGCGTGTACGGCATCAGCCAGTCGAGCGCGGCCTGGGCGCGGCTGTGCGACTCATCGGTGCCGTCGCCGAAGCGGACCAGCCACTCGCGCGCATGGTGCACGTGGTAGCGCGTTTCCTTGATCGAGCGCTCGGCGATCGCGGCCAGCTGCGGGTCGGCGGAGCGCAGCAGCGCGGTCCACAGATGCTCCATCAGCGTGGCGTAGAGGAAGTTGCGCACGATCGTCACGGCGTAGTCGTTGGCCGAATGCGTCGTGCCGGCGAGCGGGCCGAAATGCGGCAGCTCTGCGAGCGTGTAGTTCGCGAACTCGCGCTCGGCGCGGAAGTAGGCGTAGTCGTCCTCGGTGCGCTCGCGGCCGGTAAGGGCCTTTTCGAGCGTGGCGGCATGCGTGTAGAGCAGGCGCGCCTGACCGATCAGGTCCAGGCTCATGTTGGCGAGCGCGATGTCTTCTTCGAGGATCGGGCCGTGGCCGCACCATTCCGTATTGCGCTGACCGAGGATCAGCGCCGTATCGGCGAGGCGCAGCACGTACGCGAGTTGTTCAGGCGTGGGCGTCGTCATGTTGCGCTCTTACATGTGGTTGACTTCGTCGGGCAGCGTGTAGAACGTCGGGTGGCGATAGATCTTGTCGCCGGCCGGCTCGAAGAGCTCGGCCTTTTCGTTCGGATCCGATGCCGTGATTGCCGACGACGGCACCACCCAGATGCTCACGCCTTCCTGGCGGCGCGTGTAGACGTCGCGCGCCATGCGCAGCGCCATCGAGGCGTCGGAGGCGTGCAGGCTGCCACAGTGCTTGTGGTCGAGGCCCTGCTTGCTACGCACGAACACTTCCCAGATCGGCCATTCCTTGTTCATCGTGGATCTCCTTCCTTCCTGATTCATGTATGAAGTGTGCTCAAGCTGCGTGCTTCTCGGCGCGTTGGCGCTGCTTTTCGACATGGGCGAGGGCCGCTTCGCGCACCCAAGCGCCTTCGTTGTGCGCCTTCACGCGCGTGCCGAGACGCTCGCGGTTGCACGGCCCGTCGCCGTTCACGACGCGCCAGAATTCTTCCCAGTCGATCGTGCCGTAGTCGTAGTGGCCGCGCGCTTCGTTCCATTTGAGATCCAGGTCGGGCAGCGTCACGCCCAGCACCTTCGCCTGCTCGACCGTCGCATCGACGAACTTCTGGCGCAGATCGTCGTTCGAGATGCGCTTGATGCCCCATTTGGCCGACTGGTTGCTGTGGACCGAATCGGCGTCGCCCGGGCCGAACATCATCAGCACCGGCCACCACCAGCGGTTCACGGCTTGCTGGACGAGTTCGCGCTGCGCTTCGGTGCCGCTCATCATGGCGAGCAGGGCGTCGAAGCCCTGGCGCTGGTGGAACGACTCTTCCTTGCAGATGCGGATCATGGCGCGCGCGTAAGGGCCGTACGTGCAGCGGCACAACGGAATCTGGTTCATGATCGCCGCGCCGTCCACGAGCCAGCCGATCACGCCGACATCGGCCCACGTGGGCGTCGGGTAATTGAAGATGCTCGAATACTTGGCCTTGCCGGCGTGCAGCGCGTCGACGAGCTGGTCGCGCGAAACGCCGAGCGTTTCCGCCGCGCTATAGAGATAAAGGCCGTGGCCCGCTTCGTCCTGCACCTTGGCGAGCAGGATCGCCTTGCGCTTGAGGCTCGGCGCACGCGAGATCCAGTTGCCTTCCGGCAGCATGCCGACGACTTCCGAGTGCGCATGCTGCGAGATCTGGCGCACGAGCGTCTTGCGATAGGCTTCGGGCATCCAGTCCTGCGGCTCGATCTTGCCGTCGGCGGCCATGATGGCGTCGAACTGCGCCTGCTCCGGCGAGGTTGCGTCCGCGTCCAGCGGAGCAACGTTGCCGGGGATGTCGAGGGATTGCGTGTACATGGAGACGCTCTCGTCGAAGTTGGGTATGTCGCGCAGTATAAACCAACCGACCGGTCGGTAAATGAATTTTTTGAGGTAGGGCAAAGAAATTCGGACCTGCAGTTGAGTTTTAGTGGGGCGGGAGCGGGATTGCCTGGGATTTGTGCGCATGGGCGGCGTGTGCGTGGGATTTTGCGTAGGTTAGTGCGCTGGACTGTCAGGCGGATGGAAGGCTGTGCACCGGGCCATGGGGCACAATGCGCCTTTGCCTGCGCACTCGTTCACGGATGAAGATTTCTTTTGCTCCCCTCGCGGCTGCGGCCGCAGTGTTCATTTCACTTGGCGCCGCGTCTCCGGCGTTCGCGGATCAAGCCCCGGGCCCCTGGGTCACGAGCTGGGCGACGGCCCTGCAGTCGATTCCCGAGCGCGACGCGCTCCCGGCGCTGTACCGCGCGCCCGAGGTCGCCGGGCGTACCGTTCGGCAGATCGTGTATCCGACGCTGGGCGGCACGGTTGCGCGGGTGCATGTGAGCAACCTCTACGGGCGCACGCCGCTCGTGATAGAGGCGATGGCGATTGCGCCGTCTGCGGGCGGCGCGGCGGCAAGCGAGGCGGGTATGGCGCATGTGACCTTCGGCGGGCGGCCGGCGGTGTCGGTGCCTCCCGGTGCTGCGCTCGATAGCGATCCGGTGCAGATCGATCTGAAGGCGCACGCACCCTACGCCATCAGTTCCTATATGGGACCCGAGCAAAAGATGGTCGCGTGGCACCGCGTGGCGAGTCAGGTGAATTACGTCTCGCGTCCGGGCAATCACGTCGCGGATCCGTCGATTGGTGCGTTCACCCAGCGCTTTACGCAGTACGCGTGGGTGACGGGGCTCGCGGTCGAGGCGCCAGGGGCGTCGACGGTCGCGGCGATCGGCGATTCCATTACCGACGGCATGCGTTCCTCGCTCAATCAGAACCGTCGCTGGCCGGACGCGTTGGCGCGCCGCATCGCGCAGTCGCCGCGCACGGATCTCGCCGTGATCGATCTCGGGATTAGCGGCAACCGGCTGCTGAGCGATTCGCCTTGCTACGGCGAGGCGCTCGAGCGGCGCTTTGGCCGCGACGCGCTCGGCCACCCGGGCGTGAAGACCGTGGTGCTGCTCATCGGCATCAACGACATCAACTTCCAGGCGATGCCGGCACGATCGGGCCTCGACTGCGACTTTCCTCATACGCACGTGGACGCGAACGACCTGATCGCGGGCTACCGCCGCGTGATCGCGCAGGCGCACGGACGCGGCGTACGCATTTTCGGCGCGACGCTCACGCCGGCTTCGCTGCCGCCGGAGCGCGAGGCGATCCGCACGGCGGTGAACCAGTGGATCCGGACGAGCGGGGCGTTCGACGGCGTGGTCGATTTCGACGCGGCGCTGCGGGACCCGGCGGATCCCGCGCGACTGCGTTACGGCTATGACAGCGGCGACCACATCCACCCAAGCGATGCCGGCTACGCGGCGATGGCGAATGCGGTGCCGCTGGAGGTCCTTACCCGGAAGTGAGGAATATTTTCGCCACCCCCTTGCACAGCGCTGGCGGGGGCGATAAGATTCGCCCCCTTCGCAGTTCGATGTCTCAGACATCAGGGCAGCGAAGGCCGCCGCGGAAACTGGCGGACGCAGGAGTCGGCAGCTTTTTTAAGCGGTGAGCGAAAAAAAGGGGTTGACGAAGCGAAAAAGATTCATCATAATCTCGTTTCTCTGCTGCTGACGCAGCAACGCAGAAAGAAGCCGGTAGTTAGGTGTTTTTAACGGCAACTTCGCGATCGATCTTTAAAAATTTACAGCCGATAAGTGTGGGCGCTTGATGCGGTGGCGGCCTGATGATGTTCTTCGGAGCATTGTCGGGAGCAGCAAAAGTATCAAGAGTCTCACACTAAAGTAAGTCAGGTTTTTGAATTTATTCAGAACCTGTCAGCTTTGAGTGAGCGACCGGTCTCGAGAGAGACCGAAAACAGTAACAGGTATTGAACTGAAGAGTTTGATCCTGGCTCAGATTGAACGCTGGCGGCATGCCTTACACATGCAAGTCGAACGGCAGCGCGGGAGCAATCCTGGCGGCGAGTGGCGAACGGGTGAGTAATACATCGGAACATGTCCAGTAGTGGGGGATAGCCCGGCGAAAGCCGGATTAATACCGCATACGATCTTTGGATGAAAGCGGGGGATCGCAAGACCTCGCGCTATTGGGGTGGC